>NZ_CP079194.1:3314734-3621968 GCF_019297855.1 Gymnodinialimonas ceratoperidinii
CGACCGCCACCTCGAGACACGCGGCGACCAGACGGCGATCTTGTTCGAGCCGGACGATCCGAACGACGCGGCGCAGCATATCACCTACCGCGAGTTGCACAGCCACGTCTGCCGCTTTGCCAATGTCCTCAAGGAGTTGGGCGTCGGCAAAGGCGACCGCGTCGTGCTCTACATGCCGATGATCCCCGAGGCCGCCTACGCGATGCTGGCCTGCACGCGGATCGGGGCGATCCACTCGGTCGTCTTCGCGGGCTTCTCGCCCGATGCGCTCGCCGCGCGGGTGACGGGTTGCGCGGCGAAACTCGTCATCACCGCCGACGGCGCCCCGCGCGGGGGCCGGGTCACGGAGTTGAAGGACAACGTCAACAAGGCGCTGCTGCACAACGGCATCGACACCAAGTGCCTCGTCGTCAAGCGCACCGGCGGTCAGGTCGCCTGGGTCGAGGACCGCGATTTCTGGTACGACGAGATCGCCGCCCGCGTCAGCGACGATTGCCCGCCTGAAGAGATGAACGCGGAGGACCCGCTGTTCATCCTCTACACCTCCGGCTCCACCGGCCAGCCCAAGGGCGTGGTCCATACCACCGGCGGCTACCTCGTCTACGCGGCGATGACCCACGAATATACCTTCGACTACAAGGAAGGGGACGTCTTCTGGTGCACGGCGGACGTGGGTTGGGTCACCGGCCACAGCTACATCGTCTACGGCCCGCTGGCCAACGGCGCCACGACCCTGATGTTCGAGGGTGTGCCCACCTACCCCGATGCCGGGCGCTTCTGGGAGGTCTGCGAAAAGCACAAGGTGAACCAGTTCTACACCGCCCCCACCGCGATCCGTGCGCTGATGGGCAAGGGCAACAGCTTCATCGAAAAATACGATCTTTCCAGCCTGAAGCTGCTCGGCACCGTGGGCGAGAACATCAACCCCGAGGCCTGGAACTGGTACAACGAGAACATCGGCAAGGGTAAATGCCCCATCGTCGACACATGGTGGCAGACCGAGACCGGCGGCCACATGATGACCCCCCTGCCCGGCGCCCATGAGCTGAAGCCCGGCTCGGCGCAGAAACCCTTCTTCGGGGTGAAGCCGCTGGTGCTCGACCCCGCCTCGGGTGACGTGATCGAGGGCAACGACGTGGAGGGCGTGCTGGTCATCGCCGACAGCTGGCCCGGCCAGATGCGCACGGTCTGGGGCGATCATGAGCGCTTCGTGAAAACCTACTTCAGCGACTACAAGGGCTATTACTTCTCGGGCGACGGCTGCAAACGCGACGCTGACGGCGAATACTGGATCACCGGCCGCGTCGACGACGTGATCAACGTCTCGGGCCACCGCATGGGCACCCCGGAGATCGAGAGCGCGCTGGTCGCTCACGAGACCGTCTCGGAGGCCGCCGTGGTGGGCTTCCCGCACCCGGTCAAGGGCCAGGGCATCTACTGCTACGTGACCCTGATGAACGACGAGGAGCCTTCGGACGAGCTGAAGACCACTTTGCAGAACTGGGTGCGTCAGGAGATCGGGCCGATTGCGAAACCGGACGTGATCCAATGGGCGCCGGGCCTGCCCAAGACCCGCTCGGGCAAGATCATGCGCCGCATCCTGCGCAAGATCGCCGAGAACGACTACGGCTCGCTCGGTGATACCTCGACGCTGGCCGACCCGTCGGTCGTGGACGATCTGATCGCCAACCGCGCCGACGTCTGAGCCCTGCAAAAGCCTGTCGCCGTGGCGCTGCATCCCGGCGGCAGCGCCCCCCGCGCCCGCGACGTTTGGCGCGTTGCGGCAAATGCTGCGCCGCGGCATGGTGAGATGACCAGACCCGGAGCTCCTGCCATGGCGCGCACGCCCCTCTACAAGACGACCGAGACCGAAATGATCGCTCGAATCACCAAGGGCGATTGGGAGGTGGGGCGTCGGCTGCCCAACGAGTTCACGCTGGCCGACGAGTTCGGCGTCAGCCAGGGGACCATGCGGCGCGCGCTGATCAGCCTCGAGGGGATGGGCTACCTGAACCGCAAACCGGGACGCGGGACGCTGGTGGCCGCGCAGGCGCCAGCCGAGGCCGCGCCAACCCGTTTGACCCCTTCCCTGCTGGACGCGGCGGGCACACAGCTCTCGCTGGAGCCGTTCCGCGGCCGCGCCGACATCCGCGCCGCGACACCTGCCGAGGCTGACCTGATCGGGGCCGACCGCGTCGCCGTTCTGGAGCGCACCCTGAAACACAAGGGCCGCCGCGCGGCGCTGGAAACCACCGTCCTGCGCGCGGACCTGTTGCCTGCCGGGTTGGACGAAGACGCCCCGGCGCCGCTGGACCAGCTTCTGGCGCATCACGCTATCGCCGTCTCGCAGCTGCGCGCCGAGGCCCGCGCCGAGGTGACCGACATGGCGAAATCCGTCGCCCTCTCCGTCGATCGCCACTGCGCGCTTCTGGTCGTCTCCACCGAGGCCTACGCCGCCGACGGCACGCTTATCGCCCACCAGATCCTGCGCATCGCCACCGAGGGCGCACATCTGGCCCATCAATAGGCGGCAAAGGGTCCGAGAGGTCAATTTTCATGTTGACGCAACGCGCGCGCCACCGTACCCACTGCCTCGCGTTTGGCGGAGTAGCTCAGTTGGTTAGAGCAGCGGAATCATAATCCGCGTGTCGGGGGTTCAAGTCCCTCCTCCGCTACCAAATTTTCTTATTACGGATAGAGCCTTACAGAGTTCATCGTGCTATGTGCGTTCTGAATTCCTGCCTGTGGGTGCCATATGGGTGCCATTTGAGTTAGCTTCGGAAGTAACGCAATGATTATTGTCAGGTCGAATTGAACCACCACAACTTGCCTGCTCATTGCTGGATATGACTCGAATCCGTCCAAATTCGGCCCACACCCAACCTTGAGCAAGAGAGCAACGCTAGGCGGCATCGTCACTCACGCGGCCATTGGTGGGCCAGAGCATCATCTCAGGAGAAGCCAAAGCTGTCCCGCGCGGACAAAGCAATCATAGATCCGTAGCTGGTTTCTAATACAAATCCTCCGCTAGTTAGTCACCAAACCTGTCCCTCTATGGCTGGTGCCGGACACCCTGAATGTATCTGGCGGACATTGACATTGAGCTGCTACCGTTCAGGTATGGTCGAGACACGAAACCCACCTTGGACGCGCGACGAACTTCTCGTCGCCCTGGACTACTATCTTGACAACACGGACGACTACTTCTCGCCGAAAGGCGAAGGCGTGCTCGAACTAACGGCGAAGATCAGCCAAGTCGCAAAGGCGCTCGGACTGACTGGTTCCGACACACTGCGCAATGCCAACGGCGTGTCCATGAAACTCCTAAACTTTCGCGCCCACGATCCGAACCATGATACCAAGGGTTTGAGCCGAGGGAACAAGCTGGAGGAGGTCGTTTGGGCCGAATTTGCCGACAATCCGAAGGCGCTGAAGAAAGTGGTCGCGTCAATCGTGGATGCGACACGAGCGGCAATGTCGAATGATGCGCCGGTGCTGCCCGAAGACGACCTGACAGAGGCACCTGAGGGACAATTGCTGACCCGCATACACCGCTACCGGGAGCGCAATGCTGCAATCGTGAAGCGGAAGAAAGCTTCATACCTGAAACAGCATGGGCACCTGTGTTGCGAGGCCTGCGGATTCGACTTTCAAGCGAATTATGGCGAACGCGGTTCTGGGTTTATCGAGTGCCACCATTCAAGGCCGATTTCAGAATTTGTAGCAGGTGAAACTACTAAGCTGGTCGATCTTGTCTTGCTTTGCGCCAACTGTCACCGGATGGTGCACGCAGCACGTCCCTGGTGGACCCTCGAAGAGTTGCGGGCGGCACTAGATACCGGGCAGTAGCTGTCCAATTGATTCAATAGTATGAATACAGGCCACGAAAGCAGGCCGAAAGGAGCGGACGTGCGTCGACGAGTCCAATTTGATCGTTTGCGGCAAACTTCGGTCTTTCCTGTGGCCAACGATGCCGGGATACAGCTTACTCCTTGCTGAAATTGACGTACTGTTCGAAAGTTGCTGGTTGGTTCACGAAACTCACAGCAATCAGAACATTTTGAGTGAAAGTCGGAATAATCCATGAATGAAACTGATTGGCCAACGGTCGGCACTTTGATCGACGAACTTTATCACGCAACCGACGCCCTCGAGAAAATGTTCCCGGGCCGGAAGTTCACTTTGGATGGGCACTTGGTCGGAAGTGTCGGAGAAGTCGTCGCGTCATTCATGTTCGATCTTGAGCTCAACCCCGCCTCGACGCTTGGGCACGACGCACGCGCGAAAGACGGCCGCAAAGTTGAAATTAAACTTACCCAGGGCAAAAGCGTCGGTCTCCGGCATGAATCAGAGCATCTGATTGTCCTGTCTCGTCCCAAGGGACGGTCCATATCTGTCATCTACAATGGGCCGGGGGCTTTGGCTTGGAACGCCGCCGGAAAGATGCAGAAAAACGGCCAACGCAGTTTGGGGCTTCAAAAGCTGCGGATGATGGCTGCTAACCTTGGCCTAGAACAGCAGTTGCCGCTTGTTCGAGTTGCTCCAGTGTGAACGCCCCGAAACAAGCATTGACGCCGCAACGGCGATTCGGCAGCGCATCCGGTCCACCCCGCCGTTCGATGCGACAGCAGCGTGAGAAATTGGATATGCGATCTCTTTCTAGTGCTCCAATCATATACCCTATTTCGGACCGATAAGAACCAAGAGGAACCCGAGCCATGAACCGAAAGCAATTTATTGAAAGCCAAGGAGCCACTTGTGACAATTGGAATTGATCTTGGTCCTTCGTGAACGAGACCAAGCGGTTTATCATTTTCGGGTTATGGTCCCACCACTCGGGAAGTGAAGAGGGGCTAATTCTTAGTAGAGATTGGGAGAGAAACGCGTCAGGCAGAAGGAACCCCGGCTTCAGCCAATCTGAAGAACACACAAGGCTAGTAGTTGAAGAAGGATATTCACTTCTGACTTTCCCAATGTTCGCCAAAGTCGACGAGCACGGAAAAATTCCGGAAGATGAGCCTGTCAAAATTGATCGTTTTGAGCCGATCCTTCAACGCAAATTCTTAGTTGAGCTTGGTAAAGAATGGTATTCGGTTGAGACTCCTATTCCACCTGCAAATTCTTATGAGCCTTTGATTGTCCAAACATTCGAAGAAGGAGAACAATCCATGTTGCTCTCCAAGCGCGTGGAACGCAGCGCCGCCGCGAGGAAGCGATGTCTAGATATACATGGGCATCAATGCTTGGTCTGCAATAAATCAATGTCTGATCGCTACGGAGAAATGGGCGAAGACGTTATTGATGTTCACCATCTAAACGAGCTATCGCAAACAAATGGAAAATACCTAGTCGATCCAGAGACAGACCTCGTTCCGGTTTGCCCTAACTGTCACCGGATGATTCACACTCAGCAACCTGCGCTGAGTCTGGAAGCTGTACGAAAAATACTGACGAAGCTCTGCTGACCAAGACTGCGGGCGACATGGACCTCCGACGTCAGTTGATTTCAAGCGGCAACCCATTGGAAAAGATTGTCGGATTCAGCCGTGCGGTCCGAGTAGGTTCTTACATCGCTGTGGGTGGCACTGCGGCTGTTGATAGCGATGGAAAGACCAATGGCGTAGGGGACGTCTACGCCCAGACCAAGCAATGTTTCGAAATTATCAAGGCAGCGCTCGAACAGGCTGCCTCTGGTCTGCATGATGTAATACGCACACGTGTCGTTTTGACGGACATCGCCCGATCGACACCATTATGGCAATAAATCGTTTTGTGAATCCGGAGTGGCTCGTGGAAATCGAGGTCGACGCTGTAGTCGCTGATTGATCTGCGAAATCTTTTCGGCTTCGGGCACGAAGTTGCCGGCAGCTTCTAGGAGTGAGCGTACGTACATCCAAGCGTGCGCACCGTCCGCTACCGACGCTAAAAGAATTGCCTCAGACTTTGGTCGCAGACTTAGATCGCAAAATCGTCCAGTGATTTCCCTGCTGCGAGACCGTCCTTGATCCAATTGGGCTGCCGACCACGTCCAGTCCAAGTGAGAGACGCATTCTCTGGATGCTTGAACTTGGCAGGGGAAGCGACTTTAGTCTTCTTGCCGCTGACAAGATCGCTGAGCTTGAAGCCGTGCTTCTGTGCGACGGCCTCTAGTTCCGCGATCGCCTCAGCTCTTTTGCGTTCTTCAAAGCTCGCAATGGCCTTCTCAGTGTCTTTCTGAAGTTGCTTCAGTTCCGCGACGGACAGTGTCTCAAGGTTCGGTTTTGCCATTGGGACGCCTCTCCTAGATTGTACGCTGCTCCTTAGCCTGAAGTGATCCTCGTTTACAATGCTCATGGGTGGAAACTTAAACAACACTATCGGCCCAGACCTGCCGTTCAGTTCTGGGCTGATCGCTGCGGTGCAGCTTGACCAGACCGGCCATTTGTTCTTCGCACAGGATCTCAGGGAAACTGGTGACCTGTGCGTGGGTGACCTGCCCCCCAGCCCATCCGGCTTGTGTGGTTGAGGCAGCGCCGAGGAAATTAGTTTTGGTATCAGCTACCAATCTCGAGCGTAAGCACTTAACGATTGGGGTGTCGACCAATAATCGGAGATTAGTATGTCCTCCTTAGCAGCAGACCTCACTCCCGAAAACATTGCGCTGGAAAAAATCTTCCTTGACCCAAACAACCCTCGTTTTGTGGGCACCGACTGGACATTCGTCCCTGATGAGGAGGTGACGCAACTGCCAGTTCAACAGGCAGCTCGTCGACGATTGATCGACCATCATGACGTCGGGAAACTTCAATCTGTGATGGAAGCTAATGGCTTCCTGCCAATCGATCGTGTGGTTGTTCGAAAACTTGACGAAAATGGAAATTACGTTGTTTTGGAAGGTAATCGACGCATTTGCGCGGCTAAAGAAGTCACCGGGTATTACGACAATGGCGACCCAATCCCCCAAGAGATAATGGACACGTTTCAGGAAATTTCGTGCCTCGTTTATGAAGGCAATGACAACAGTATGAATGCAGCATGGATTTTGCAGGGCCTCCGACACGTCTCAGGAATCTCGGAGTGGCCGGCCTACAACAAGGCGAAATTGCTGGTTGATCGCATGGAAGCTGACGATTTGACACTGACTCAAGTGGGGAAGAGTTTTGGGCTATCTGCTCATGGTGCGGGACAATGGGTTCGGGGGTATTACGCCTTTCAGCAAGCAAAGGAAGTGACCGAGGTCGGCGAGCACATTGACGAGAAAATCTATCCATTTTTCCAAGAGATATTTGGCCGCAGCAGTATCGCGTTGAAAGAATGGATGCGATGGGATGATGCAAAGAACGAATTTCAGGACTCCGCAGCGCTGAATGAGTTCGTGGGCTGGTTGTTCCCAGTAGACAGAGTGGAAGGCGATTCAGGCGATTCTTGGCAGGATCCTACAAAAGCGGAAGTTGAGGCCGCGTGGAGCAATAGACGCATTACGAAACGCGATAACTTGCGAGAAATATCTTACATGATCTCTGATGCGCCCAAAGAATGGATGTCATTTCGCAGTGGTGCATCGCTTGAGACGGCATACAATACCGCCGTTTATAACAGCATTGAAGACACTCATGCATCGGAAAAGTCTACCGAAGATCGATTCTTTAAGATCATATCGGACGCTTTGCGTGAATTAAATGAAACCCCGATATCAGTAATTATGAACTCTGAGAAGAGAGCGAAGCTTCTCCAACTAACGGCGGAAGTAAAGAGTGCAATTAACAATATTGATGATATCAGTGGGAAGCAATGAAGCCATCAAGACCGCGAATTGTTTCAGCAATATACTCCTTAGCGCCCGATCCCAAGACGCGTTCCATTATGGAGCTGTCGCTCCAAGCGATCAGGGCTTTCTACGGTAGCGTCGACCGCAAGCAGGAAGAGTTCATTAGCAAGTTCAGGAAATCTATTCTGAACGACTTGCTTGTGTTTGATGATCTTCATCACAGGAGCGGCGGCAGTCGCTCTTTCGTTTGCGTGGACACCGGCAAACAACTGGTGCAGTGGCACGGCAAAATATTGCGCAATCCACGGACATTACAGACAATCAGGAACCGATCACGCATCTATTATTGGATGAGAAATCTTGATGATCGCCAGTATGAGTGCTTCGGAGCTGCTCTTATGCAATCATTGGGAGCAACGAAAGTTCATTTGACCCCTCGCGGCAATGAGTTTGGGATCGACTTTCTGGCATTAGTCCCTGCCTACTCTCGAAGCGAATTATTCGTTTCCGGGGGGAGGGGAATTCGGATCGTAGGGCAATCCAAGCTTTATCAGTCAAAGGTGCCGCGGGATTCCATTCAAAGCTTCAATAGCTTAATGGACTCTATCCGGCACAATAGATATGAGATCCAGACGATAGTTCCCGCGTGGTTTCGGAACAGCCCCGCTCCACTCGTTGGTTTGTGGGCAGCGCACAAAGGCTATCAAGAAGGGGCAAGAATTATTTCTGGACAAAATGGGTATATACTCCTCGATACATTGATGATGGCCGAGATATTCGGAAGCTCAAAGCCCCTCCAAGGTGTCCGTGATCAATCGGACCTGGAAAAGATGATGTGGTCATACTTAGCCGAGTTTGAAAATACCGGGGAAGCACTCGAGGCATAGAATGCTTAAAACGCGATCAGATCTCGAGCGTAGACCCGACCTTTCGCCAACCCGAGCTTTTCTGCTGGGATTTTCCGTTTGAGCGGGTCACCTCTTGTCGGCGCCAGCATGTAGTCGTGATAGAAGCGTAGGATCGTTGCCATCTTGTCGACCATTGCAGGGTGGTAGAATGCCGTTTCATACCAAGTCGTTTCACCGGATGTTGGCTTGGTTCCGCACCCAAAACCAGGCACTCTCCTGCGGGCTTGAGCGAAATACTTTTCTGCGGGTGCGAGGGAAGAGAGGTGGTCCTGTGGCGCTACGACTACAATACGGTCAGGCCGCACTCGTCTCAGGCCAACCAGACGCCACAGCAAGCGCGCCGGACGCTTGATCAATTTGAGGGCTCCGCGCCCGGCGCGCTTGCGCCAGACGACGAAGCCGAACACCCAAATCCTACCTGCAGACTCTCGTTATGAATGACGGACCAGCAAGGGGCAGGTCAAGCGCTGTAGCCTCATTTTGGCGGAAGGTCCGCTTGCTTGATGCCTCGAGGCTCGGTTTGCATCTGCAGAGAAGGTCTGCTCTCCGCCCTTTGCGTTAGCTAATACAATCGCCCTTTCAATGCCATCCCGCAGATCAGGGCCTTGCCAGTAGCACGTCAATCCTGACAGACGTGCCCCTGCCAATAGCGATCCCACCGGGCAGCCCAGCCGCCCTCAACCATCGCGCAGTTAATATCGCCGTGACGTGGTGAGATGCACCATGCCGCAGTGCGGCTCCTGCCAGCAGAACCGTCAGACAAGCATTGAAGCGTAGGGCCATTGACCAACACATGGCCGTGTTGCCCCACGCCTATTACTTCACCAAGTATGCTTACCAGCGCATGGCGCGCCGTGAACGGGTCGGCATTCGTGCAGGGGCTGTTAGAGTTACAAGTCCCATCCATCTCTCGGGTGTTTATTCCCGAAAGCCGTATCCGAGGCCCCTCCGCGCACCAAATGGGTCCATCACCGTCCCATACATGTGTGGGAGTGCAGGCAAATTCCTCTCCCGCAGGAACGACGGGAACTGAAGCATCAACTGAGGCTCCGGTGACAAAAGAAGAAGAAATCACTGCTAGGAAGAATAGTTGGTTCAAAAGCTTCATTGTGATGCGCTACCCGTGACGGAACTGATGGCAGGTGAAACCTTTCTAAAGTCACCCTCGTTACACAAGGTCAGAAACCTTTCCTTAGTCACCGATCTTTGGGACGTTAGACACGGGTCCATCCCCGTCGCTCTGATCAGGCGTGTGGCTAACACACTCAGCTGGAGCTGCGAACGCTTTGATCGCGAGGTCGGTTACACCATAACGAGCTATGTATTCGAGCAAGGCTGCCTCGAGCCGCTCAATGCGAACAAGTAGATCTTCGTCTGCCTTTGATACTCCACCCAAACATTTTCTCAGCCTCCAGCTCAATTGTTAAAAAGTGGTTAACATTGAGGGTATGATGCGGCCTTTTTATAGGGAGCATCATCATGGCCAAGGTATTTGACCGAGAAGTAGAGCGAGCAGAAGTTCTTACCCTGTTGTCCAGCCAATCGAAGCAGAAGCGTCAAGCCATCATTGACGAATATGAACGTCGATCCTTGCAGGCCTTCGCACCTGAAACACTTAGAAACTTACGGCAGATCAAAAAGTCGTTCGCACGCTGGTGTGAATACCGAGCCTATGATCCGATGCCGCCTGTAGCGCCGGAGATCGTCGCCGAATATGTAGAGGCTCTTGGTGGAAAACTCAGTGCCAACACAATCGCGACCCGCTTGTGGGCCATCAGCGAGCACCACCGATCACTGTTCCTACCGTCTCCCTGTAGGCATAGATTAGTCGAGCTAGCCCTCAAGTCAGTAAAACGGAAGTATGGTGCGTACACCCGACAAGCCCCGCCCCTCTCGAAAGCTGAGGTGCTTGGGGTAGTGTTGAAATTAGGTGTGAGTCGGCAGGAATTACGGGACAAAGCACTGATCTGGGCGGCCTCAGATTCTTGGTGCCGAGTATCCGAGCTTGTGGCCTTTCAAGTGCGCGATATGGAGCGACAGGATGATGGATCGAGCTTGCTGTTCGTGCGCCGGTCTAAGACCGATCCCTACGGCAAGGGCGACTACGCATTTTTGTCCAAAGGTGCCTCCCTCGCTGTCCTGGCATGGATCGAGGCCGCAGGTCTTAAGGCGGAGGATCCAATGTTTACAAAGTCTCAGCGTGGAGGAAAGCGAACACCACTTGCCGCTGCAACTGTCTCAAGGATCATCAAGCGCCGCTTTGATCGTAGTGATGTCTCCTCCCACAGTATGCGCGTAGGCGGCGTACACGATGCATTCAGATTGAACTGCAGTCTATCGTCGATCATGGTTGCTGGACGCTGGAGATCACCAGAGATGCCTGCACGATACGGACGACGAATTCTTGCAAGTCAGTCTGCAGCCGCCGAAGTCGCTAAGGCATTCGAGAGTGAAGTAAGCGAATTCACTCCAAGCGATATCTGTAAAGTTCACACATCGCCCGGGTGACGGTTTCCTTACCAGGTCTGCCTCACCTACTGCAGGCAATCGCTTCGTAGACGAATATGACAGGACGCAAAGGTCTGACTAAGATCTAAGTATCAGAGCGCAAAGCTGATAAAAGCTGCCGCCTGCGCAACCGATTACATAAGTTGAGCGCCCGTCGCTCGTTTAAACCTCTACTGCTGGGCGCTCATACGACCCTCAAGTCTCGCGATTCATCCGCAGCGAAGGGTAAGTTGGGTTTCGTCAATCGCTTGAAGTCTGCCGCGCGCGATTGCGATGTTAGTTTCTTGATCAGCGCCTGTCATCGAGGATACTGGCAATCCGAGTAAAAACACGCCGAAAGCGTCGCCATTTGCCGCACGATTTTGATCTGCGCTTAGGTTCGCGAGCTCTTGCGTTATACTTAGTTCTTCCGCTGCAAGTTGTGAACAGTTGTAGCCTGTATAAGGGTTAGGACCAATATCAGCGGCCGCAATGTTTTCGGGGCGTTGAGCGCAAGCGCATGCAGCTAGAATAGAAACAAGAAGAATAAGACGCATAGGGCCCCTCGGAAATTAACGTTATAGTTCAAACTCATGATCGAAATACCGAGGATTCGCAACACTCAATACTGGAGTAACGCGTAGACTTCTTCGCTAACGACTTTGCAGAAACGGAAGACACAAAATGCATAATCGAACTCTGGCCATCGCGGCATGTGTGTCGATGGCTGTGCATTCCGCTTCAGAACAAGTTGCGACCCGAACTACACGCCCTGCGTCCCTGTTGCCATGGATGTTAACTGCGCTGGCGGAAGCGGCAATGGTCCCGCATAAGTCAGAGGCCCAGTTTAAGTAATTGGAGCGGACTTTTACGGTTTGGACCGAGACGGGGAGAGTTGATGTCCGCTCTGCTACTCACCGCAGCAAACGTCCGCTAACCGCCCATGGTTACGCTGCTGACCGACCTACGACATCGGTTTGCCGGTGCCGCTGATCTGTGTTGGCCTGAAGCACACGTCAGAAACGTGAATAAATTCAGCAAGCCTTGCCTGTCAGGACCTGAATGGCTTCCTTCTCAGCCGCGCTCCCCTTCGCCCATTGCCAAGCCGACTTGGGCTTGTGCGCCTTGCTGAGCTCAGAGTGCTTCCCGCTGGTCAGCGCTGCCCGCAGCATCTTGCGAGCCTTCGTGGGGGACATCTTTCGTTCTTTGCAGACCTGCTGAAGCGTTGTGATTTCGGACATCAAAATTCTCCCAGTTGGTTGATGGGAGCATCGATAAGGCGGAGCAGCTCGGTTGTAAGGCGCAAACTGGTCGGCGCTTCCTGTTTTCTTTAAACCTTGCTAACACCGACCCTGACGCGGAAGACGCATTCGCGTTGGGGCTTAGAAACCCCTCTCTGACTAGGTCGAGCAATCGGCTGAACACCTTTGACCCTATGGTCGGGGTGCCTGTGTTATACAACAGGCCCCGGCTAAAGGCACAGGGACCGTGTCAGAGCGGTTTTCTAACACCCCGATCACCAGGTGATATTGCGAGGGCGCTCGCAGATCGGGGTGACGTGGAACTAATCATTTCAGAGCCGATCAAGTGGGAGAGCCGAAAGGACCTTCCGAAACTTCCGGGCGTCTACATCATTGCGCGCGGTGATCCACAGAACACGGTCTACATTGGGCGCACATGGGGCGGCGGTGGCCTCCGCAATAGAATTCGTACATTCCACCGATCTGCAACAACTGGCCTGAAGGGTCATGCAGGAGGTGTCACCCACCACCGATTATTCGGATTAGGGAGCGAACCCGATTGGGTATCCTTTCACACGCCCGCAAATATCAAGGACGCGGTGCGGCTCTACACCTACATTGCCTATGTCGAGCGATACCTCATCTGGCGCCATGTCGATGCGTCCGGAGCGCTGCCGGTGTGTAACTCCGAATGAGCGCCACCGCAGAGGCTCTGCGAGGCCCCACAAGGGCCCCTGTCATCAATTCCGGCCTCCAACCCAGCCAATTTAGGACAGGGCCGTCAGAAGGCCCTCCTACGGCCATTTTGGACCGCACGTTGATGGGCGTGACGAGCTAGAGAGCGCTTTAGCCGATCTTGGCGTGCTCAAGGGGGTCTGAACTTCGCCAACTGCCTGTTTGGGTAGTGCCGATCGGGGCGGCGTTCGGCTGCCGTGGGTCGCTTTTTGCACGGTTTTCTCACCCGATTGGCACCCGTCACGATCCTGCGACCGTCGGCGCGTCGCTTGGGGAATTGAAAAGGCGGGGAAAATCGCCCCCGCCTTCGTCGCTACAGTCTGATATTTAGTCCGTGTGTCGGTCTCAGGATGCCAGATCGCCAAATATCCATACCGACACGTGGCACCCTGCCAATGGCAACAGATCGCCAGAGTCGGCGCAGGCAGACTGGCACTCTGGCAATCAGCCCTGGTCCAATGACCAATACCATGTCTTTGTCTTTTGACGGGACCGGACGCCAAGACGTTGCTTTGCACGATCAAGGGTACGCTTGCTGATGCCTTCCCGTTTTGCGGCTTCATAGGAATCATTTGCCTTTCGGGAACCGTCGCCGAGATAGCGCTTTAGGAAATCATCCGCGGCCTCGCGAGGCTTTGGCCCGGCACCCCCGGATGCCCCTTGCAGGTCATCGACGGTAAGGTCTGACCTCCCAGAGAACTTAACGACCGGAATGTCTCCTGCCCTCTTAGACGGCACGAGCGAGAAGACCCAGCTGGGCCCCCTAGGCCCGATGTTGTGCTTCAGATGCGCAAGCACTTTCTTCTCAGGGTCGTCTGGATCAGCCGCCAGCCGAAGCGCGGATCGTGCCGTAGCAATCACGTCAATGGTCCCACCGCCCTGATAGAGGGCGTTTTCCTGCTTCATCTTGGTCAAGTGTCGCACAATGACGATGGCACAGTCGTTGTCGGCAACCATGTTTGTGAGGCGATGTAGCAGGCCCCGTATTGCGGCTGGATCCTTGCCTCTAGCCTCCGTAGGGACAAACGAGACCAAAGGGTCTATGATGATCAAGTCTGGTCCGAATTCCTCGATTTCAGCCTCGAGAATGCTAAGACCGCCATCATTGAATTCAATCCAATCGTTGAGCACCCGTATACGGCTCGGGTCACCACCCATTGCGTCAATCCGAGGCCGCGTCGTGTACGACGCGTCGTCTTCTGCACTGATGTACAAGACATTGCCTTTTGCCAATTTGCACCTATCCGGCAGACGTCGGCCCTTTGATACGACTGATGCCAGATGCATCGACAGGAAAGACTTTCCGAGACCTGGGTCACCCTCGAGAATGGTGATCATGCCAATCGGGATCAAAGGCTCCCAAAGCCATTCAACCTTCCTCGCTTTGACGTCCGAGAGGTTCACAAAGGTTGCATCATTTCCCATGACGGCCTCCCAATTTCGATGTGATACGGGTGAGTTCATTGCTGAGCGCCCGAATGTTTGGACCGTACTTGTCTTGGAAGTAAGCAGACGCCCAAACAACGCTGGCGATCTCGTCGAGACTCGCGCCCACACCGTGGAGTCCTACAACGATCGCGTAGATGCGGCTCGAACGATCCGGGGCGTAAGCCCGCTTATCTCGAATGAGCTGCCGCGTTGAAACCGTCAAGCTGTGCCGGTATCGCTTCAGGACATCAAACTTGTCATGGGCGAGGTGGTCGAACCCATCGAAGGAAACTGCTGCCGCGGCTGCTGGACGATGCCAGGGCTCGGTTGCCGGGCGTTCGTTTATGGGCGTCAGTTCATATTTGAGGACCCCGACGAACGGGGATTCGTAATTGGGCTTGTGATTGAATGATCCCAAAATCCGCAGAAGTTTGTTTGATGGCCACCCATTCTTGTCACCGCCATGATTGTAGGTCAGCGCGCGAGAAAAGGTTTCAGCTTCACCGGGCGTCAAAGTCTCATCCAAGATCCATATGGCTTGATATCGCCTGGGGGATGTCTCCCAAACGATCGAGGGTGGTGGTGAGAACCCGCGGGGATCGGCTTCGTCGGCGTCACACCAGAGTAAATTTGTGGGAAGTGCATAGCGTTTCTCGCGGCTCCTCTCAGAGAACGTAGCGGGGCAGAAGTACTGATCCCATTCCTTGCGGTTGTGAGCCAACAGGGCAGCCCGAGTTTGCGATCGATCTGACGGGTCGACGAAAACAAACTCGAACTTTCCTCCGCCTTGTCGTCGGAAGGCCATGCAGGCATATCTTGTTGCCGGACCATCGGCGGCGCTCTGCCAGATAGATGTCAAGAACTTCGCTTGATATTTTGCTGATTTCTTGTCCGGCTTTCTTCGTGAGGCCAGAGCAGTGGGCAAAGAGGTAGTGATCTTCGGGGACATGATTGCCTCCAAATTTAGGTGAGTTTGATGATATCGGAGTTAGTTAGTCGGGGCGTGCGTAGTGCGTTCGCGAACGCTCAGTTTTTCGGTCCTCGACCCATGCTAAGATCTCGTCGGCAGGCCAGGCCACGCTGCAACCTGCCATGCGGATGCGACGTGGGAAACGGCCGTCAAACTCCCAACGCAGTAGCGTGGAATTGGATACGCGAATGCCCAGTTCTGTCAGGCCATCTCGCCCAACAATTAAAGGACCTTTGTTAGAAATATCGTACATCTGTTCTCTCCAATGGTGGACCGGGTTGCCCCGAACATCAGAGAGTTCCCAGAATTCCATTGGCGAAAATAGACATCGGAAATAAAGACACGTAGTGATTAGATTAAGTGAATTAGGTCGACTTTGGCCTTCCGGCCACTTTGAGATCAAATCGACCAGTGTACACGATAGCTTCTTCTCGAGCGTCAGAGATGCTTCTAAAAGACAATGTCGGAAACACCCTTCTGGCTTCTTCTTTCAACATTGCTGCAGGCTTCACCTCTTCACCATTGTTGATGCGCTCGATAATCCAATCCCGACAACGTGACCTATCAGACAACTTAGATGGCTTACCACCACTAACCTTAGATCGAATATAGGCAGTCAAATCCTCTACGTGAATTCTGGCATCGACTCGTCCCGGACCATCCAGCCAAAGTGAATTCTTCTCCAATTCGATAGTGAAAAATTCTGCCGCTGCGTCGGTTGCCTTCAACTGTCGCTGACGGTCTCCCGTGAAGTAAGTCGTCCGCACTTTGCCGCTCTCTAGCGCCAACCGGAGATTGGCCATCGCATCTACTCTCAGAGGCGACTCCTCGTCCCAAACAAACTCCTCACTCCAAGCTCTTCCAAAAGAGAGATTTCCCACAATTTGAAATGCTTCGCGAGGATCTACAAACTCAGGTTTAGTTATGCGGCTCAAGTTTATGATCCTTACCTAGACTGCCTACGACCTGCGCCCATTGCTCCAACGCATGACGCTTCTCGGTCAAGTACGTATAGCGATTGTATGTTGCCCCAACGCCTGAGACGACCCCTGATTTGTGGTTCGTTACAGCGTCGATGACGTGCGGCAGCACACCCAGTTTGGCCATCCCTGTTGACGCTGTCCGCCGGAAGTCGTGGAAGCGCCAGTCGGCTGTGTCGTCGGGCAATGCCGCATCTAAGCGTCGCTTGAGGCGACCGAAGCCAGACACCGGGTTTCTGCCGTTCGTCGTAAACACAAGGTCGCTATCAATGAACCGTGGCACTGCATGGAGCAGATCGATCGCAGCCTCTGGAAGCGGCACCATGTGGACCTGCGAGTTCTTCACACGCGCACCGGGTAGCGTCCAGATGCCGTCCTCGAAAAAAATTTCCGACCAGCGCATCCCTGCGACTTCGCCACGTCGCTGACCCGTCAGGAGCAGCATCTTGATAAACTGCTCGAACGGATACCCTTCCCCCTCAGCAGCGTTCCAGATTGCGATCAACTCTTGGTCCGTCAACACCCGGTCTCTGGCGTATTCTCGGCTCGGGGGCTTGAGGGCCGCAATCGGAGAGACTTCAATCATGCCCCGGTCAACGCACCAGTTCATGAGCTTCTTGATGGCGGCCAGTGCACGGTTCGCTCGTGTCGGCGTGCCACTTGCAATGATAGAGTCGAGAACGGCGACAACGTCGCGGCGTCTGATTTCATCAATGGGCCTGTCAAACAGGGACCGGAACTTCCTGAGGATGCTTTGTGATCCTCGCCAGTCTTTGGTGTTTGGTTTCGCGTACAGGTCGATGAATTGATCAACGACCTCACGGAGTGTAGGAGTTGCCTCAACTGGCAAATCGTCTTTTGCCGCGTATACCCCCAGTGCAACATCCCGCGCGATCTGCGTCGCTTTCTGCCGAGCCTCAGCTAGCGAAATCAAAGGATACGTCCCGACCGCAATTCGAAGGCGGCGGCCGTCCACACGGCACTTGTAGTCGAAGACCTTCCTCCCGGTCCTGTACACACGCACGCCGAAGCCTTGCATCTTGGCATCGCGAACCTCGATACGGTTCTTCTCACCAGGATCAAGACTATTAAGCAACTTGGTGGTTAGGACTTTCTTCATAGCGACAGTCTAAGATAGTGGAGGCTTCGGCGTCAGGGACAATCTGAGGGGTTTTGAGGCGCACTGAAGCGGATGCTTCCCACACTATCCTCAGACTTAGGCCGCGTATGGACGCTATATTCATGCTCGTGATCTGCGCTTCCACTCGGCAAACTGCAGACCCACTTCCAAAGCGGACCTCACCCTCAAGCGCGACATCGGAAACATAGGGCGGGAAGCTGCAATTCGCTGCAACATACATCAACGGCGGCTTTGAGGACGACTGCTACTTCGCGCGTCGCGCGAGGCCGTCCTGGATGGTCTTGATTTCATCTTCAAGGTGCGGGCCACGATAGACAAACGACGTTTCGTGCCGGGCGAATTGCCCGTTCCGATCCGCGCTGAGCCAGTTGAATGATCCAACACAGAGAAGCGCCTTGTCGACGGTCACGATCTTGCTGTGGAGTTTCGGAACCCGTTGAACCGCGACACCGATCGCGGAAAGCCTGCGTTCAACAGCTTCCATCTGGCTCAGCCCACCTGCGGCCGGGCCGGTGTTCAGCAGAGGATCGGCAACGACTTGGATGTCTGCCCCACGCTGGCGAGCGGACGCCATAGCGTCTAATAGACCAGTCCGCTCGATCGTTCCGGCAACGACCCACGGGCTGACGATCATGTATCTCCGCCCCTCGCCCTTTAGTGCATTCAAGAGGAAGGCATCGTGCTCAGCGGAGTGCTGAATCATCTCGATTTGAGCGTCGCCGCGGGTCAGGTCCTCGCGCGGCTCCATGGCAAAATCCAACGCCTTGCCCTTGGCCGCAAGGAATTCGGACAGCAATGCGCGTGGAGAACCGCTGCGGGCGGTGGCCAGGATGTCCATATCGCCGAAGACGAGGCAGCTATCCTTGGCCCTCGACACTGTCACGTTCAACATGCTGGGCGAGGCATCGATGAAACCGCCATCCGCGTGTTTGGAGTAGACTGGCGAGAAGATCACCACGGGCCGTTCGGCCCCTTGCAGCGCGTGCACGGTGCCGATGGTCATGCCTTCACGACCGGACACGGTGATGCCGCGTGCGGTGCAGGCGTCCCGGATGGCGCGCACTTGCTGGCCAAAGGGCGTGACGAGCCCGACAACCTGCTCAAGCGGAAAACCGTAGCGGCCTTCCAGACGTGCGCGGTTTTCTTCCAGCCATGCTGCGATGGTATGGGCCTCGACGGGGTTGGCGCGGCTGCCACTGTTCGAGAAGGCACGGCCTTCGACATGCAGGTAACCCAGTGCCGGAAGGGGCGCGTTCGCCGGTGCGGGGCCGCGCATCGGGCGCAGTTTGCCCTTGTAGCATAAGGCATTGCTGAAACCGATGATCTCATCATGGCAACGGCGATGTTCAAATAGGTAGAGCCCGCGATCCAGCTCGGGCCAGGGCGCGACTTTGCAGGCCTGCTGCGCAAGACGCATGGCGCTGCCGTCGGTTGATCGGATGCCGCTCGCGGACAAGCGATCGGGCACTTCCTCGCCGTCGATCACCCCGCTGTCCTTGAGATTACCAATATCGACAGGGCCGGGCACGGCCGAGATCGGCTCGATCTGCTGCGTGTCGCCGATGACCAGCGCGCGTTTGGCCAAGGCGAACGAGGCGCCAGCGACCTCGGGCAGGACTTGCCCAGCTTCATCGACGATTAGCAGGTCGATGAAATTATAAAGGCTGTCGGACGCGAACTTGCCGCCTTGGTAGCGGCTGCACGACAGCTTCTTCGGCAGGCTGGCAAAGGTGGCCACGGCGCAGGGCGTCAACATCATGCGACGTTGCCAGCGTGGTTCGACGGCCTTTCGCCCGGTCTTTTCATGCGACGTGGTGATGGTGCCGAGATCGGCTTCCATTGCCATCAACCACCGTCCTTCCCAGTAGTGGGTCGCGAGCAGGAACAAGTCAAAACGGGTCCCGAGATCAGCCCGCCGCTCCAGCGCGTCCAAGTCATCCGAGCCCCCGAAGGCCTCAGCCGCCTCGCGCCAAGCCAATTCGCTGGCCGTGGCTTGCTGTCTCAGGTCCTCTGCTCGGGCCAAGAGCTGTTTGGCAGAGGCAAGGCTCTGCTTCCCGTGTCTCAGGGCATCCGCGACCCGCGTTTCGATATCCTCGACACAGGTCATGTCTTGCAACCCGTCCAGCCGATCTCCGATAGTCAGTCGCGCCTTCAAAGCGCGCTTGTGCTTGACCGAAGAAATGAACCCGAAAAGGCCGGTGAGCCAAGATTCGGAGGCAAAATAGTGATCCAGCGCCGCGCGTGCGGCGGCCAGTCGATCCGCCTCTTCTTGTCTGGCGCGGAGCGTATCCGCGCGACGGGTCTGTTCTGCGCCCGGATCTTCGCCCAGCTCGGATAAGAGGGCGGCGGCGCAGGTTCTGCGGCGGCCCAAAGCCTCGTCGACCTGTCGGAGCTTGTTGGCCTCCTCGCTCAGCCGATCTCGGAGCAGCGCGACAAACCCGGCGACGTCTGCGTCCTTTACACCCGGGAATGCCTTGCCAGCCGCGTCCAGCCAAGCGGCCCGTGCGCGTTCGACATAGGCCACGGACTCACATTCCGTCTGGAAGGCCTCCGTTTGATAGCGCTGCGCAGCCTCCATGCGCCGGGAATGCGACGGGAGAAACATCCCAAAGCTCTTGATGTCCGGCAGCCAGCGCCCGGCAAATACGCCGTCGCCCACTGCGAAATCCTTACCAAAGGCGTCGATGATGTTGGTGACCGCCTGGTTGTTGGACGAGGCCGCGACGATCACAGGCGGCTCTCCCCCATCGAGAGCAGCCTTTACCCACAGCCCTGCCACAGCGGAGAGGAGCATCGTCGTTTTGCCGGTCCCTGGCGGGCCGTTCACCGCGATCACCTCGCCCGGTTTTGCGACGTCGAGCCAGGCCAGGACATGCCGTTGTTGTTCGGCCAAGGGGAAGTGTGGATTCGAATGCCCGAGGCGCCGATAGAATTCCTTCTCGATGCCGTGGTCCATCGCGGTCTCAGGGCGATGGGGCAACGCAATCTGGTGTAGAAGCGGCGTGTCCCGTTCATTGGCTAGCAGGCTGTCGTAAAGATCCAGCATCCCGCGCACCGTTGCATCGGCGCCTTCCGATACCTCAATGAATCCGCTTCCGGTCGGCAGATACTCCGCCTCGTCAGAGGGCCAGGCCGGCGCCAGGGCGTCGACCATCTGACGGCAATGCTTGCGGTAGTCCTGCCACCTGTCGGCCGTCGCCATTTCAGGAAGGGGCGTCGTCGTGAGGAAATCGTCGAGCGCCTCCACCGATCCAAGGGCAAAGGCACCCCTGGGCAAGGGCGTCAGCAGGTCGCGCGCAATGGTATTGCGAGTCGGCACGATCCGCCCCGCCCGATCCACGATGCCCTCGGTGACCACGGGGGCGACAATTTCTGGCATCCCATCGGCGCGCGACGCGGCATGTGAGGCTTTGCGGGCGGTCACCAAGGGCCAGAAGCGAACCGAAATCGTTGTAGAACCATCCTTTCCGCTGAACAGTGTCTGGACCAGCTGCTTGGGAAGGCTACCCGTCTTCAGCGCTTCATTCGGGAGCACCAGAAATCTTTTTCGATCCGCAGTCCGAAACGTCCCTTCACCAAGCGCACCATCCGCCAGAGATGTCCGCCAATACCGCAGGACGTTGGACAGTAGTGCGGCCATGAGGGGATCACCGTGGGACTGTTGCGGGCAGAAAATTGAGTAAGCTCTATGGCTTGCTTTGAGATTTCCTGATTAGTGTCCTTTTGAAAGTGGAAGGGCAAGTGCTGGCCTTCCAGGTCTCCGGCCCGTCGCCGCGCCGCTTCGTATTCAACTCAGAAAGTCCCCTCCCTCAGCAGATCGGATCTTCACCATCCGGACGATTCTTCACCGCGATGAGAAAGTCTGGTTCCGGGAAGCCGCGCCGCAGTGATGGCGGCTTTGGCAAAGGTCGGTTATGGGCCGATCGCTACAGGGCTGTCTATACGGCAACGGGGAAGCCTCCATGATCAAAGACACCGGTTTTGGTTCAAACCCAACCGTTTCATGTCAGATGCAAAGGAAGGGTGCTTAACACTTTCCAAGATCGGCCAGAGCACTGTGGCGTGAAACCGTATTGGTAATAGTGTTAAGTTAACCTCGGCGTTCCGCATTTCCGCCTGCGCTACGCGGTGCAGGAAGGTCCGCTAAGCGGACAAAGCGCCATTTTGCTGCGGCTGCGCAAATGGCTGCTTTAGGCCTGGCGCACCAATAGAACATTGCAGCAGGACACGTCGGTTAATCCGTATAGCTTCGGCAGGCATCGACCCCTACGGCTGTCGAGGCAAGTAGTTGATCTGCGTCGCGGATGAGATCAGCGATCCGCCTGTCCGCAAGGCGATACCGGACGAACCGACCTTCGTTCCTGCGACTGACCAGACCGCAATCCAAAAGGCAGCGCAGATGGTTCGAGACATTGGGCTGACCAAGCCCTGTTTGGGTAACGATTTCCTGCACGCTGCGTTCGTCCGACAGTAGCGCATCGAGGATCGCAAGACGGCTGGGGTCGCCGAGACCCCGGAAGAGCTTTGCCCGCGGCTCAAGGGTGTCAGCTGCCGAAAGATCGTCTTGAATGTTTTGCAATGTCATATCATTATCCACTGATACGTTAGCGGCGACTTCTTTCGCACGCTACCTTCAAGAGGATCGCATATGAGCCGAGCAGATAACACCACATTGCCTACAACGTCTTTGCCGATCCGGATGCGGGTGCATGGCATGGACTGCGCCAAGGATGCCGCCGAGATCGAACGGGCCGCTCGGTCTGCGGGCGTGGCTGAAGGCGATGTGAAGGTGTCTGCCGCAACCCATGTCATGACATTGCGGATCGCCGAAGACGACTTGCCGAAAGTGCGTCCAGCACTGGACGCAACCGGCTATGGCTTTGAGCTGATCAAGAGCGGGGATACATCGTCCGATCCGGCTTACAAAGACCCGAGCTATCGCCGCGCGCTCTGGATCGTGGTCCTGCTCAATCTCGGCTACGGGGTGATCGAGATGTTCGGCGGGTTCCTGTCCGGATCGCAAGCTTTGAAAGCAGATGCCCTGGATTTTTTGGGCGACGGCGCAATCACCTTTCTGGGCCTGCTCGCTATCGGTTGGAGTCTGACATGGCGGGCGCGGTCGGCGATGATCCAGGGCGTGTTCTTGGGATTTCTGGGGCTTGGCGTTGTCGGCAGCACAATCTGGCGTGTCCTGAATCAGACGACACCAGAGGCCGGGTTAATGGGAGCCTTCGCCGTGGGCGCGCTGATCGTAAACATTCTTGCGGTGCTGCCGCTGCTAAAACACCGCAAGGGCGACGCCAACATGCGGGCCGTATGGCTGTTCTCCCGGAACGACGCCATCGGCAACCTTGCCGTGGTGATCGCTGCCGGACTGGTCGCCTGGCTCGGCAGTGCCTGGCCTGACCTCATCGTTGCTTTCGCCATCGCAGGGCTGTTCCTGCATTCGTCATGGATGATCATCCGGGATGCGCGGAGTGATCTGTCAGAAACCGAGTGATCTGGCGGAAAAGCTGACGTGCGAACCGGAAACCGACATTCGCCACTGCGCAGCGAGTCCGGAACTTTGGGCTCGTTCCTGACATTAGCTGCATCGAGCGCTGAGGCCTACTTAGCGGACAAAGCTGTCGTTTCCAATGAGCGTCATGCTTGCGAGCTGAGCTCCCGCCGCGCTACCGTGAGTATTAACCGGGACAGCTCGTGAAGCTGGTCGGCGGCCAGCCGATTGATCTGCCAGAACAGGTGCCGCTCCAGCATCTGTCCGGGGGCCAGCTCGACCAGATCTCCGCGCTCGAGATGGCGTCTGGCGAGCTGTACCGGATTGAGCGCCCACCCCATGCCGGCGAGGCTTCCCTCAAGGAAGCTCTGCGTCGAAGGAAGCCAGTGCGTGGGGAATGACATGTCTTGCCCGAAAACCTCGCGCGCCCAGACGTTCTGGAGCCGGTCCTTCTGGTCGAAGGTGAGAGCGGGCGCGCGTTGGAACGCCTCCTTCGTGAGGCCGTCAGGGAAGTATCGGGCAACGAAGTCGGGGCTCGCCGTCGCCTGGTAGCGCAGCGCACCGAGCGGCGTGACACGACACCCCTGCACAGGACGTTCCAGCGAGGTAACGGCGGCAAGCACGCGACCGCGCCGCAGCCAGTCGGCGGTATGGTCCTCGTCGTCGATCGCCACATTCACGAGATAGTCGGTGGCCCTGGTGAAGGAGGCGATGGCCTCGAGAAACCAGGTCCCGAGGCTGTCGGCGTTCGTCGCCACGTTGAGGGTTACCTGTCCGGCACCTTCCGCCCCGGAAAGTTCAGGCAGATGTTCCATGAGATCCTTTTCGAGCATCCCCACGCGGTCCATGTGCCGGCAAAGCGCAAGGCCTTTGTCCGTGGCGGTGCATGGCGTTCCACGCTCGATGAGCACCGCGCCGAGGCGTTCCTCGAGATGCTTGATGCGCTGCGAGACAGCCGACGGGGTCACGTTGAGAGAAGCGGCGGCTCTTTCGAAGCTGCCGGTCCTGACGACCGCGGCGACGGCGCGAAGAGCTGCATAGTCCACAGCCATTTAGTTTTCCTTTATTGGCATCAGCGTCTTTAATTTGTCTAATCTACTGCGACCGAATAGTCCAAGGGCAGTTTTTTGAACCAGAGGCCCACATATGGATATCGCAGTTTTTTTCACCGGCATGATGATGAGCCTCAGCCTCATCGTGGCGATCGGCGCGCAGAACGCCTTCGTGCTGCGACAGGGGTTGCGCGGCGAGCACGTCCTGGCTGTCTGTCTCACTTGCGCGGTCTCGGACGCGATCCTGATCACCGTCGGGGTGACCAGCTTCCACACCGTCTCGGAGTGGTTGCCCTGGCTCGAGCCGGTGATGCGCTACGGCGGCGCGGCCTTTCTGATCTGGTATGGCGTGAAGAGTCTTCTGTCCGCGTTGCGCTCGAATGAGGCGTTGGCCGCGGATTCCTCGCTGCCGATGACCGATCTCTTCCGCACGCTGATCGCCTGCCTCGCGATCACTTGGCTGAACCCCCATGTGTATCTTGACACGGTCGTCCTGCTGGGGACCATTTCCACGCAGTTCACCGACAGCCAAGGGTCTTTCGCGATCGGCGCGATTTTGGGGTCGTTCGTGTTCTTCTTCGCTCTCGGCTACGGTGCCACCAAGTTGAGACCGATGTTCGAGCGGCCAGCGGCCTGGCGCGTCCTGGAGACGCTCATCGCGCTGGTAATGTGGCTCATCGCCTTCAAGCTGCTGGCCGGAACCTGAGAGGACACGTCATGGAGAATTTCAACCACCTGCTCGTCGTCTTCACCGCCTATGTGATCGCGGCCGGGAGCCCCGGTCCGAGCACCCTTCGGATCATGGGCGTGGCGATGAACCATGGTCGCCGGGCCGGGCTGGCCCTGGCGGCGGGCGTCATCTCCGGATCGCTGTTCTGGGGGCTGTCTGCGGCCACCGGTGTTTCCGCGCTGCTCGCGCGCTATGCCGAGGCCCTGATCCTCCTGAAGATCTGCGGCGGCCTATACCTGCTCTACCTTGCGGTGCGGGCGGCCCGAAGCGCGTTGACGTCAGACTGGACAACCTCAAACGGACCGGCGCGAGAAGAGACTCCTCCGTCCTCGATCGCGCTCTACCGCCATGGCTTGATCATGCATTTGGCGAACCCGAAGGCGGTGCTGGCCTGGATCGCCCTGGTCACGCTCGGCCTCGGCGCTGAGCCATCCTGGCGTGACGTGGCCACAATTCTGGCAGGTTGTGCGGTCCTGAGCGTGATGATCTTCGCCGGCTACGCGCTCGTGTTTTCGACGGCACCGATGATCCGCCTCTACCGGAAGGCCCGGCGCGGGATCGAGGGCGTTCTGGCCGCCTTCTTCGGGTTCGCCGGTCTCCGCCTGCTCATGTCACGCTTTTGAAGGAGATATTCGCATGACCTTGTTCACCGGCCTGTCGGCCTTCCCGCTCACTCCCACTGATGACGAGGGGCAGCTGAAACCCGAGCTTCTGCAACGGTTCCTCGAGCGGATCGTGGCTGCGGGAGCGGATTCCATCGGACTGCTCGGCAGCACCGGCGGATACGCCTACCTGATACCGGAAGAGCGCAAGCGCACGCTGCGGGCTGCCGTGGACTGCGTGGCAGGACGGACGCCGCTCATCGTCGGTATCGGCGCTCTAACAACCGATGTTGCCGAGAACCTTGCGCGAGACGCCCGACAAGCTGGCGCAGACGGCCTGCTTCTCGCGCCCATGTCATATCAGCCGTTGACCGATGATGAGGTCTTTCGCCATTTCGAGGCCGTCGCCGCGGCCGGCGAGCTGCCCCTGTGCATCTACAACAACCCGGGCACCACCAAATTCACCTTCAGCCCGGACCTGATCGCGCGTCTGGCCGAAATCTCGAACGTGGCCGCGGTCAAGATGCCTTTGCCGGCGGACAGCGATTACGCGGGCGAGATGCGGAGCCTGCGGGCCGTGACGCCGGATGGCTTCGCCGTGGGCTATAGCGGCGACTGGGGGGCGAAGGACGCGCTGCTCGCCGGCGGTGCCTGCTGGTATAGCGTCGTGGCCGGCCTCTTGCCGGAACCCGCTCTCGCGCTCACCCGCGCGTCTCAGGCCGGGAATGCGGCCGAAGCCGAGCGCATCGATCACGCTTTCGCTCCCCTTTGGGCGCTGTTCCGCGAGTTCGGCAGCTTCCGCGTGATGTTTACCATCGCGGAGATCCTCGGTCTCGGGCGCATCACCCCGCCGCGTCCGACCCTGCCGCTCGAGCCTGCCTCCCGCGAAAGGGTCGAGGTGGCGCTGCGTCCGCTGCTCCAGGACGCCGTCTGATCAGGGGACTGTGCTTACGCCGGGAATGTCTTGAAAGGGCTCGAAGAAGACGTTAGCTGCAACGAGCACCGAGGTCGGCAGAGCGGACTTTGCTGCCGTTCGAGTTTTGGCTGTTAAGGTCCGCTTTATGCGGTTTGCGATAGCCGTCATTCGTCCTTGGGGCTACCTGAGATATTCGCGGTTCCGATTGCGCGACCAAGTTCACCCGAAAGCAGCGGCTTCGAAAGCATTGCGTCCGGACGAATCGCTGCTTTCTCTTCGTCGGTCACTTGGTGCAGGCTCCCGCTCACGATGATGGACGGAATATCCATCTCACGACGAAGCACCAACGCTACATCCTGCCCGCGGCTCCCATCGGCAAGCTGAAGATCGACGATTGCAAGATCAGGAACGGAATCTCGGGCCATCTGGATCGCCTTTGACGCAGTCGCGGCGATGCCGACGACGTCATGTCCCATTTCATCAAGCTGCCCTTCCAGATCAAGCGCGATGAAGATGTTGTCTTCAACCACGAGAACTTTCAGAGTGGCGGCTCCCTCATTCGGGAAAAAAGATTCTTGTCCGCCAGCCATTCTTACTCTCTATCTCGATTGTTCCACCCAGTTGTGATGCCATTCCCTCAATCAAACGCTGACCGAGACCTGACGATGGTGGCTTAATGTCCGAACGATCGGAAGCCCGGTTTGTTCCGTCGTCTGCAACCTCGAGAGTGATTAAGTCGTCGCCGTTACGCCGCAGACTGATGGTCACGGTGCCTTCTTCATCTGGCTCAAAGGCGTGCTTGAACGAGTTGGTGACCAGCTCGTTCACCGCCAGAGACAGCGTGACGGCCTTGTCGGTTGGAAGCCGGATTGGGTCCACGTCGAGTGTGATCCGGACACCCCCGCCTTCACCTGAAAGCGAAGCGTGAAGGTGCTCTTTCAACCGTTCCAGGTATCTGTCGATCTGGACCGAACGCACGTCTTCGTCCTCGTAGAGCGAGGCATGGATCGCCGCGACGGCGTTCACGCGCGCCGTAGCGGCCTTGAGCGATGCGCGCGCGGCCGCGTCCGTGGTCGCAGATGCCTCCAGGCTAAGAATGCTCGCAACCATCTGGAGAGAGTTCTTCACCCTGTGGTTAACCTCTGCGATCAGCACGTCACGCGCTTGGACCGCCTCGCGCAGGCTCTCTTCGCGTTCGCGGATCGATGTCACGTCAAGGACGATGCCGACGATCCTGACCTCATGCGTGTCCGGATTTCGGACAGACTCGCCATGGCAAATCGCCCATCGCACGGCCCCATCGGGGCGCACGATCCGGTAATCAAGATTCAGGTCGGACCCTATGGTTCGGCTGGCCAGCCCGATCTCGGCTAAAGTCGTCTCAAGGTCATCGGGATGGATGCGGTCGAAAAACGCTTTTGCCGCTGTGACAGTCTCTCCTGCTTCAAAGCCGAACAGCGCATCCAATTGCGGCGAGCGGGTCAGCCTCCCGGAGGCCGGGTCGAGCTCGAAATAGCTGAGTTCCGCGCCGCGCATTGCAGCCCTTCGCTTCGCAGCGTCAGCGCGCTCCCCCAGAACGCTCCGCGTAACGTCTTCGGCTGTATGGATCACATGGGTGACGCGTTCGGGCTCGGATGTATCGGCGAAGACGGGTGAGTTCAGGATGCGCCAGTATCTTGTGCCGTAGCGGCCGTCGGCTTCTTGGACATCGTGCTGTCGCAATGGCATTTCCTGTGCCTTGCCTGTCGCGACAACTGCGTCTGTTGAGGCCTGCAATTCCGCCTCGGCGTCCGAGTTCGGGTCGTCTGGATTGGCTGGGAAGGCTTCGAAAACCCGGTTCCCGACCAGATCTTCTGGCTGGCGGCCCAGCATGGCGCAATAACGTTGGTTCGCCGCGACAATCCGGAGGTCTGGCGTAAACACCATCTGTGCCGACGGTGCCGCATCAAAAAAAACCCCCAGATCGATACGGCTCACTTCTTCCATTCTGGTGCCCTCCAGCAGCACGATTTAGCGGGAGCTCAGCCCAAATATGCAAGCTTAAGGAATGACCGTCGTCGATTCCCTGCGTGATGTTGGAAACACGGATACCAAACAGACTCTTGGGCGAGCAAGACGCGTTTGTAGGGCTGCTATATAGCTTTTCGATTGTCAGTAGCCCTCGAAGATGAGCACTGGTCTTGCAGCGACAAGTTCCAATGGCCGGTTCAAGGGGCGTCAGCTGAGGTCTACCTGGCGGACGAAGAAGCCATTCAATTCGTTGCTTCGATATCCGGTTTCGTTTTATCCAGGGGGCAAAACTTTATAGGCTATTGGAACATCTATGAAGACCGTGATCCAAGAGCACGAATACGCGGCCCCGGCAAAGGAGGTCTGGGCGTTGGCAACGGACCTCGATGCTCTCAAAGAGATCATGAAAGGCGTTGTCAAATTCGAAGGCTTGCCGAGCGGTCGCGTGCATCAGGGACAGAAGATCACTGTGCAAGTGTCGCTGTTCGGCAAGTTGCCACCTCAGCCGTATTTCATGGAAGTCCTGGAATGCGATGACAAAGCCATGATATTACGGTCTTTCGAAAAGGGCGCAGGCGTCAAGTCGTGGTGCCACACGCTGACTGTCGAACCGCAGCCATCGGGATCCCGGCTGCGTGACGTCATTGAAATCGACGCGGGCTGGATGTCGTGGGCCTTCGCACTCTGGGCACGGTTTCTGTATCGCAAGCGCCATGAACCGCGCGTTCGGATGCTGGCGGACATGCAAGCGAAACAGGCCGCCACTGACTTGGCCGGTTCAAATTTGCGCTGAAACACGCCAAGATGGGTAGAGGCCTTTCGCGCGATGTGCAGCATCCAGAAAAGTGGGCTCGTAGGAGACATTCGCTGCGGATGAAAGTGCCACGCGCTGCTGAACGTCTGCTTTCTCATAGGGTGAAACTATACTTCGCAACTGCGGCGAAAGTCCGGTTTCCGCCCTTGGTGGCAAACGTTTCGCGCTTGCAGCGAACGTCCGATTTCCGCCCTTTGCGTTGGCTGATACAATCGTCCGTTCAATGCCCTCCCGCAGATCAGGGCCCTGCTAATCGCACGTCAATCCTGACAGACGTGTCCCTGCCAATAGCGATCCCACCGGGCAGCCCAGCCGCCCTCAACCATCGCGCAGTTGATATCGCCGTGATGTGGTGAGATGCACCATGCCGCAGTGCGGTTCCTGCCAGCAGAGCCGTCGGACAAGCATTGAAGCGTAGGGCCATCTACCAACACATGGCCGTGTTGCCCGACGCCTATTACTTCACCAAGTATGCTTACCAGCGCATCGCGAGCTATGTACGGATCGGCATTCTCGCAGGGGCTATTAGAGTTACAGGTCCCATCCATCTCTCGGGTGTTTATTCCGGAAAGCCGTATCCGAGGCCCCTCCTCGCACCAAATGGGACCATCACCGTCCCATACATGTGTGGGAGTGCAGGCAAATTCCTCTCCCGCAGGAATGATGGGAACTGAAGCACCAACTGAGGCTCCGGTGACAAAAGAAGAAGAAATCACTGCTAGTAAGAATAGTTGGTTCAGAAGCTTCATTGTGATGCACTACCCGTGACGGAACTGATGGAAGGTCAACTCTTGCTAAAGTCACCTTCGTTGCACAAGGTCAGAAACCGTTCCTTAGTCACCGATCTTTGGAACGTTAGACACGGGTCCATCCCCGTCGCTCTGATCAGGCGTGTGGCTGGCACCCTCAGCTGGAGATGCGAACGCTTTGATCGCGAGGTCGGTTACACCGTAACGAGCTATGTATTCGAGCAAGGCTGCCTCGAGCCGCTCAATGCGAACAAGTAGATCTTCGTCTGCCATTGATACTCCACCAAACATCTACTCAGCCTCCAGCTCAATAGTTAATAAGTAGTTAACATCGAGGGTATGATGCGGCCTTTTTATAGGGAGCATCATCATGGCCAAGGTATTTGACCGAGAAGTAGAGCGAGCAGAAGTTCTCACCCTGTTGTCCAGCCGACTATAGAGGGATCATACCCTCGCAAGAAAAAACAATCTGACGTTGGTGGTGCCAAGGAAACCTTTGCCAACGTGTGATGCGTGCGTGGCAAAGTTTTTGCCCATGCGCGCTTCTATTTTGCTAGCATTATCGCGGTTTCATCATCGTCACCCAGTCGCCATTGGAGACTAATCATGTACGCTTGCCTAGTCCGCACCTTTGTTCGCGCCATAATGGCTTGCCTACTGCTCAACGCACCCCTAGCGGCCGTGGCGGCAACTTGCGGCGACGACGCCTCCGGCTTCATGCGCTGGAGACAGGAATTTGCCGTGGAAGCGGCTGCAGCTGGTGTCGGTCAAGCCGGGATGCAAGCGCTAGCCAATACGACTTACGCCACCCGCACGATCTCGGCAGACCGCAACCAGCGCTCTTTCAGTTATTCGCTCGAAGAATTCATGCGCATTCGCGGTGCAGAGACAATTGTCCGGCAGGCTAGGCAACGAATAGCTGCGAACGCTGAGTTCTACGGCTCGCTCGAGCGTGCTTTCGGTGTGCCCGCTGCCGTGCTTGTTGCTATTCACGGAATGGAAACTGGTTTTGGCAATTTCCTCGGTGATGCTAACGTCGTCTCCGCCATTGCAACGCTTGCCTATGACTGCCGCCGCTCTGCGTTTTTTAGTGAACATGCCCTTGCCGCACTGCTCCTCGTGGATCGCGGAGTAATAAGCTCCGCTTCGATCGGCGCGATGCATGGCGAACTGGGTCACACGCAGTTCTTGCCCGGCAACGTTCTACGCTACGGGATAGACGGCAATGGCGACGGGCGCTTAGATATGAACAATCTCACCGATGCCATGGCTTCAACCGCGAACTTTTTGCGCCAAAACGGCTGGCGACCAAACCGAGGCTATCAGGAGGGCCAACGTAACTTTTCCGCAATTCAGGCCTGGAATGCCGCGCCAGTCTATCAGCGCGCCATCGCGATCATGGCACGCCAGATAGAAGGCTCACCCTAATTAGGCCAAGATTGCACCGGTCAGCAGCTGGCTGTCTGCGGCTGCCGCCATTTGATCTTTGATGATCGCTGTACCAAATATTTGACGGATGAGCCGTGGCTGATCGTACCGTCTCTTTGAGGTAAGAATGCCTTCGAGGGATAGCCGCGACGACCATGCTGTTATTGTCCCTTTGGTAGAAGAGACGGGTAGAACATCGGTTTTGATGTGCCGAAGACTGAATCAGCGAAAAGAGCCTTTGGCTACAGATACCCCCACCGATCCGTCGTCGTATTACCTGTATTTTACATCTGCAACGCGTCACTGTAAGGCGATGGCGCACAAGTAGAGGACGTTGGGCACATGACGAAAGCTGAACTAGGTAATCTTTCAATCGAAGAATTGAAGAAATTGCAAAAAGATGCAGCTGAGGCGATTGCGACCTTCGAAAATCGCAAGCGTGCCGATGCTATAGCTGAACTTAAGGCCGTCGCACAAAAGCACGGATACAAGTTGGAGGATCTCGTTGGCGGCAAAGGAACCAAAGTTGCCAGACCCCCAAAGTATAGGCATCCGAACAACCCAGCGATGACCTGGTCGGGCCGTGGCCGACAGCCAAATTGGATAAAAGATGCGCTAGGCACGGGAAAATCGTTAGACGATTTCGCCATCTAAGAACGGCAATGCTTAATCCGTAGCCTGTGCCAATAAACCCTACCCGACTGGCTCACGTAAGACGTGACGCCGGTCCGCAAGATGCCTTGAGCCCACATTCGCGTCACGGCACCGGACACCTAAACTCAACACCTATCAGTTAGAATGTTGAGATCGACGTCAATTAACGCGGCCATCCCGGTACTCTTGAAGTTTCGGGTGATTGTGCCACCTAGCGTTGCCTCGACGACTGTCTGACAAAGGTGCGTACCGAAGCCTTCTTTGTTCAGACTGGATGGGGCGATCTGGCAGCGTTCCTGCCATTGAATAACGAGGCGGTCTCCTTCCCGCTTAGTGGTTACCGCGATGCTGCCGTCACTTTGTGCAAACGCGCCGTACTTCGTCGCATTCGTGCAAAGCTCGTGGAAAATCAGCGCGATGGGGGTCACTGCCTCCGACGCGATGCGAATGTTATCGATCTCCAACGTGCAGCTTTGGCCCGAGGCGAAAGGCTCGATGATCTTTGCGACGAGATCTTTCAGATAGGGCCGCGCTTGGGTCGCTCCCATCGGATCCGCCAAGGCGAGGCTATGTACGGAGGCCAAGGCTACGAAACGTTTCTGCATGATCGTCACAAGTTCGGCTGCAGTTTCGACCTGGCGCGCGGTCACGGCAAGCAAACTCCCTGCCACCGCGAAAGAGTTACCGACGCGATGCCGCATCTCGCCGAGCAGAAGCTTCTGCTGCTTCTCTGCTTGCTTCTGATCGGTAATGTCGCGCGCAATCTTGGACGCACCGATCACCTCTCCTGCCCTGTTTCGAACGGGCGAGATCGTCAGAGAGATCGGGATCAAGGTCCCGTCCCTACGCAGCCGAACGGTCTCAAAATGTTCGATCCGTTGGCCGCTACGAAGGCGAGCGATGATGTCGGCTTCTTCATGCTGCCGGTCATCGGGAATGAGCATCGTGATCGACCGGCCTACTGCCTCGTGAGCGGCGTAGCCGAAGAGGCGCTCGGCACTGTTGTTCCAAGTCTGGATGATACTGTCGAGGTTCTTCGTAATGATGGCATCGTTCGAACTTTCGATGATCGCTGCGAGATACTCATTCAGGTTATCCGAGGTGTTCATCGACGAAGATCCTGCGCGCAAGTAAACAAATCTAATTGACGGTACTATCTGCCAGCTTTCGCGGTTGTCGTCGCTGCCCGAACCAAAAAGCACGAGATTTCGACGGCTTTCAAGATGCCAACGACGGCGACTACGTGTCGTCACCTAGTTGGTGCGGCAACTTCCAGCACATACAGAACATTCATCAGGTAGGATCATCGCTGCAAGGCAGCAGCTACTAACTGGTCACCCGTGACCGAGCGCAGCACATGCAGTGAAGCTTGGGTTAGCAATCCGGACTGATGTCTCTTTAATGTCTAATCTAATGACGTCCGCTCACCGGCCGCCGCCGATGCGACTTTTGTCAGGTTTTATGCTATCGTCGCATGTGGAGGATGACGATGAGCGCGCCGGTAAAAGTACTTCTCGGCACCACAAAGGGTGCGTTTATCTTAACGCCGAGTGGCAAAGACTATTCTGTCTCTGGCCCGCATTGCGATGGGTGGGGGATCAACCACGTGATCGGTGACCCTGGCACAGGCGCGATTTGGGCAGGTGGCGGTGGTGACTGGTCGGGTGCGGGAGTCTGGCGGTCTGAGGATGGTGAGAAGTGGAAGCTTTGCAAGCTCTCGAACGGTCAAGTTGATGAGTGGGCGGCCTCTGATCCTGGCACGGCAGCGTTTTTTAATTGGACATCCACTGATGTCCCGTTCGCCGATCTCAAGGCGGTGTGGTCGCTGCACATTGCCCATGGTGTGCTCTATGCGGGTACGAATCCTGCCGAGCTGATTTATAGTTCGGACGGCGGCGCGACTTGGAAAAAGAACGGCGCGCTTCGAGACCATCCGTCCCGAGATAGCTGGAACTCCGGAGCCGCCGGATTGGTCCTACACACCGTACTTGGTGATCCAGATGACGCGAACAAACTTTGGTTGGGTATTTCCGCAGCAGGGGTGTTTGCTACTGAGGATGGGGAAAGAGTTGGGAGAGGCGGAACCGACTATCCAATGACTCGGTGTGCGCTGAACACCACCATCCTGCCGCGCCGAGGGACGGTGACACCGGCCTCTGTGTGCACAATATGCAGCGTGGCCCCGGTGGTCTCTTGTATCAACAAAATCACCACGGGACCTATCGCAGCCCCGATGGTGGACGCACCTGGACGGATGTAACCGATGGGCTTCCCTCCACTTTTGGCTTCCCCATCACATTGCACCCCGATGATCCGAATACGATCTGGGTGTTGCCGCTCAACAGCGACGCAGCTGGACGGTACCCGCCCGATGCGTCGGCCGCGGTGTGGAAATCCATAGATGGAGGCGAGAGCTGGGAAGCCAAACGCAATGGACTGCCGCAAAGTGGTTGCTTCTTCACAGTGCTGCGACAATCTATGGCCACAGATGCAGAAGCAGGCATCTATTTTGGAACCAACACGGGATCGGTCTTTGCCAGTTTCGATGAAGGCGAAAACTGGACAGAAATTACCCGACATTTGCCTGCCATCCTGTCGGTGGAGACCCTTGGGTTTTAACATAGCTTCAAGAAGTTCGAGCCGCCGAATTCCAAACCGCAATCTCAACTTGGCAGCAAAACATTATTCGCGATCCGCTTGCTCCGTCTGATCTCTAAGCCGCCATTTGTGCGAGAAGCAGCATCTGACACTTTGGGCTCACTGCCGCCCTTCGCCGCAGCTTGCCTGAACGTCGGCTCTGGGCCGAAAGCACATGTTATACAGACAAGCGTATACGCCCGATTCGTCTGCACCTCAGTCCGTCGCTCCAAGCAACACTATGTTTTAGAAGCGTAGCATCCCTATGAGATACACGTAATCGCGGGAACAGTGGCGGCTGCGATCAAAGCGCCGGGATCGTAGATTTGCGACAAGTTAAATTTGCACAGCCCCCAAACAGGCCATGTGGGTGCCAAATGGGTGCCAAAATGCATGGGCTTGATTGAGATAGGTTGGGCCAACCCGACTAGGTCTGACGGCGCGAGATAGCTGCATTTGCTCGACTTGTGTGGCGATATGGGCCGGATTTAGATGACTTGGCTTATGCACGAGCCCTCATCATAATCCGCGTGTCGGGGGTTCAAGTCCCTCCTCCGCTACCAAATTTCCCGATGATTTCTTGGTACGAGTGGTGGGCGTTGGTTGCCTTGAATACGCATCGTTAATGCGTTTTGCGCCAACTTCTCTCACAGCTATTCCGCTGCTCGCTCCGCAGATGGCTTGGTCGTCGACAGGACGACTTGAAGGTGCATCCAATTTTTGAGGAGACGAACGGCCCGCGAGGCTTTGGCACCTAAAGCGCACCGAACCTCTTTCAGGTGCGCGAGGGCGTGGACCGTTGCTTGCATATCATTCGCCGCTCTCGGCAGCGTCGCGAGAATATGCATCGCTTTTGAACTTTGAGCGACAATGGGCTGACGTGTCCCGCGCGAGCTCTGCATCCTTGACCGACACCCCATCCGATGCGACCCTTTCAGGGCGGCAATTTTCCGGTCGCTTCGTTTTTGTGTATCCGAGCATCCGCCATCCCGGCGCCTGTTTGCGTTTCAAGTTCAAATTATTGACTTGGCGGGAGATGACCGCGTTTGCGGGTCGCCGTCACCCGAGCCGTCCAGTTTCATGGCTCGTGGACTACAAGACGAGATTGTCGATGGGATCGTTTCTGAACCAATCGACCTTGCATGCAGCGAAGGCGTCACTTCCCCCCGATGGGCACGCTTTCTGGCAAGGCATCGACGACCCGCTGACGCCAGCGGGCTTCCGGACCTTGTTGGACGAATATCCAAGCCTCGAGCATTTCGAGAAACATGAAGGCCTGCCTCGCGGCAATGGTCAGAGGCCGCATGACCGCTATTATCTTGGCTACAAGGTCTCGCGTTATCACCCGCCCGGCTATCGCGGTCCCGGCATCGTCTTCCCTGAAGATCTCCCTGCGTCTTGGCGCCGCTTTCTAGAAGAGATAGAGGGGCGAGATTACCGAGAATTCCTGTCCGACATTTTGGAAACGAATAAGTTTTCGCTCCGCTGTGCATGGCACATGGGCATGTCCGGCGCAGAGGTTTCACCCCATCGCGATACCATGCGCAAGCTGTCCATACACCTGTTCTACTTCAACGCGCCCGAGGTCTGGCGAGCGGATTGGGGCGGAGATCTGTTGATCCTGAAAGATTGCCGGGTGGACCGCGAAAACCCGGACTTCAACGACTTCAGGGAGGTCATTCCGGTCTCGGCAGTAGGCAACCGCTCGGCCCTTTGCCGCAACGGTCTCGACGCGTGGCACGGCGTGAAACCCCTCGACTGCCCCGAAGGGCAATACAGACGGCTCTTCACGGTCATCGCCATGGTCCCTGACGGAGTGAAACGAAAACTGCTGCTGCGCGCCCGACGCTTGTTCGGGGTCGGATCGGAGAGCGAGGCCTGACGCGGCCGGCTTTCGTGGGCCTCCCCCGCCCCTACCGTCCGACGCCCTCGTAGGCCTCGAAGCCCGCGCGTTTGGCGTCGCGGCGGTTGTAGATGTTGCGCAGGTCGGCCATCCGAGGCGTCGCCATCTTCTTGGCGACCTTCGCGAGGTCCAGCGCGCGGAACTCGTTCCATTCGGTCAGGATCACCACGAGGTCGGCGTTCTGCGCGGCCTTGTAAGGGTCCTCCATCCAGTTCACGCCCGGCAGCAGCGCCTCGCCCTCGCGGTGGCCCTGCGGGTCGACCACGCGCACCTTTGCGCCGCCGCCCACCAGCGCCGGCACGATGGTCAGCGAGGGCGCGTCGCGCATGTCGTCGGTGTTGGGTTTGAACGTCACGCCGAGCACCGTCACCACCTTGCCGTTGAACGAGCCGTCGCAGAGGTCGCGCAGCTTCTCGATCATCCGGTGCTTCACGTCGTCGTTCACCCGGATCACCGCCTCGACGATGCTTTGCGGCACCGCGTGATCCTGCCCGATCCGCGCCAGCGCGCTGGTGTCCTTGGGGAAGCACGAGCCGCCATAGCCCGGGCCTGCGTGCAGGAACTTGTTGCCGATCCGCCCGTCCATGCCGATCCCCTTGGAGACCTCTTTCACGTCGGCGCCAACCTTCTCGCAGAGCGCCGCGATCTCGTTGATGAAGGTGATCTTCGTGGCGAGGAAAGCGTTGGCGGCGTATTTGATCATCTCGGCGGATTCCAGATCGGTGGTGACCACCGGGAAGTCGCGCAGGAAAAGCGGGCGGTAGATCTCGTCCATCACCTCCGCCGCGCGCGGGCTCTGGACGCCGACCACGACCCGGTCGGGACGCATGAAGTCGTCGATCGCCGCGCCCTCGCGCAGGAACTCGGGGTTCGAGGCGACGTCGAACTCCAGATCCGGGCGCGCCTTTTGCACCACCTGCTTCACCTTGCGGTTGGTGCCCACGGGCACGGTGGACTTGGTGACGATGACGCCGTAGCCGGTCATCGCATGGGCGACCTCCTCGGCGGCGGCCATCACATAGGTCAGATCCGCATGACCATCGCCGCGCCGCGTCGGCGTGCCCACCGCGATGAAGACCGCATCAGCCCCGTCGACGGCGCTGGCCAGATCCGTCGTGAAGGACAGCCGCCCGCTCTCCACGTTCTTCGCCATCAACGCATCGAGCCCCGGCTCGTAGATCGGCACCTTCCCGTCGTTGAGCATCTCGATCTTGCGGGGGTCCTTGTCGACGCAGATCACGTCATGCCCGAAATCCGAGAAACAGACGCCCGAGACAAGGCCAACATAGCCGGTGCCAATCATCGTAATGCGCATGGGGAAACTACTCCAAATGGTCTCGGAGACAGGCGGACCGAACGCCCGTTGCCTCGGATTATCGACCTCAATGACTTGAAAATATTACCAGTTGCAAAGCTCCCGCAGTGGTTCTGCGGCGGCCTCCACACCGTCGATCGCGAAACTTGCCGTGATGTCGCGGCCGGTGAACGAGGTGGCGCTGACCAGGAGACGCTCCCTGTCAAAGAGAGACCGGATCACCGGGATGGCCTCCACACCGGTAAAGAGCCCAAGACCGAAGTTGTCCTCCGACGCCGCCGCGGCCAATGCGACCGGCGCTTCGTCATCGATCTTGTAGATCAACGTGCGGAAACTGCCGACGTCCGACATGTAGTTCTCGCCGAAATGCACCGCGAGGTTCGTAACATTTTCGACGCAGGACAAAACGAGTTGAGCGTGCTCCTGACGGCCGAAGATGCCTTCGATGGGTTCAAAGGAATCCGTGGAGAGGATCAGGACGTTCTGCGAACCGACCGGGGGGATGACCTCCATCAGGTCCCAGGTTCCAATCGTATCGCGACGCTCGACGCAGCGGACTCCGATGACGTCTTCGTCGCACTCAGGTAAGGTTTCTTGCGGGTGTGCAAGGCTGGTGCCATTCAAAACCAGAAAAATGCTGGCGGCAATTGTTGCGGCAGGTCTCATGCAGAGGCACTCCGAAAATTACTTTAACCATAATCTCGCCCCTTCCCCAGATGCGCATCTGGCGGAGGAGTCGACCAACACTGGCACGAAGGGACGTTAAAAAAAAGCGTTTTGGTCGGCACCCCTACGAGGTGGGCGCCCAAATTTGCATCACTGGCGGCACCGCCTCGCCCACAGGGTCAAGTCAGGCCTGCAAATTTACAGTCTGAATTTGCAATCGAACCACGAATCGCGCAACATAACTTATCGAGTTGGTTTTTTTTAAGGCGAGCCGCCGCTTTAGGCAGTTCATATTCCGTCAGCCCGCGGGGGATTAACCCAAAGGGGCGGTGCGCGACGCAAAGCGTGAGACTGGGGCACTCTACGATCTGTTAAAGTAACAAGTTCTGGGGTCTGCGATGAAATATTTAAGAGATTTTGAGGCTTCTGCCAGCGTAGTGCAGCAGCCCGCACCTGACATTTTACAGCCCGTCAGAAGACGGCGAAGCGATACCCCCGGCGGGCATCGAGTTACCCATCTGTCGTTCAATGGCACGCGTCCCATTCCCGCGCCGAGACGCGATTTCGGGTATCGGTTCATGAACACGGCCTTCGACCTTACGGTGGCCTCGGTGGCGCTTGTCCTGCTGACACCGCTGTTTCTCTTCATTGCCTGCGCCATCAAGCTGTCCGGCCCCGGTCCGGTAATGTTTCGGCAGATGCGGTATGGCCTGAACGGAGAGCTCTTCTCGATTTACAAGTTCCGCACAATGTCGCTGAGCGAGTGCGATCATTCCGGTGTCACGCAAACCCAGAAGCATGACCCCAGGGTGACGCGGATCGGACGATTGCTGCGAAAGACAAGTTTCGACGAGCTGCCGCAGATCTTCAATATTCTCAAGCGCGAGATGTCGGTGGTTGGCCCTCGCCCGCATGTGCCGGGGATGTTGTCTGTGGGCATTCTCTATGAGGACTTTGATCAGCGCTACATGATGCGTCATCAAGTGCGGCCCGGCCTCACGGTATTGGCCCAGATCAACGGATATCGAGGCGAGACCACGACCTGCTCCGCGGCACGAGGACGGCTCGACTACGACCTCGAGTACATCCGTCGCCAATCCATCTGGTTGGACATCAAGATCACCGCGCTGACGTTCTGGACAGAGTTTGTCACAGGGACGGGCTACTGAAACTTTTGCGGTCGGACCCGTAGGATACACGAAAGGGAAGTCAGGAGAATTTGTTTCAGAAAAACGCCGTGACGCCGAAGTAGATCAGCGCGACGCTGATCGCAGCGGACACCCATACCATGATGTTGCGTGCAATCAGGATATCCATGCCCACGACCTTCTTTCTGCGACGCGCATCGCGATCTTCAGGTTCCGAGGATGCACCGTCATCCTTCGACCGGTGCTGGCCCCTGTACTGAAACATATACCTCTGCCTCCCACTCGTCCTTCCGTCCACGAGTAACTTTCTGAACCCCGTGCGCGTCGCTCTAACGCTCGACGTGCTTGTTTCTAGCTAACTCGGAACGGTTAACAAATGGTTGATGAGATAATTTTGCACATTTTCTGTGACAATAATATGTTGGAAACATTTCCCGATGAAGGCGAAGTTAATCAACCGAAATCCCAACGGGTTAGGGCACCGAACGGCGGCAGGAACCTGCCGAAACCGCCTACGCATCGGAGATATTCGCCGGACAGGGATACCCTGTTAACGCGAAGACAGGCTGTTTCCGAATCAGAAACAACACGCCGCGGCAAGGTGAAACTTCGAGATCAAATCAGCTTTCTCGATAGGCTAGAAAACGCCCAGTCCCGGCTCGGCGCAGCTTCCCGCCTATGGGCGACGGTGTCACCATGAAGATTTGCGTGATCGGGCTACGGGGATTTCCTGACATTCCGGGCCGCGTCGAGAGTCATTGTGAAAGCCTCTACAATCGCATGGCGCGCGATGCCTGCAATTTCGAGATTATCCTGTTCGGGCGGGACCGCTACATTGGCACGTCACCCTATGTCACCAGCAGCGGCGTCAGGATCGTGCCGGCCTATTGCGCCAAGACACGATTCCTCGAAACCCCCAGCAATACGTTCGTGGCGATCTTGCGGGCGCGGTTCGAGTTCGGCGCAGAGCTGATCCATATCCACGGTGTCGGGCCGGGATTTCTCGCGGCCGTCGCGCGCCTGCTGGGCCTTCGTGTGATCCTCACCCATCATGGACACGGCGCCGGAGCGGGCAGATTGAGCAACTTTGCGAGCATGTTTCAGCGCGTTGGAGAGACGCTTGGCATCCGAAATGCCGCACGCACCATCGCGGTTTCGCCGACCCTGGCCGATCGGTTGAGGCAGAGCTATCCCGACAGGGCCGACCGCATTCAGTGGGTACCCCACGGAGCGGACCACATCTTCGGGCAGGCCCTTACTGCGAGCGCAGAAAGCACTCTTGCCGATCTTGGCCTGACAAGCGGGCAGTATCTTGTCGCTGTCGGTCATGACCCGTCGGACCGGGGCTTATCGGACGTAATACGCGCCCATAAGCGCGCGGAGACCACTCTGCCTTTGGTGATCATCGGCGATGACGACAGGGCCTTCGACCGTGCGGATACTGCCCGACACAAAGATAAAAGAGTGATCATGACGGCTGGTCTGTCGCAGACGCAGAATGCCCATTTGCTGGCCCATGCGAAGCTTTTCGTCATGCCATTGCAGCGGGAAGATCTGCCGATCATCGCCCTAGAAGCCTGGGCCATGAACGCGCCGCTTCTGCTGTGTGACACCCGCAGCACGCGCGATCTGGGGTTGCCCGATCGGAATTACTACACCGTCGGCGATATCGATGCCCTCTCGGAGCGATTGGCGAGCAAGGCCGCCAATCCGCCTCCGGTGTCGCTGCCCGAGGCATTTAGCTGGGAGTCGATCGCCCTCGCGACGGCCGAAGTCTATGGAGAGGTCAGTGAGCGTTTCCGAAGCAATAGCGAACCAGCGTAGCAAGATGAACTTAGGCACGCAAAAGCTCAGCCGCAGGACGACGCTTTTAGGGATGTCATCGTGCTTAGCCCTGACCCCGGCCCTGCTGCTCGGCGAGACCGGTACCGACATTCCGCTTCATATCTCCCCGTCGCGTTCGGGCGACGGCGACGCGCGCGACTGGGAGAACACCGCCTCGTATCGCGATTTCAGCCGTCTCGCTACCCAGGCATCGCCGGGTCAGCGGTTCTTGCTCGGGGTGACCGCGGATCAGCAGCCGGTCGAATGGTCCGGGCAGCAGGTTCTTCTTAACGCTGGCGGCACGCAGGATGCGCCGCTGGAAGTGCAAATCGGTCTGGCTGCTGGAACAGGTGAGATCGATGTGTCGACCTCGCTCCAAGAGCCCGCCGTGTTACGGATGACAGGAAACGAGACGGGACCCGATGAACGGCCCGACGTGGGGGGCGATCCGTTCTTTGTCCTCGGGCCGGAGTGTTCGAACCTGCACATCACTGGGCCGAATTTCGACCGTTCCTCCGGCAAAGGCTTCTTCAACCTTGATGCTGACGGCGCGCTGACAAACCTGGTCTTCGACAAGATCCATGCTCGCACCGCCGGCCGGGTGATCGAAGCCAAGGAGGAGACGCGCATCGACGGGCTATTGATCGAGCATTGCAGCGCCCTTGGTTTGATCCGAGGCTTCGCGCGGTTTCGCGATCTGTCGAATGCTGAATTTCGCGATCTGGACCTCGACGCCGACCATCTTGATGGCGGCGGCAATCTCGTGTGCCAGATACTCAAGGTGAATCGAGGGGAGAACCTGACCTTCCGGCGGGTGAGACTTGCAAATGCCGTGAACCAGCTTGGCGCGGAAGAGCGCGGTTCCAGCTACATCCAGGGTGACGGGATCGTCCTTGAAGAAGAGACCCGGGCGGTCCTGATCGAGGATTGCCACGCTGAGGGCATGGGAGACGGCGGCTTCGACTTGAAAACGGAGGGCGTGCGCCTGACGAATTGCACGACCCGGCGCTGCAAATACGGGGTCCGTATCTGGAGCCATAATCCCGGCAACCTGCTTGAAGGCTGCTCCTTGAAAGAGCCAGTTCGCTGGCCGCGAAACGACGGCTCCTGCCTGTGGTTGGCCGGGACGCTGACCGCCCGCGATTGCCTGTTGGAATCTGCTGAGGACATGTCACCGATCCGCTTCGGGTCCAGTCCAGACGATGATGCGCCCGAGCCGAACCTGCGGCTTGAAGGCGGAGAGGTCATCTTCTCCGAGGGCACCGACATGATCACGGGCGAGGCCGGCACACTGATCCTCGAGAATGTCGCGATCAATGGGGTTGAAACCAGTGGCGCGTTTCGATGGGACGGCGATCGGCTGACTGAGGTGCGTTAGGACAGGCAGGCGGCGCGCGGTCGGGTCAATTCGGCGCTTTCATAAGAACATCCAGAAACCTCAGTGTCATCTTGTCGAGCGAATATTGTGCCGCAATTGCAGTGAATTTCTCTGGTTCATTGGGCTGATCAAGGACGTTTGCGATAGCCTGCGCCAACGCCTCATCGTCGCCTGGCGGAACGATCAACTCGGGGAATTCTTGTCCAAGAAGTGCTGCCGGCCCACCACCGGCGCAATCGGTACTTACCGAAGGTATGCCGAAGGACACTGCTTCAATCAGTGCGTTGGGAAAGCCTTCGCGGATACTGCTCAATATGAACACCCTCGCTCGCGCGAGATAGTCGAACCGGTTATCCTGAAAGCCCGCCAATTCAACGGTCTCCGACAGGTTCAACTCTTCGATCATTCGTTCAATCGCACCGCGCTGGCTGCCTTCGCCGAGGATGATCAACCGCAGCCTGCCCTCCAAACGGGCGATCGCGCGCAGCATGGTGGGATAGTCCTTCGCAGGCTCCAGACGCGCGATGGCGACGGCAACGGGAATTTCGTCATCGAACCACGGGTGCGGGTTCAGCGCGGCGCGAGCCGCCGCAGCCTGATCGGGGTCCGGTGCCGGGTTCGGTATGACCCGCACCGCGTCAGGCGGCAACCCGGCTGCCTCCTCCAGATCCCGAGCGAGTTCTGCCGTGTTGGCCGTGATCACATCGGCTTTTGGATAGAGAAGCTTGACCGCGGATTTCCGAAACAAGCGCCTGAGCGGTGCGAGTTGCCTGAGGTGGGCCGAGAAATGATTGCGTTGGCAGATGACGAGGTTGCAATCCACGCCCGAAAGCATCCGCGCGGTCACCGAGTTGAGGTTGGCCCCGGTGAGGGCGGAAAGCATTGCAGCGGGGCGTTCGCGCCGAAGCAGACGCGCCAAGGGCAGGAGTGTCCGAAAGGACTTTCTTGATCCCAGCACATCGCAGGGGATCGTGTCCGGAAGCTGGCCTTTAAGGGGGCCCCCGTCGGAATTCACCACCAATCGCACGGGTATGCCCAACTGGTGCAGACGCACAATGAAGCGCAGGAAGACGCGCTCTGCGCCGCCGCCCGCGAAGTTCGGAAAGTAGACGAGAATGCCGCCGGATACCCCGTGAAACCGGGCCGCGGCCTTCTGGAGATCGTCCTCCGTCTCGCTCTCCTGAAGCATCAATGGCCCACCTTGGTCTCGTGACGCGGCGCCGGCACCGAATGGCGGCGAAACACCGTTCGGGCCCCGCCCCTCGGCTCCGGAATGGGAGCTTTATCTGGACAAGCAACCTACCGGAATATAATGATGAAACTGTAATTATTTCTAGAAATTTTATGAAAAATGACGAGAAACCGACCGCTGATCTCGGGCTGAATGACAAAGCCGCCCAGACAGGCGAGGCGATGCGAGACTCCTCGGTTCGCAACTTTCTCTGGCTGTTTGGCGGAACGGGTGTCTCGGCCGTTCTGAAATTGGTTGTCCTGGCAGTCCTCGGCCGTCTACTGACCCCGGAAGATTTCGGTATCGTCGCCGCCGCCCTGACAGTCGTGGCGCTGGCTGAAGTCTTTGCGCGCGTCGGCATTGCCCCCTCCATCGTTCAGGCGAAGGAATTGACGACGGAGATGATAAAGACGGCCATGCTGTCCACGCTGATCGCGGGGTTGGCCATAAGCGTGCTGGTTTTCAACCTCGCCGGTCTGATCGCGGAGCTCTTCGCGATGCCGGGGCTCGTCAGCTTCGTCCAGGTCTTTTCGCTGCTTTTCGCAATCCGCAGTGCCGGACTAGTCAGCGAGGCGCTTTTGCAGCGCCGCATGAGGTTTCGGGCACTCGCCGGGATTGAGGTCTTCACCTACATGTTCGGCTACGCCGCAGTTGCCATCTCGCTGGCGGTTTTGGGCTTTGGCCCTTGGTCTCTGGTGGCCGGTCAGATCACTCAGGTAGGTTTGCAGACAGGCCTGTACCTTCGGCTCGCGCCCGATGCGATGCAGTTGGGTTTCCACCTTGATCGCTTCCGGCAGATGCTGCGGTTCGGACTTGGCATCACGTTGAGCCAAGTCGCCAATTACTGCGCCCAGAATGCGGATTATTTCATCGTCGGTCGGTTCCTTGGCACTGCGAGCCTCGGATACTACACGCGCGCATACCTGTTGCTCGCGCAACCGGCACAACTTGTCGGCGCTACTGCCGACAAGGTTTTGTTCCCTGCCATGTCGGCGGTGCAATCCGAGCAAAAGCGTTTGCGGCGCGGTCTTAACCTTGCGTTGAAGTTCTGCGCGTTGGTGCAGATTCCCACGACAATCATGCTGATCGTCGCCGCACCGGAGGTCATCGCGGTGCTGATGGGCGACCAGTGGGACGCCGTCGTGCTGCCGTTTCAAATCCTGATTTCTGCGCTCTATTTCCGGACCGCTTACAAATTCGTGGGGACGATCCTGCGCGCCTCGGGGAAGGTGTTTTACAATGCGGCTTGGCAATGGAGCTACGCACTGCTTGTCGTCATTGGCGCCGTGGCAGGAATGGCATGGGGGCTCGAGGGCGTCGCGACAGGAGTCTCGATCGCCGTGATGTCGTGCTTCACCATGGGGCTGATCCTAGTGCATCGCCTGTTGGGCATCTCCTCCGCAGCGGGCCTCGGCGCACTCCTGCGCTACGCGGCGATGGGGGTTGTTCAATTGGGCGTACTGCTGATGTTCAAGTCTTGGTTGCTCCGCTACGACATCGCGGATGCGCTCATACTGTTGCTCCTGTCGGCCGCCTGTCTCGCCGGGTTCATGGCGGCACTGCGGATCTTCCCGTCGCTCTTTGGCGAGGAAGGGCAGCTGCTCGATACCTACATCCGAAAGATGACGGGCCGCATACGCCCTCGGCGAAGCAACGGAAGTTGAACGAGAGGATATTCAATACATGCCAATCTTTCGCATCGGACAGAAGAATATCCTCTTCCTGCACATCCCGAAGGCGGGGGGAACTTCCATCGAAACATGGCTTTCGACCTATTCAAGCGAGAGTTTTCGGCTACCGCGCAAGAACAGCCTTCTTCCCTGCGTGCCGCAGCATTTCCATGGAGAGATCCTCTCACTGCTCTTCGCGCCGGACTTCTTCGACTATTCCTTCTGCGTGACGCGAAACCCCTATGATCGGCTTCTGAGCGAATACAACTACCGCATGTCCCACCGCAAACGGCTTGAGCGCATCTTTCCCACCCCTGACTTCCAGACATGGGTCCGTCGCACCTTCAAACGCTACCGGAAGGATCCGTTCATCTACAGCAATCACATCCGGCCGCAGTCCGAGTTCATGATCGCGGGCACCGAGCACTTCCATCTCGAAAACGGGTTGGGGACCCTTCAGCAACGGCTGGCAGACCTGACAGGCGTCGCCCTGCCTGACGCGATCCCCACCGCAAATCGGTCCACGAAGCGAGAGACATCCGTTGACCCTGCAGTTGTTGGAGAGATCTCGGACTTTTATGCCGAGGATTTCGAAACGTTTGGCTACGAAAGATGACGCCCATGGTGAAACATCCGGTCAGCGCTTAGCCGCGCGACACCGTGACAGACCGCTGTGCCAAAGCGGCCAGCGCGGTGTCTTCAACCACGCCAAGCGGAGGTATCGACGCCGAATTCGGTATCTAGGTGGCGGAAGTCCTGGAAGAATTCGTCGTAGAATTCCTGAGCTTCCTCCCGCAAGCGCGTGCGCTTTTCAGCTTCCGGGGGAGCGCCGTAGATCATCCGTCGTACCGTTGGAGTCCGGATGGCGTTGACGATGCGGTGGGCGCCGACGAACCTCAAGTTCTCGGCTGTACGGCGGGCCAGCTTGGCGAGAAAGCGGAATGGTGGGTCTCCGTCCTCGTTGATCCGGGCATAGAGGACATCCTCCGAGGGCGGTTCGAACGGGAGGCCGAGAATGTCGCAAATCTGCTTGCAGTAGCCCATCGGATCGACGTTCAGGTCGTTGTAGAGCAGGATTTTGACCCGATCTTCGCCCATGAGATCCACCCACATTTTCAAGTGACGGTAGTATAGCCCGTTACTTATCAGCTCGGGGTGTTTCTCGGCCATGTAACGAAAGCCGTTATCAGGCTCTCCGCCCTTGAGGTGGTGGAAATAATGGGCAATCGCGCGTTCGATGGGATCGCGCAGGGTGGCGATGACGGTGATATCCGGCAGATCCTGAGCCAGACGCTGAGCCGCTTCCGGCTTGTCGAGCAGGGAGGGCGCAACCTCGACGCAGATGCGGTGGTTGTCCGACATGTCTCCGAACTGGCTTTCGTACCAATCCATGCCCTTGTGGTACTGCTTGTCGAAAAAAAACGTCTCTTTCGTGAGCGCGGGCAGCAAGACATCGTCGCGACTGCGTAGGTAATTGTCGATCCATGTGGTACCGCTTTTGTGGGGCCCGATAAAAACGAACTGTGGTTTCAATATATTCCCCTCGATCGACTGGAAAGCCCGGAGCAACAAAGGTGCCAGCCGGAGGGGCGACACGAAAAATCAATGCTGATCCGATTCTCGGTTCAATTTCATTTTTCAACACGATGACCATGGCGGGCCACTCATCCTCCGCGACCGAGTCAAAAAAAACTTGGGCAGGAAGAACGACTTAACGCTAGCCGATTACCACATGTCTGCCAAGCGGGCGGTGCAGAGAGCGTTCTGATATCTCCTTCAGCGCCCGAATTTCGGTCGACATCTTTATGCGGGGGTAGGGCTGTAGCCTCTTTTCCGGGCAGTCGTCAGGCCCAGTTCAAGAGCCTAGGCTGGTTCTGGGTTGGCCTTCATGACCGATTGAGAACCGCGCAGAAATGGAGGCTTTGACCGTCAGGCTTGCGTCCGCCGCCCTTGCAGGCTTGCCATATCGCGCAGCCGGACCTATCGTTTACCTGATAAGTTAATGAAGTTGCACAATATCGTCGCGTGGCCTCGATGGCCGGAGCGATCAAAGCTCCGCATTGAAGCGAGCCGAATGACCCCGGAATTTCGGGGGATTGGTCCGACGGCCAAGTGAACGACCAATTTGAATACCCATAGGGCCCGCCTCGGGCCAATTGATAGCTGCGCGTGACTTTTGCGCGACCCGATTGGAGACGTGTCAGTGACTCCACAAGAAATTCTTGATTGCGGTGTGCGACTGGCACGCTTTCTGCCGCAAAAGCAGCCCTCCGGCGCGGCGGGCATATCTTCATGAGGAGATACCTGCGAAGGGCCGAAATCGCATTCGCCGTTTTCGGCCTGTTCTTCATGTCGGGCACGTTGACCGCCTACCTGACGCCCGCAGGCTCCGAGTCCGCACCGATGGTGCAACTCATCGGCGCGCTTATCGGTCTGTTCTCGGTCGTCGCCTTGCTGGCCACTCCAGGTTCGATTGCACGCATCCTGACGGAGAATTGGCCCGCAATCTTTCCAGTGCTCTTCGCTGTCCTCACCCTGGCCTGGTCCGAGGACACGACATTGACGATAAGGCGCAGCGGCAGCTTGGGATTGACCACGGCCTTCGCGTTCTGGCTTACATTGCGGTTTTCGCCGAAAGAGCTCTTCAACCTCGTGATCTTCGCATCGATGGCGACGGTGCTTCTGAACTTCGCGGTCATTCAGGTTGATCCCGCGCTTGGCATTCACCAGGCCTATGACGAGTTCGCCTCACATCACGCGGGAAGCTGGCGCGGGCTGTTCGGACACAAGAACGACTTCGGGCGTGTGATCGCGCTTATGATATCGTTCCTCCTCCTTGGTTTCATCTTCGGCACCGGCGGCAGATACGGCCGCTTTTTAGCTGTACCGTTGGCGGCGATGGCCGTGCTGATGATTATGGGCTCCAAGTCATCGCAGGCCGTCCTTCTTGCAACGCTCGTGCCCGCGGTCATGACCCTGTTTCTGGCCATGCGCCCCATGTCTCCGACGGGACGCTCACTTCTTCTGCTGCTATCGATCCCGGTAACGATCGTGGTCTACCTCTCGGCGCAGCTCATATTCGAGTACACGCTGGAGGCGCTTGGGCGTGACGCGACCCTGACGGGCCGAACGGTGATCTGGGAAGGCGTGCTGCTGGCGCTTGGCGGATCGAGTTTCGCGGGCGGCGGCTACGGTGCCGGTTGGTCGGTGGTCGGGCCACGGCTGACAGCCCTGACCGGGGTCGAAGTCGGCCACGCCCATAACGGCTTTCTCGATCTGGCGGTCGATGTCGGGTTCTTCGGACTGGGCATGACGCTGCTGTTCATGCTTTGGCTTGGGGCCATAGCCTTTGTTAACCTGATGCGTGGCACCCGACCCGAGATCTCGGCCCTCGCGCTTACGCTCGTCCTGTTCTCCTTCGTCGGGAATGTTGCCGGGTCGTTTCTTCTCAACCACAACAGCATCTTCTGGCTATTGCTGGTCGCGACCTTTGCCAAACTGCGTGAAGCCCCCATAGCGAAGCCAGAGATGTGGCGCGAACGGCAATCGCATGACGCGACGGCCCAGATTGTTGGGATGAGGCTGACATGACGCTCCATGGCAGCCTGCAGAGCCCGAACCACGTAAAATCCGTCGTGCCCCCCGGACGGCGCGTCTGTTTCCTCATCAACTCGATGGAAGGGGGCGGCGCCGAACGGGCCATGGCCAACCTGATAAACCTGCTGCTGCCATTCCTGGACGCGCAGCAGGTCGAGCTCGTGCTGTTGGACGATTTTCCCTGCGAACAGACGCTGCCCCCCGGCTTGAAGGTGACGACGTTGCCCGGCCGCGGCACGACTTTGCGCAGCTTGCTGGATCTGAACCGCCACTGGGCAAAGCCAGGGCATCGCCCCGACGTCTGCATCAGCTTCCTGGCGCGGGCGAATATCATCAACGTGATGTTGGCGCGGCGGTTCCGACACAAGGCGATCATCAGTGAGCGGGTGAATACCTCCAGCCATATCGCCGCATCACGCGCCGAGCCTGTCTTGGCGCGCATTATCCGGACGTTGTACCCGCGCGCCGATCGGGTCCTTGCCGTAAGCGCGGGAGTGGCGGACGATCTTGTGACACGCTTTGGCGTGCGGCGGCAGAAAATCTCGGTCATTGGCAATCCGGTCGACGGCGACCGGCTCATTGCGATGGCGAAGGAAGAACCGGGGATCGACTTGCCGGATGACTTCTTCGTCGGGATCGGCCGCCTCGTGGCCAACAAGAACTTCGCCCTGCTTCTTGACGCCTACGCAAGATCCGAGACCACCTCATCGCTTGTCATCCTTGGGCAGGGCCCGGATCTGGACAGCCTCCGCGATCAGGCCAGAGGTCTGGGTATCGAGGACCGGGTCATCTTTGCCGGCTTCGTGCGAAACCCCTACCCCATCGTGGCGCGCGCCCGTGCGCTCGTCTCGGCCTCCCGCGCGGAGGGGTTCCCAAACACCTTGGTCGAGGCGATCTCTCTGGGGTGCCCCGTCATCGCGACCGACTGCCCGTCAGGTCCGGCCGATGTTCTGGGGAGCGACGTTGCGCGGGCCTGGCCATGGCCCGAGGACGCGCACGGTCTGCTCATTCCAATGGAAGATGTCGACGCCATGGCCGCGGCGATCCGGGCGCTGGACGATGACACGGTGCGGCGCAACTACGTCGAAAAGGCCACGGCTCGCGCAAAGGATTTCGGTGTGACCGCCGCAACCGAGGCCTACCTCGATATTCTCAAGGAGGTTTTCGAGCCGGGATGAAGCAAGGGAAGCAGAGACTTCTTAGTTAACGCAGGAGCAACGAATCATGGCAACCTGCTGTTCGCAATAAAAGGAACGTAGATTATGAGCTCATCTTTTTCGTCGGTCCGCGCGCTCACGCTTGGGGTTTTTGTTGCGCTTTCCGGGAGTGTCGCAGCCACGGCACAGGAAGCATATCCGATCGGTGCCGGAGACCAGCTCAGAGTATCATTCTTGGCCAATCCCGCCTTCGATCGTGTGATGGAAGTCGGTATCGACGGGTCGATTAATCTGCCTCTGCTTGGCGAATTGAATGTCGGGGGGCAGACGGTCAACGAGTTGCGGCGACAGATCCCCAACCTGATGACCGGCGCCGTCTACCGCGAACGCGTGAACGGGGAGTATCTTCTGGTGTCGATTGAGCCAGAGGAAGTGTTGATCGACGTGGTGGACTATCGGCCGGTGTATTACGACGGCGCGGTGACGCAACCGGGGCAGCAGTCCTTCGAGATCGGGATGACGGTGCGCCACGGCCTTGCCGGCGCCGAAGGTCTCCTGATCGAGGATCCGCGTTTGATTGCCGGATCGGAGCTGCGCAACCATCCCCGTGTGCTGATGGCGGACCTCATCGGCATCCTCGCCGAAATGGCCGTCCACGAGGCAATTCTCGCTGGTACCGACGAACTCGATCTTTCGGCGCTTCAGGAACTGGATGCGCCTTCCGACCTTACCGAGGGCGCCATTGCGCTCGCCCGGAGCCAAGTCGCGACATCGGGAGATATTCTCTCCGAAGAGGTCAACTTTCTCGACACCGCCGTCCGAGAGGCAGAGGCGCGGGTGATCGCCGCGCTGCGTCATGAAGAAACGATGACGGCAATTGCCGTGACCGAAGAGGCCGAGGTGGCGCGGGTGGAAAACCTCGTGGCGCGCCGTGTCGTTGCCAGCGACGCGCTGACCACGACCCGGCGGCTCTATCTTCAAGCGATCGAGCGGCTTGGAACTGCCCAGGCCGAGCGTCTTGAAGCGGAGGCGACCCGTCGCGAGCTGGTGCTGGAACGCAACCAGGCAACGCGGGAACGCGCGCTCAACCTGCAAGCCCGGCTTCAGGCATTATCTCAGGAAGCAGCTCAATTGCGGGTGCGGATTGATCTGAGCAGCACGATGCCGACGCCCCTGACCCTCGAAACATCGTCCGAGACCGTCTCCCGGATCACGATCTTCCGCCAGTTCGGCGGGCAGGCGCGGGAAATCGAAGCGTCGATGGATACGCCGCTGATGCCTGGCGACGTGGTCAATATCAGCGTCCAGCGTTGACGGCGATGATTAAAGGAATTTCTATTTTGTACCAACTACTTATGCTGCTTCTGTGGATGCCTGCAGGTTTTATTAATTTTTGAAGAGACATTCGGTGGCCGGCTCGAGGTGATCCGGCTGCCAGGAGATAATCGATGGACAGAAACACTTTTGCCGACCAACCCGGCAATTTCAGTCAGAGATCGCGGCCCCTGCTCGGCGCAGGGTATCCAAATGATGCGCATCCCGCCTCGAATTCCGCGATCTTCGATTTTCGTTCTGTCTTCCGACTCCTGCGTCGGCGGCGTCTTTTCGTAGCGGCCGTTTGCATCCTGTGCGTCGCGATCACCGTTTTCGTCCACCGGATCACGCCGAAGGAATATTCGGCTACCACGCGGATCCTGCTCGATGAGCAGGTCATCAACCCCTTCGGCCGAGAAGATATCTTTGCCGAACAGAGCCTGAGCAACCCGGCCGTGGAAAGCCAGATGCAGGTCATCCGGTCACCTTTCCTGCTGTCACGAGTCGTGGACCGCCTGAACCTTAGCGAGAACGAAACGTTCATGTCGCCGCCAACGACGCCTCTTCGCGACTGGCTCGCCGCCGCCCGGTCCGAGCTTCTCCCGATGCTTGATGAGCCGCCCGCCGAGGTGTCAGAGGCACGGCGGTTCCAGAATGCCGTGGAGCTGTTGCGCTCGAACTTGCAAGTAACCCGCAGCGCCCAGACCCGAGTGATCCGGATTCAGTTCACCGCTGCGACGCCGGAATTGTCCGCCGAAGTCGCAAACGCCGTGGCCGAGACCTATGTCGATAACCGATTGGGCGTCCGTCAGGAAAATGCCGAGCGCGCCGCGCAATGGTTTGATGAGCGCATGGCTGAATTGAACGTGCGTGCGCTGGAAGTCGAACAACGCGTGGCACAGATGAGCGGTGGCGGCGTCGAAGCGTTGGATGCCTCGCAGAATGCCGCCAGCCTGCAGAGAGCGCGGCAGAACTTGCAAGACGCGCTCGCGCGGCGCGCCCAGACCCAATCTGAAGTGCTACGCCTCCGCGCTCTCGTCGAAAGCGGGAGAGGGCTGCGGGGGGTCCCCTCGAACTTCGATTCAGAACCGCTGGCGGCGTTGGCGGAAGAAGTCGCCAGATTGCAGTCTGCATTGTCCGAGGCGACACAGGAAACGCCGCAGGACGTCGACGAGATCACAAGCCTGAACACGCGCATCGAGTCCATCGAAGCGGCCGGTCTTTCCCTGCTCACTGCACGCCTGACGAATGCGCAGGCCGCCGCCGATGCCGCCGAAGCCAACCTCGAAGAGGCTCAACTCGCTTTTGACGCTGCCCGCGGCGCGAGCGGCGGCAGTGTCACGAATGCGATCGACGTAGAGCTTCGGACCCTCGAGGGAGAGGCTCGGATCTACCGTGAGCTGAACGAGCGCTACCTTGAAAGCTACCTCGAAGTTGTCCAGCAGCAGAGCTTTCCTTCAACACAGGCCACGATCATCGCTTCCGCGGTAGTGCCCGATTATCCGGACGGACCGGGCCTTCGCAGGCTCGTCATGTTGGCGGCGCTCTTCGGCATCGCTCTCGGGGCCGGTTCCGCCTTCGCGCTGGAAGCATCAGACGGAAAAATTCGCTCCACAGGCCATCTGTCGAAGATCACGCAGGCGCCGGTTCTGGGCGTGCTGCCGACGGGCAAATCGCGCGAGAGTGCGGCATCGCGGGAGACGAAGCGTCTTCCGGCGATCAGCGTCCCACACCGGCGCATCGATTTTACGAAGGAGGTCATTGCGCTGCCCGAGCATCGCGTGTCGCTGATGCGCAGCACCCCGGCCCTGCATGCGACGATCTCGGCCCCGATGTCGGAATATTCCGAAGCCATCAGACGAGTGAACGTGCAGGCAGAGAACCTCTATTCAATATTGTCCGATGAAAACAGCATGTTGCCCAAGTGTGTCGGCTTCATTTCCGACAGCTACTCCGAGGGTCGCAGCGTTGCGGCGGCGAATTACGCTGAAATGCTCGCCGTCGGCGGCCGACGCACGTTGCTGATCGATATGGACTGGACCGGATTGTACCTGACCGAATGCATCACGCCTGCCGCGCAACATGGCCTGGCAGAGCTTTCGCTGACAAAATCTCCGGGGTCATTTGAGCAGGCGTTCTGGTATGATGAGCGAAGCTCCATGTATTTCCTGCCGAACCGCACGATGGACCAGAAGGCAACCTTCGACCCGAGCGCTTTCGATCAAATGCGGCTGAAACTGCTGATCAGCACGCTGATGGAGAAGTTCGATAACGTGGTGATTGATTTTTCACCGATGGCGCATTCATCGGATGCGGCTGCCTTCAGTGACGTGGTGATGGGATTCATTGCGGTTGTCGATTGGGGCGAAACGCGATCCGCATCCCTCTCAAGAGAACTCCGCCGCGCCGCGATCCATCCGCCGAAGCTCATGGGCTCGTTGTTAAACGGCATTTCGCAGCGGGACCTGGAGGAGTACGAAACGGCCGTCTGAGCTGAAACGCATCCCCCCATCGGATCCGATGGGGTTCAACAATCCGTTTCCGTCGCGCTATTGCCAGACGGCGCATCCTGCTGTGCGAACCGCTTGGTAATAAGACTAAAAATTGTAGCGCGCGCTGTTAATATCAGTGAAGCACCGCCCCCCGAACTGGTTTGAAGACCGCGAATCTGCCATAGTGCTCGGGTAGATCCGTCCGGACGCGTTCTGGGTGACAAATCCAAAATAATGTTGGTCTCACCCAAAGCCTTGCCCCCGTCCGCGGCGGCGGAAGGGCGCGTCATGGTCTGTTAACCGGCCACCAATTCTGCGCCAGCATTTTATTGGAGACCAGTTGATGAAACAGAAAGTCACGAAAGCCATTTTTCCCGTCGCTGGATTGGGAACCCGCTTCCTCCCCGCCACAAAATCGATCCCGAAAGAAATCATGACCCTCGTCGACCGCCCGTTGATCCAGTATGCGATCGACGAAGCGCGTGCCGCGGGGATCGAGGATTTCATTTTCGTGACCTCGCGCGGCAAAAGCGCGTTGGAAGACTATTTCGACCATTCGCCGGAATTGACCCAGACGCTCAGGAAGAAGGGCAAGACTGAGCTTCTCGAGCTGCTGAAATCCACCAACATGCAGAGCGGGGCGATTGCCTATATTCGCCAACACAAGGCCAATGGCCTGGGTCATGCGGTCTGGTGCGCGCGCCGCCTTTTGGGGAATGAACCTTTCGCCGTCATGCTGCCAGATGACGTGATCATCGGCGACAAACCCTGCTTGCAGCAGATGGTTGAGGCGCACGCCGAAATCGGCGGATCGGTCGTGGCGGCGATGGAAGTTCCATCAGCCAAGGCTTCTTCCTACGGCATTCTGGACATTGCAGAAAACATGGGAAGCATCGTGTCCGTGAATGGCATGGTCGAGAAGCCGAAGGCCGGAGAGCAGCCATCGAACCTGGCCGTCATCGGCCGCTACATTCTCTCGCCTCAGGTCATGCGGAACCTCGGATCGACGAAGCCCGGCGCCGGGGGTGAGATCCAACTGACGGATGCGATCGCGCGGGAGATCGAGGAAGATCGCCCCGTCTACGGTTTCTGCTTCAGGGGGCAACGGTTCGATTGCGGATCAAAGATCGGCTTCCTCATGGCAACGGTGGCGGTGGCATTGCAACGCGATGATCTGGCGGACGAGTTTCAGGAATACCTCGATCTCCTGTCCGAAGCCTTGGGAGCCCGAGAGCGAATGTCGAGCTGATTGCTTTGCCGCTAGACGACCCGTGGACTTGAAAGTCCAATACACGACAAGTCAAACGATTTGTCCGCCGCCAATTTCCTTTGCCGAGCGATCCCGGCGTCACGCCTATAGACCGGCGGCAAAGCAGCCCTTAGCCTATCACTCAAAGCATTTAAGCGGTCCTGTCTCTGGAGTTCTTTCAAAGTATGAAAATTGCATTCGTCGGCACGAGAGGCATTCCAGCGGACTATGGGGGCACGGAGACATATGTAGATCGCTTGACGCAGAACCTCGCGGAGAGAGGCGATCAGGTCGTCGTTTATTGCAAGAAATCAGCTTCGCCCGCCGAAAAGCGCGAAAAGGACGCGCTATACCCGGAGAATGTGACAAGGGTCGAAATTCCGAGCATCGCGACGAAACATCTCGACAACCTGACGCGGTCATTTTTTTCAACCTTGCATGTATGCCTCGATCGAGACGTTCAGGTTGTTCAATTCAACAATGTCGGGCCTGCATTCTTCAGCTTTCTGCCTCGCCTATTTGGAAAGAAGGTCGTGGGGGCCATCAGGGCGATCGACTCGCAACGCGAGAAATGGAACCCTCTGGCAAAGGCCTTTTTGCGCTTCTGTGAGTTTGTAACGCTCAGGGTGCCCCATATCGCCACGGTAAACTCCCATGCCATGAAGGAGTACTATCTGGAGAAATACGGGAAGGAGACCATCTACATCCCGAATGGTGCAATCATCCCGACCGATAGTTTCGAGCCTGATTTCATCAAGTCGTTCTCCCTCTCACGTAAGGGCTACGTCCTTTTCGCTGCGAGGCTGGAGCCCGAGAAGGGCTGCCACACCCTGATCGAAGCTTTTCAAAAAGCGGTAGCCGAGACGGGTTCGGATCTGAAGCTGGCAATTGCAGGGCATAAGGGCTTTTCGCCGGAATATTACGCCGGACTGCGTGTGCATGAGAGCGACAACATCAAGTTTCTCGGCTACGTGGATGGCCAGAAGGATTTGGCTGAACTATTCGACAACGCCTATGCGTTCGTCCTCCCCTCCTCGGTCGAGGGCATGTCGAATTCGCTCCTCACGGCAATGGCTTACGCGGTTCCTTCCGTGGTCAGCGACATTCCCGAGAACGTGGCTCTGTTCGACGGTGCCCCTGTGGATGACACCCTGAATGACCACCCGGGCCTTTCGTTTCGCCTGGAAGATGCAGAGGACCTTTCCCGCAAGCTGGCCTATCTGTTCACCAATCCGCAGGAGGCTGCCCATCGGGGGGCCCTGCTGAAGGCGCATGTCACGAGAAATTACTCAATGGAGACGATGTGCGACAACACCCGTCGCATCTACGCGGAGCTTGTCGGCGAGAGCTGACGCGCGTTGCGCCACCGCTCGCGGCCTCGTCTAGGGTCGGACGAGCGACGCCTCCCACGCCCCTTTTACATGGGTGTTCCATGACGCTTGCGGGTCCTGCCCGTCCCCGGCACCCATCGGCAAAGGCACATCGAAGCCCGATTTCTTCAGCTTCGTGATTTCGCCGCCCAGTCGCTTGCCCAAGGCGTCCCTGAGAATCCTTTTGTGAACGCCTTCATGCATTTTGAAATGCAGCGGCAGGGAGTTGGCAAATTCGATGATCCGGTAGTCTAAAAGCGGTGAACGGGCCTCGAGACTATAGGCCATGGAAGCACGGTCCACTTTCACCAGCACATCGTCGCGCATGAATGTCAGCATATCCAGCGCACCCAATTGCTCTTGCATGGGGAGTCCCTCAAGCGCCTGCCAGTTGTTGTCCGGATACCAGCTCTTCACAAGGTCGAACAACTGCGGCTCACCCTTCGTGGCGGCGCCTGAAAACGCCTCATTCTTCGGCCGCACAGACATGATTGAATCGTAAACCTCGGCGATGGAATCCGCTTCGAGTATGGTTTTCAATCGGTTGACCGACGATTGAACCTTGCGGGTATTGCCGCCGTTTGCGCGCAGCAGGCCGGAGATCAACCTCTCACCAAATCTCGAACCAAGGACAAGCCGCCCTGTCCCTCTTGCCAGAGGGATCGCAGAGAGTAGCTTTCTCATCCGTTCGAGCTTCAACAGGAAGGCGTAGCGGGGATAGCCCAGAAAGACCTCATCGCCTCCGTCGCCCGTCAGCACGACCGAGACGTGCTTGCGCGCCGCTTCGGAGATCGCGAGGGTGGGAATCTGCGAGCTGTCCGAGAAGGGCTCGTCATAGTGGACGGGAATTTTCTCGAGTTGTCGCGACAGTTCCTCATCACCCAGTTCCAGCAGTTCGAGGTTCATGCCCAGCTGCGCGGCAGTGTCCTTCGCTACAACGGATTCGTCGAACTCCGTCTGTGCGAATTTGACCGAGAATGCGGTGATCTGCCCGGGTGCGATCCTCTGCACGCTCGACGCCACGAGGCTCGAGTCGATGCCGCCCGACAGGAAGACCCCAACGGGAACATCGGCAACCAGACGGAGCCTTGTCGCATCATCCAGAAGAGACAGAAACTCCTCGATCGCTTCGTCGTAATTACCGGTGAATTTCGCACCGAAACCGGTCAAGGCGTCCCAATATTGCACGCTCCGCTTGTCTTTTTCAAATGCCTGCGCGACGTCGAATTCAAGATAACTCGACGCGGGAAGCTTGCGGCATTCCTTGTAGATCGTCATGTCGTGCGGGATGTAGCCCAACCATTCGTAGTACGACATTGCCGTCTCGTTCACGGTCAACGGCAAGTTCAACTCGCGAAGGGGTTTCAGTTCCGACGAGAACGCGAAGGTTTCGTCATTTTGGTAGAGATAGAGAGGCTTCTTTCCCAGCTTGTCACGCGCCAGCGTCAATGTCTGCTTGTTCGCATCAAACAGCGCGAGGGCCAGCATCCCATTGACCCGTCTCAGAAAATCCGGCCCCTTGGTCAACATGCCAGCCAGCAGAACTTCGGTATCCGACGAGGAATCGAAGGCCCATTCCTGCTGCATATCGGCTTGCAACTCGTGGAAGTTATAGGCTTCGCCGTTGTAGACCATCCAGCCGTGCGCGCCTGATCTCGAGCGTCCTTCCATCGGCTGATGGCCCTTCACGCTCAGATCGATGATGGATAGCCGCCTTTGGCACAACCAGACGTCACGGCCGGCGGCGGATAACTTGAGCACGCCGTAATCGTCGGGCCCGCGATGCGTAATCGTGTTTAGAGCCGTTCGGACCTCTGCTTCAGAGAATCTTCCCGGCCGTGTAACGAGTCCAAAAATCCCACACATGGTCTGCCTTGTAATCTGGCGAAATCACTCACTAAAAAATTAGCATCGAAATAAGATGCCGGAACCTGCAACGCGCCTCGATCAGTCGCGGCCTTGGCGCGCCTCTTCATAACCTGAAGTAAAGCCCTGTAATCTAAGCACAGTGCCGGGACAAAGTCTGCAAAAAGATCATCTGGCGCAGATTGTCGGCGTGGAAGCAATTTTGCCTGACAGTGCCCTGAAAAGAGGCACCGGAGGGGTTAGTAGCGGCTCTTAAGCCTGTGCCCCGCTACCCGCGCGGAGTGCCGCCAACAGTACCCACCCCCTACCCCGCCAGGTCATCGCCGCCTTCGCTAAACGGGCAGGCGACCGTGTGGTCCGCCCCGACCTCGCGCATTTCCGGGCGGAAGGTGGCGCATTCGGCGCGGGCGATGGGGCAGCGGGTGCGGAAGACGCAGCCGGAGGGCGGGTCGATTGGCGAGGGCAGTTCGCCGCCGAGGATCGGCCGTTTGCGGGCCTTCTCCTTCACCGGGTCGGGGATCGGGACGGAGGCGATGAGCGCCTTGGTGTAGGGGTGCACCGGGTTGCCGATCACCGAGGCGGCCGGGCCGACTTCGACCAAGCGCCCGAGGTACATCACCGCGATGCGCGAGGAGACGTGGCGCACCACCGAGAGGTCATGGGCGATGAAGAGCAGGCTCAGGCCCATCTCGCGCTGCAACTCGGCCAGCAGGTTGACCACCTGCGCCTGCACCGAAACGTCCAGCGCGCTGACCGGCTCGTCGCAGATCACCAGTTCGGGCTCGGTGATCAGGGCGCGGGCAATGCCGATGCGTTGGCACTGACCGCCGGAAAACTCGTGCGGGTAGCGGTTTTGCAGGTTGGGCAGGAGGCCCACCCGTTCCAGCATCTCGCCGACCTTGCGGCGACGGGTATCGGCGTCGGTGTCCGGTTGATGGGTCTGCAGGGGCTCGGCCACGATCTGGCCCAAGGTCATGCGCGGGTTCAGGGCGGCCAGCGGATCCTGGAAGATCATCTGCACGTGGCGCCCGTGGCTGCGCCGCTCGGCGGCGGAGAGCGCGGTCAGATCCTTCCCCTTCCACAGCACGCGCCCGCCGGTGGCCGGAACCGTGCCGATGATGGCGCGCGCCAGGGTCGACTTGCCCGAGCCGCTTTCGCCCACCAGCCCGAGGGTCTCGCCGCGCAGGACCGAGAGGTTCGCCTGGCTCACGGCCTGCAGCTCGTCGGGCGCGGTCCAGGGCATGGCGCCGCGCTTGGGTATCTTGAAGGTCACGTCGAGGTTTTCGACGCGCAAAAGCTCGGTTTCTTGCGTCATGGCTGCACCGTTTCGCGGTTGGCATAGCAGGCGCGCAGGCGATCGGTGTCGAAACGCTCCAGCGGCGGCATTCTTTCGAGGCAGGGTTCATGCACCAGCGGGCAGCGCCGGGAGAAGGGGCAGCCTTTCGGCAGGTTCAGGAGGTCTGGCGGCTCTCCCGGAATGGTGCTGAGCGCCTCCTGCTCCACGTCGAGGCGCGGCACGGCGGCCAGCAGCCCGAGGGTGTAGGGATGCGAGGGCGCGGCGAAGACCTTGTCGGTGGGGCCCGTCTCCATCACCCGGCCGCCATACATCACCATGGTGCGCTCGGTGGCGCCGGCGACGATGCCGAGATCGTGGGTGATGAGGACGACGGCGGTGCCGAAATCCTCGCGGATATCGGCCAGGAGATCCATGATCTGCGCCTGCACGGTCACGTCGAGCGCGGTGGTCGGCTCGTCCGCGATCAGGATCTTCGGCCGGCAGAGCAGCGACATGGCGATCATGATGCGCTGGCGCATCCCGCCCGAGAACTCGTGGGGATACATCCGCAGGCGGCTCTTGGCGTCCGAGATCCGCACGGCGTCGAGCATCCGGGCGGCCTCGTCATAAGCCTCGGAACGGGTGTTGCCCTTGTGCAGTTGCAGCACCTCGGCCATCTGCGTGCCGATCCGCAGGTAGGGGTTCAGGGAGGTCATCGGATCCTGAAAGATCATCGAGATCCGCTCGGAGCGGATGCGGTTCAGCTGCCGCTCGGGGAGGTTCAGAATCTCCTCCCCCTCCAGCCGGACAGAGCCCGAGGCGGTGCCGTTGCGCGCCAGCAGGCCGAGGATCGCGAAGGCGAGCTGCGTCTTGCCCGAGCCGCTTTCCCCCACGATGGCCAGCGTGTCCTTGGCGGCGAGATCGAAGGAGATCTCGTTGACCGCGTTCACGGTGCCGTCGGGGGTGTTGAAGGCGACCGAAAGGTCGCGGACCGCCAGCAGCGGGGTGTTCATTGCGCCATCGGTCATGTCAGCGGTCCTTGGGGTCGAGCGCATCGCGCAGCCCGTCGCCCACGAAGAAGAAGGCAAAGAGGGTCGCGACGAAGAACGAGAGCGGGATGAGCAGCATCCAGAGCCCCTGCCGCATCTGGTCGGCGCCGTCGTTGATCAGCGCGCCCCATGACGTCAGCGGCTCCTGCACGCCGAGGCCGAGGAAGGAGATGAAGCTCTCGTAGATGATCATCGAGGGCACCAGCAGCGTCGCGTAGACGATCACGACGCCGAGCAAGTTCGGCACGATATGGCGCAGGATGATGCGGAAGGGCGCCACGCCGGTGGCGATGGCGGCCTCGACGAATTCCTTGCCGCGCAGCGACAGCGTCTGACCCCGCGCGATCCGCGCCATGTCGAGCCATGAGATCAGGCCGATGCCGATGAACAGCATCAGGATCGAGCGGCCGAAGATCACCAGCAGCAGGATCAGCACGAACATGTAGGGGATCGACATGAGCACATCGACGATCCGCATCATGACGTTGTCGAGCCGCCCGCCGAAGTAGCCCGCGACCGCGCCGTAGAGCGTGCCGACGATGACCGCGATCAGCGCGCCGACGATGCCGACCATCAGGCTGATCTGGGTGCCCTGCACCGTCCGCGCGAAGAGGTCGCGCGCCTGCGCATCGGTGCCGAACCAGAGGCCGGTCTCGGAACAGGGCGGGATCTCGTTGTCGGGGCCGGAGAAGAAACACGGCCCGCCCGCGTTATCGACGTTACCGAGGATCGACCAGTTGATCGTCTCGTTGGAGTTCTGCGCCACGAGCGGCCCGAAAAGGGCGAAGGCGCCGATCAGCAGGAGCACGATCAGCCCGCTCACGGCGGCCTTGTTGCGCGCGAAGCGGCGCCGCGCGTCCTGCCAGAGGGACCGCGGCGGACCGGCCAGCGGCGTGTCAGCGAGGGCATCTGCGGTTTGTCGGGTGGCAAGCATCTGTCTGTCTCCCGCCTCAATACCTGATCTTCGGATCGATCCACGCGTAGAGGATGTCGACCAGAAGGTTGAAGAAGATGGTCAAGGCGCCGAGCAGGACGGTGATCCCCATCATCACGCCGTAATCGCGGTTCAGCGCCGAGGCGACGAAGAACTGCCCGATGCCGCCGGTGGAGAAATAGATATCGATCACCACCGAACCGGTGATCATGCCGACGAAGGCCGGCCCGAGATAGGAGATCACCGGCAGAAGCGCCGGCTTGAGGGCATGGCGCAGGACCACGACACGCTCGGGCAGGCCCTTGGCGCGGGCGGTGCGGATGAAGTTCGAGGTCATCACCTCCAGCATCGAGGCCCGCGCGATCCGCGCGATGGAGGCCATGAAAGAGGTCGAAAGCGCGATCACCGGCAGGATCACGTATTCGATCTGCCCCCCCTGCCAGCCGCCGCCGGGCAGCCAGCCGAGCCAGACGGTGAAGACCAACACGAGGATCGGCGCGAGCACGAAGTTCGGCAGCACTTGCGCGCCCACCGAGATGCCCACGGCGGCATAATCCAGCCCCGAGTTGTGGCGGATCGCGGCGAGGATACCGAGCGGCGCGCCCACGGCGATGGCGACGATGAAGCTCCAGAAGCCATAGGTCAGCGTCACGGGAAAACCCTGCGCGATCAGGTCGTTGACGTCTTGATCACGGTATTGGAACGAGGGCCCGAAATCGAAGCTCGAGACGATGTTCCAGATGTAGGTGGCGATCTGCTCGATGAACGAGCGATCCAGCCCGTACTCGCGTTCGAGGTTGGCCAGCACGGCCGGCGGCACCCCGCGCTCGGAGGCGAAGGGGCTGCCGGGGGCGGCGTACATCAGGACGAAGGTCAGCACGACCAGCACCAGCAGCACCGGGATCGCGACCAGAAGTCGTTTGAGAATGAATGCTGTCATCGAAAATAGCGCCGTGGCGAAGCGCAGGGCTCCGCCACGGTCTGCCTTGGATTACTCGGCCGCGACGCGGTAGAGATCGCGGACGTACCAGTTGTTCTCCACGTTCTCCATCGGCCAGTTCCGGATCGTCGGGTCCAGCACGAAGTTCTGCGAGTAGTGGTAGATCGGGATGATCGCCATCTCTTCAGCAAGGATCTGCTCGGCCTGCTCGTAGAGCGGGTTCGGATCCGACGTGACCGCCGCCTCGGACATCAGCGCGTCGTATTCCTCGTTCACGAACTTGCCGTCGTTGTTGGCGTTGCGCGAGGTCAGAAGGTCAAGGAAGGTCGAGGCTTCGTTGTAGTCACCGCACCATGCCGAGCGGGCCACGTCGAAGTTCTGGTTGCCGCGAATGTCGAGGTAGCTCTGCCATTCGTAGTTCGCCAGTTCGATGTTCACGCCAAGCGGCGCCCACATCTGCGACACGGCAATCGCGATCTGCCGGTGGTTCTCGGAGGTGTTGTAGATCAGGTTCAGGTCGATGGGGTTGTCGGGGCCGTAGCCGGCCTCGGTCATCAGGCGCATCGCTTCTTCGTTGCGTTCTTCCTGGGTCATCTCGGAGTAGGCGATGGTCGGCATCTCGAAATCAGCGGTCGCCCAATGGGTGAAGCTGTAGGCGGGACGCTGACCGGCCTGAAGGATCTGATCCACGATCACGTCACGGCGCACGGCGTAGCTGAGCGCGGTGCGCACGCGGGGGTCCTGCAGCGCCTCGTGGCCGCTCTCGGACTGGTTGATCGTGTAGTAGTAGGTACACAGGCGCGGCGTCGCGTGGACGGTATCGGGCATCTCCGCTTCCAGATCCGGATAGGAGCCGGCGGGAAGGTCGTCCATCATGTCGAATTCGTCCGCCTGGAATCGGCTCAGCGCCTGGTTGGGATCGTTGATGACATAGCCGGTGACACGCTCGATGATCACGTCATCCGCGCCCCAGTACTCGGGGTTCGGCTCAAGCTCGAAGAATTCGTTCACGGCAATATCGGTGAGGATATAGGCGCCGTTGCTGACGATGTTGCCGGGCTGCGTCCAATCGGAGCCATGGGCCTCGATGGTGGCCTGATGGGTCGGCATCAGCGTGTAATGCACGGCCATCTGCGGGAAGTAGGGCAGCGGCGCGTTCAGGGAGACTTCCAGCGTATGGTCGTCGATGGCACGCACGCCCAATTCCTCGGGCGGCAGCTCACCGGCGATGATCTCGGCCGCGTTCACCATCTGCGTCAGCTCGACATACCATGCATATTCCGAGGCCGTGGCGGGATCGGCGGCGCGGCGCCATGCATAGACGAAATCATTGGCGGTGACGGGATCACCGTTGGACCAGCGCGCGTCGTCGCGCAGCGTGAAGGTCCATGTCTGGTTGTCCTCGCTCGACCATTCGGTGGCCACGCCGGGGCGCAGGGAGCCGTCGGCGTTCTGGGTCAGAAGCCCCTCGAAGACCTGCCGGGCCACGTGGCCGCCTGCGGTCTCTTCGATCAGCTGCGGGTCGATGGAGGGAAACTGGTCCAGCAACCGATAGGAAAATTCCTGAGTTTCGGCCAGCGTCTCGCCGGTCTCCGGATGGGTCTCTTGCGCGAAGGCCGGCAGGCTCAGCACCAAGGTGCTGGCAGCGGCAAGTAGAACGTGACGTTTCATGATAATCTCCCGTGGTGTGACTTCTCCCATGGCCCCTCCGCGCGTGCAGCGCATGGGAACCGAGGCTCATCTTTCCGCGCAAATTTTGATATGTCCACGCTTGTGGCACGGCTCGGCCCGGTGACGGCGCGTCAGAGGCGAAAAGTGAGCAAGAACTGGCCGATGACCCTGCGTCGGCCTTTCCATGCAAGGGGGTACGGGCCTTTTGATGCCGCCCGCGGGGCGATCGCGACAGCCGCGAAGGGGAGAGAGTTTTGCGCGGAAACCCCGGATGACTAAAGTAAAACTTCACCGGGACGCCACCCGCTCGCGCGGGAAAATGCACGCACGGGGGCGGGCGATGGGGGCGTCGGGCGGCTCAGAAGCTCTGGCTGAAGGACAGGCCGAATTCCTGCGTCTGGTCGTAGTCTTCCTCGGCCAGAGGCACGGCGGCGTAGATGTTGAAGGGGCCGATGCCCGTGTCGATCCGCAAGGTGACACCGGCGGCGCTCCGCAGATAGGCGGCGTCATCCACCGGGTCGGCGCCCGCGAGGCCGCCGTTCACGTCATCCAGACCCCAGAGGCTGCCCGCATCGAGAAAGACGCCGGGCGTCAGGGAGGAATCACTGCCGAAAGCATTGGGGAACCGCGCGTCAAAGCGGCCGATGCCGTAGGAGGTGCCGCCCAGCGCGGGCTCGTTGTCGACGGCAAGATCGCGGGGACCGAAGCCGCCGAAGGCAAAGCCACGCAGGGAGCTGCTGCCGAGCATGAACCGGTCGCCGATGTTGGAGGTCCCCTCCATCGTCGCCATGTGGCCCAGCCGCACCGAGCTGCCGATGATCACATTGCCGTCCCCGAACGTGTGGACCGTCGAGGCGCGCGCCGTGAAGATCGCGAATTCGTGGTCACGGCTGGTATGCCCGGCCTCGATCCCGAAGCTGAACCGGGCGCGACGCAGGGGGCCGCTGCCTTCAATCGGAAGCGCGGCGCGGTAGGTCGCGCCAAGCGAGAGGCGGTGGTCCTGCCCCTCATCGTTGCGGATCAGGATGGAATCCGTCGCATCGACCGAGCCGATCTCGTTGCGCGAGTAATTCAGGAAGGTGGAAATCTGGCTGCGCTCGGTCAGATCCCATGTCAGACGCGGTTGCAGGCGGGTCGCGGTGGATTCGAACCCATAGACATCGCCCTCGGTCGTTTCCGAATGCGAGAGCGTGAGGCCGAAGCGGGGTGATTCTCCGAAGATGGCATCGTTGCCGTAAGAGACGTTGAAGCGAGTCGCGCCTTCCTGCGCCTCGATCCGCATCGAGAAATCGGCGTCCTGCCCGAGGAACCTTTCGGTCTCGTATCCCAGCCCCCCGACGAAACCGCTATCGGTGTTATAGCCAATTCTGGCTGACAAATTCGCGATCGGATTGGGGTTGTAGCTGTCCGCGGCCGCTTCCGGCGCGCCCTCTCCGGTCGCCACGGTCTGCGCCGTGGCCTGCATTCCGCAGGCGCAAATCATCGAAGCCAAGAAAATTTTGAACGAGCGCATATTGTCCCCCGACGCTGCCTTAGCGTAACGCTAATGAATTCAAGCCGTTGTTCCTAGCCATCGAAAAGCGGAAACGGCGCATTTTTTTGAACCTGTGACTTTCAACGTCGCCGCACATGATCCATCGTTCGGCATGGATCATGATTTCTCTGAACTTGAACGCCTCGCCCACAGCGCCGATGCCTGTGAACGGTCATGGTCGATGACGGCGCAGGGCACCGAGGCGCGGGTGCTTTTCTTTTTCGAGACCTCGGTGGAGGCGTCAAAGATGATCGCCTCGGCCGCGCTGTCCCTCGGACTGCCAGAGGGGCTTTTGTCGACGTGGTCACGGGCCTTGCCGGGGGCCGACGCCATTGGCCTCGCGCTGCGCGGCGATGGCGCCTCGGTCCGGGTCTACACGCAATATTGGGAGGTGCTGGCCGCGCGGGTGGACGCGGGCAACCTGACGCCTTTCCCGCTGTACCGGGGGTTCAAGTCGCTCCCCTCGGGCGTGGTGCGCCGCGATGATTACCATTGCCAGCCGGTTGCCCCCAAGGCGGCGTTCTGGCCACCGATGGCCGAGAGCTTCGCCCGCTTCGGCCTTGACCCGGTGGCCGCCGAAGACGTCTTCGCCGACCTGACCGCGGAGACGGCGATCTGCACGCGCACCATGGCGGCGGAGCGATCGTCGTGGCTGACAACCGTGCGGCGCGCGGAACTGGACCGTGCCAGCCTTGCCCGGTGGGCCGCCCCCCTCGCCGAGCGCCCCATGGGCGACGAGATCGTGGAGGCGCTGCGAACCCGGGACCTCGTGCACCTCGCGGGCGGACGCGACAGCGAGAAGGGCGATTTCCTGACGGTCTACGTCGAAAGCACGCCCGAGCAGGTGCTTGGCGCGCTGGAGCGCCTCGCCTAGAGCTCCCCGATTAGAGCGCCACCGCGCAGCTGCTGCCGGCGGGGATCGCGCGGTCGGGATTGTCGATCTCGGCCATCACGGTGAACGTGTTCGAGGTGGCGTCGATGAAGGGATCGATGGCGGTGATCGTGGCCGTGACGCTGGCTTGCGTCAATTCCACCGAGAGCGAGATTTCCTGCCCGATCTCGAATTCGCCGAACGCGCCGGCAAGGAAGACCAGCTCGGCCTCGAGTTGATCCACCTCGATGATCCGCAGAAGCGGCTCCGGCCCGATCAACTCGCCCTCCGCGATGGCGACCTCGGCGACGTAGCCCGCGAAAGGCGCGCGGATGGTGCCGCGCTCGAGCTCGATCAGCGCGCGCGCCTGCTCCGCCATGGCAAGCGCCAGATCGGTGCGCAGGGCCTCGATCTCGTCGCGGGAAATCAGGTTGCGGCTCAGGAGCCCTTCGCTGCGGCCAAGGCGCTCCTGCAGGCCGTTGATGGTGATCTGGGCGACCTGCAGATCGGCGTCGGCCAGACGCGTATCGAAGCGGACGAGGGGATCGCCCGCCTCGACGAAATCGCCCCGCGCGACATCAACGGAGATCACGATCCCGCTGCGGTCGGAGCCGATATCGCTGCTGCGCGCGGGCACCAGCAGGCAGGTCAGGGGCGCGGCGACCTGGGCTGCCACGGGTCCGGCGCAAAGCAGCCCTGTCAGCGCTGCCGCCATCATCTTCCACCTTCGCATCATCTGCCTTCCTCTTTTTACCGATAGCCCAATCGCTTAACCATATCCTGTTCACGCAGCAGTGTCTGCCGTCGCATCGCCCGCGACCGCCGATCCCGGTCCGCCTGTATCTGCGACAGGCTGCGGGCCGGGAAGGCGCCCAGACGCAGCAACGAGGTTGCAACGTGCCGCGCGAGGGAGAAAGCCCCTTCGACCAGCCCCCGGTCCTGCAGGCTGATCATCGTGTCGTAGCTGCCCGGATCGCCTTGCCGCCCTGCCCGTCCATAGAGCTGCCGCTCCAACCGGCCCGAGGGCATGACCGAGGCGATGATCACATGCAGGCCGCCCGCTGCGCGCACTTCCGGCGCGAGGCCGATGTCGGTGCCGCGCCCCGCGAGGTGGGTGGCGATGGTGATCGCGCCCTGCTGACCGGCGCGGGCGACCAATTCGGCTTCCTGCGCCTCGGTCAGCGCGTCGAGCACCGCCACCTCGCGCCCCAGCTCGGCGAAAGTCGCCTGCAGGGCGGCGCTTTCGGCAACGTCGTTGAGGCCGATCAACACGGCGCGGGTTTCGGCGATATCGATGGCGCGCCGAGCGACCGCGTCCCATTTCTGCGCCTGCGTGCGGAACACGCGCAGCGGGTTGCCCTTCAGCTGGCTCCTGGCGTGGGGCGCGACGGCCCAGACCGCGAGGCCGTAGATCGCCCAGAACTCGCCCCTGCATTCCTTCGCGGTGCCGGTCAGGCCCGAGAGGATGCGGTATTGGCGGAAGTACGTCTGCTGCGTGATCTGCCCGACGGTGCGCGTCTCGTCACTCGGGGGGACGCCCGCGACCAGTTCGACCATCTGCTGCAGGCCGTAATCCCATTTGCGATCGGGCATGAGCCGGCCGGTCGCCTGATCGATCATCACGACCTCATCGTCCTGCACGATATAGGCGACGCCATTGAGAAACCCGTAGCAGGCCATCAGCGCCGTTTCCGCCAGCCCGATGATGTCCGAGGTCCGTGCCAGCGGGTGGCGCCAGCTTGCAGCCTCGCGCTTCAGTGCCGCCAGCCCGCGCGGGGTCAGGCGCCAGCTGCCATGCTTGTCGCGCTCGCGCTCCGCGCCCTCCTGCAAGGCGCTTGCGAAGGCGACGAGGTGCCGGAACAGGGCCATGTCCACCGGCGGTGGCGGCTTGGACGGCTCCGAAAGGATCATCGGCACCGTGGCGTCATCGATCAGGACCGAGTCGGCCTCATCGATGATGGCAAGCGCCTGCCCGGTCTGCCGGGGGCGATGGCTGTCGCCAAGGGTGCGCTGTTCGCGCCGGTCGCGGAGGTGGTCGAACACCACGACCTTGTTGGTGCCGTAGACGATGTCGTGATCGTAGCCGGTGCGCCGGTCGTCGTCCTTGTCATCCTGCTGCATCACGGCGGTGCTGACCCCGATGAAACGGGCCATCGGCGCGATCAGCTCGTGGTCACGCGCGGCGAGGTAATCGTTCACCGTGACCACATGGACCGAGACGCCGACGCTGGCCGCCGCAATCGCCGCCATGCCCGCCGCCAGCGTCTTGCCCTCACCCGTCCGCAACTCCACGCAGGTGCCCGAGAGGAGCCGCAGGGCGCATTCGATCTGGTTCTCACGCAGCCGCAGGCCGGTCTCGCGGCGGAAGACTTCGAGCACGGCGCAGAACCGCTCGGCCCCCTTGGCCGCATCCATAAGATCCTCGGCGCGGAGAGGCTTGTCGAAAAGCGCGCGCAATTCGGCATCGTCGAGCGCTTCAAAGCTGGCGCGCTCGGCGGCAATGGCGCGCTGCATGGCGGCGGTTCGGTCGACCCGTGCAGCGAAGCGCCAGGTGATCCATTCGTCCAGAAACAGGCGTACCCGTGACAGGGGTTTCACGTCGCGACGCACCGGGCGGCGGCGCGAGCGCGCGAAGGCCTTGAGGGTCGGACGCTCCGCCATCGCCCCGCCCTAGAAGCGCGTGACGCGCAGGAACAGGCGGCGCAGGTGGAACTGGGCCTGCACCAGCGCGCTGGCAGAGCCGAGATCGACCCGCGCCTCCACGCGCGCGCCGGCCCACCGCGACAGATCGCGGTCCGGCGCGGCCCAGATGATCCAGCGCGCATCCAGCGCCATGCCGGGGTTGCCCGGCTGCTCGGGCACCGGGCCACCCGCCGAACGGAGCAGCTCCGGCGGGACCTGCTGACCCACGTCCACGATCCGCTCGCGGGTGAAAGGCACGGTGATGGAGGTCTCGTTCGGAAGGCGGAACTCGATCCGGCCCACCCCTTCGGCGCGGCCGGAATAAGCCGCCGGGATCGCGGCCACGATCTGCAGCGCCTCGGCGTTGATGATGAAGCCCAGACGGTCGCCGCGGAACACGAAGGTGCCGGGCGTCGGCGCCTGACCCGCCGTCCAGCTCAGGCGTCCATCCAGCGGCGCCCGGACCGAGAGGGCGTCTTCCAGCACCTCGGCATTGGCGAGGCTCGCGAGGGCGACCTCGAGCTCGCCCTCGAAGCGCTGGCGCTCGGCCACGCTCAGGCCGCTGCGCTCCAGCGCGTCTTCGAGGTAGGCGACGTTCATCGCCAAGGCGTCGCGGCGCGCCGATTGGACCGGGTTGGTGAGCTGAATCAGCGTCGTGCCGCGTGTGACCTGCGCGCCGTCGGCAACCTCGCTGTCCGAGAGCAGACCCGCCGTGGCGGCCGAAACCTCGGCGCCCGGCACCGGCACGATGCGGCCTTCACCACGGGCAGAGAACGGCAACGGGACAAAGGCCAGCAACCCGATGGCGAGCGCCAGAAAGAGCGCCAGCCGCACCCCGGCCCGGCGCACCCGGTTTTGCGTTCGTGCCATGCGCACCCCTTTTTTTGCAACTTTGAACAGCGGCCAGAACACCCCCATGATGACAGCCCATGCCGCCAAAAGAATGCCGAAAACATAGAACCATGACGAGACGATCAGCGCGATCGTCAAGGTCAGGAGCATCCGGTAGGCCAGCGAGGCGACGCCGTAGACCGCAAGGATGCGCGCCTCGCCCGGACGCGGCTCCACCTCTTGGCGCAGTCCGATGATCCGCGACAGGAACCGGTCCTGCAGATACTCGCCGGAGCGCTGCGCGAGGTTGGGCATCTCCAGCCAGTCGGCGAGCACGAAATAGGCATCGAATTTCAGGAGCGGATTGCCGTTGAACACGATGGTGGAGATCGAGCCGATGAGCACGAAATTGAACAGGAGCGCGCGCTCCAGCCCCGGTTCGATCTGCAACCAGATGAGCAGCGCGATGGCGGCGATCATGACCTCGGCCACGATGCCCGCCGCCCCCACCAGCATCCGCGCGTATTTGGAGGGCAAGGTGCTGGCCGCCGACGCCTCGACATAGGGCACCGGGAACATCACCAGCAGCATGACGCCGAATTCCCGCACTTCGCCGCCGAAGCGCCTGAGAGCGTAGCAATGGGCCAGCTCGTGCAGGCCCTTCATGATCGGATAGGCCAAGGCGAGGGACAAAAGCCCCCCCTGCGAGATCAGCGATTGATCCGTCGATTGCATCAGCGCCTCGGCGTTCATGATCGCCATGGTGATCGCCGTGATCACCAGCGCGAGGATCGCGATGCCGCCAAGGGGCGTGAAAAGGAAGGCCACGAACGGGTAAGTGACCCGGACCAGCGCGCTCGGGTCGAAGAGCTTGATCTTGACGGCAAGGGGGCTGACGAAGCGCTGCTCCACGGCGGCGGTGCGGCGCTTGCCTGTCCGGTCGCTGAGGTGCTTGGGATCGAGATCGTGGTCCGACAGCAGCAGGCCGGAGCCCACCAGCTGCATCACCCATTCCACGATCTCGCCCTGGGTTGGCGCAATCGCCGGGCGCTGCATCAGCGCTTCCCAGATGTCGCCGAGGCTCGTGCGGCCATCGAACATCTGCCACAACTCCTGCGCACGTTCGGTCAGGCGTAGATGTTGGCCGGTGACCTGATCGGAGAGGACGATGAAAGCCTCGCCGCGAAACATCTGGTGGCTGGTTTCAACGGCCGCCCGGCGACGGAAGCTTTGATCGGACAGAAGGTGCCAATCGGGGTTCCGAAGCGTCGACATGGCCGGTCAGCTCCACCGCCAGAGCGTGCGGCGCAGCCACCGCGCGGCCCCGCGCGTATAGGCGCCCAGCATGGATGTCTCGCCGCCGTCGACCCGGACAACGCCGCGCATCCCGTCGAGCAGGACGACGTCGGGCTGTTCCTCGATATCCATCCACGCGGTGAAGGTGTTCACCCCGTCGCGAAGCTGCGGATCGGAGGTGATGTTGCTGAGCGTGACCTCGATGGGCGCTCCGGGGTGGGCGGTCAGCAGCAGCGTGCCGGCGGCGTCGGCGTCAAGGTCCGCGACCCAATCCTCGTCGATGAAGACCAGCACCCGGAAGCCATCGGGGGCGGCAAGCTCCAGCAGCGGCTCGCCGAGACGGACGCGGCCGCCAACCCTGCGCCACGCGTCGCCGCCGACGACGACGGCCGGCGCCTCGGCCTCGAACCGGGCCAGATCCAATTGCCGTTGCAGCAGGTCGAGCCGTACCTGGATCTGCCGGCTCTGGGCCTCGAGGCTTTGCACGCGGGCGCTGTCACGCTGCGCGCGGGCGGCCTGTACTTCGCTGGCGACCTCGGACAGCTCCGATTGGGTTTCGGCCAGTTGCAGCACGAGGTCGCTGTCCTCGAGAGCGACGATGACCTCCCCCGGCTGGATGCGGTCGCCAAGCTGGAACGGCGCTTCGGCGAGGAAGCCGTCGTAAGGCGCGGAGACCACGCGGCGGTCCTGCGCTTCAATCCGGGCCGAGAAGGTGGGTTGAAACTGCGATGGCCAGAGCGCCAGCGCAACGATGAGGCAGGTCGCGAGAAGCAGGAACAGCTTGAGGCGCCAGACCGTCGGGCCGAAGACGCCGCGGATGATCGCCCAGAGCCAGTTCCCCACCCGCCGCCAGAGCGAGGGAAACGCCCGCGCCTGGATCGAGAGCGAGGTGCTCAGCACCTGGGTCAGGAGATCGGCGGATTCGGGATGGATATCGCCGGCCAGCGTGTCATCGGCCCAGATGCAGACGATCACCGCCTTGGGATCATCGCCGCCGTAGACCGGCAGGGACAGACCCCGCGTGCCGCCCAGAACCCGGATCCGGGCCATGGCGTCTTCCAGCAGGATCTGCTCCTTCGGGTCGGGCAGCTGATCGTCGGTGGCGGTGGGCAGCTTGTCGTCGGGCTCGGCATCGACCACGTCGATGATCTGCGGCGCACGGGCGCGCACCGCGTGATCGGCCAGCGCTTCGATCTGGCTGCGGGCCTCGCTGTTGCGGTCCACCATGCCGCCGCCCGAAAGCGCCTGAAGCTTGGGCTTGTCGCCCTTCAGCCAGGTCACCGCGATCAGGTCGGGGGTCAGGGCTTTCTCCAGCCGGGCGACCCATTGGTCGGCAAGCTGGCGGCGGTTGCGGGCCGTTGCGGCGTCGAGCAGGATCTGGCTGCCGACCTCGGTGCCGATGGCCACGGCCCCCAATTGCGCGCTGCGGTCGCTTAACGCGGCGACGAGGAGCCAGCCCACGCGGGTCTCCACCAGCGTCAGTTGCGACTGCAGGTCGGCGGGGGCGACCCCGTCGAGGCGCAGCATCAACACCAGATCGAGCCCCGCGCCGCCGACCATGTAATGGGCGGCCCAGGCGTTTTGCGCGCCGGCAATCGCTTCCACCGCACCGCCCCCGTCCGGGGTGTAGGCGTCGAGCGTCGGCATCATCCGCGCCTCGTCGATCTTGCCGAAACGGGCCGCCTCCTGCCACAGCCCGTCGCCTTCGCGCAGGAACGCCTGAACGCCCGAAAGACCCTGGAGCGACGCGAGGTGTCGTCCCAGGGCCTCGCGGAAAAGAGGGTATTCAGGGCTGGCGGCCATAAGGGACCAATTTATTCAGATCGTTGACTTAAGTGCCTATGCGCCAGCCACCCATCTGCCAAGGGGGCGTTTGGTCGGTTTGGGCGATGAAGGCCGCAATCTCGGCTTCGAGTTGCTCGAGATCCGCCGCGCCGCCCGGTTGCAGGGCCGCCTCGTCGAGGTCCGGCGCCGTGCCTTCGCGCTGGTCGCCGTCCTGCTGCGGTGGCAGGCCATCCTCGGTCAGCGGGTTGACGCCTTCGCCGCCCAGAAGCTGCTCTTCCGAGATCATCCGGAAGCCCGAGAGACCCAGTTTGCCGCCCGAGGTATTGAGCAGCGACAGGAGGTCTTCCAGCGCCGCCTCGCCGAAGAATTCGGCCGGCATGAACAGCAGGTCCATACGGTCGCCACGCAGGGTGCCGAGGTTGGTGTAATCGCCCAGGTCGAGGTCGTCGTCATTGGCGACCACGCCGATGAACTCGGTGCGTTCCGAGGCGAAGTTCACACCCAGGGTGAGCTGAACCAGAAGGTCGAGATCGCGCACGGCCGGGGTCAGGAACGAGGTCACGAGATCGCGGCCATCGCCCTGCGGCTCGAACCGCAGGCGCAGGAATTCGCCCGCCGCGATATCGGTGCCGTAATCGAGGCTGAAGAGATCGTCGCCGATGCCGCCGATCATCACGTCGCGCCCGATGGTGGGGTCCGGGATGGTGTCGCCGATCAGCGTGTCGTCGCCGCCGTCCTCGATGAAGGTGCTCTCGAAGGTGCGCTCGCCCCGCTCGATCGAGCCGGTGCGATAGAGCAGGCCGTTGTCGCCCTGCAGCAGATCGTTGCCGGCGTTGCCCTGCAGCAGATCGCCCCCGGCGCCGCCGATTTGCACGTCGCGGTCCGAGCCGCCGGTGATCGTGTCGTCGCCGCCGGTCGATGGCTGCGTGGAGGCGACCCGGAGATAGAAGCCTGTCGCGCCCTCGCCCTCGATCTCACCGGCGTCGCCGATCACGATGTTGAGCCCCGACGCGCTGAGCGATGTGTCATCGCCCTCGCCCAGGATCACCCAGTCGTCACCGGCACCCGAAGAGACGGAGTCGTTGCCGCCATGGGCCGGATCTTCGATCACGCTTTCGAAGAAGGAGCGGACCCCTGCCTCGAAAGTCAGTACCGCCATGTCGCCGGCAATCACGTCATCGCCGCCCGCGGTGGTCACGTCATCCGCCCCGGCACCGCCGAAGACGAAGGTGGTGCCGTTGCCCGCGGTGACGATATCGCCCACGCCGATGGCGCTTTCGATGGTCTCGATCCGCAGGAGGTTGCCCGCGGCGTCGGCCTCGATCCGGCCGTTGTCGCCAAGCGCGATGCCACCGCCGGAGCCCAGATGGATCTCGTCCACCCCGACGCTGCCGATGACCCATTCCTCGCCGGAGCCGCCGTTGATCGTGTCGTTGTCGCCGATGGCGCCGTTGGCGGGAGAGGTCGTCGCCATGATCGGCTGCACCCCGTCAAGCGCGAAGGTGAGCATCGCGGTGTCGCCGAAGATGATCGCCTCGCTGGCGGCCGTGGTCACGGCGTCCGTGCCGGCCCCGGCAACGACGATGTCGCGGCCATTGCCGGTGAGCGTGACGACATCGTTGCCGCCCTCGTCCTCGCGCAGCGAGCGGACCATCACGAGGTTGTCGGTGTTGTAGGCGCGGTTGGTGCCGCCGATCTGGTCCACGATGCCGAAGTCGGCAATCACAAGATTGCTGCCGGAACCGGAAATCAGGTCCGTGCCCGCGGCGCCCAGAGCATCGCCGGTCTGCGGGTTGAAGCCTGCGTCCGGTTGTACCTGCGCGGTGACGATGGTGATCAGCTGGTCCTGCTGGTCGAGACGCACGGACTGGTCGATCCGCAGGCCGTTGTCGCCGTAGACGTGATCGGAGCCACCGAGGGCGTTGATCGTGTCATCGCCGGAGCCGCCAAGCAGGTGGTCGTTGAAGTTGCTGCCGGTGATATTGTCGTTGCCGACGCCGCCGTAAGCCATCACGAAGCCCGAGGCGCCGCTGGCGTCGATCACGTCATTGCCACCTACTGCGAACCGGCGGCCGGAGCCGTCGATGGCCTCGGTCGTGCTGTTGTAGCGCATGCCGTCCTGGGTGCTGTCGCCGAGGATGGCGAGCATCCGGTCGGCGCCGCCCGCCTGGGCATCGGCAGTCACGCGGATCGTGTCCGCCCCGCCGCCGCCATGGACCACGGTCAGCGCGCCCTCCGCGGTGCTGTCGATGTCGAGCGTGTCGCTCGCGGAGCCGAGGAGCAGTTCCACCACTTCCATGTTCTCGTAGTTGATCCCGGCACGGAAGCTGCGCGGATCGGGCGTGGTCGGCGTGCCGAAATTCAGCTCCAGATCGGTGGCGCGCATGTCGAAGCCCGAGAGGTTGCCCTCTTCCAGGCGACCCGATTGCACCGCCGCGCTGCCGTCGTTGAACATCACCAACCGGTCGGTCTGCTCGTCTTCATTGACCGGATTGGAGACCTGCACCAGATCGGTATCGGTCTCGGTCGGCAGGGTGATGCCCTTGATGATGGCGCGGTCAGCGCCCGGCCCGGTGCCGCCGAAGAGGAACAGCGGCCCCTGGATGCCCGAGAGCAGGTGGTTCTGCGCGCCCGGCTTGATGGTCGGCTGCGGCTCTTCGGTCACGGTGCCGATGGTCAGCTCGATCGTGATCGGCTGATCCCAGTTCTCGTCGGTGAAGGTCACCGTCTTTTCGGTGGCGTTCCAGCGCGGATCGGTGCTGCCCGCGATGGTCTGACCGTCGGTCAGGACCGAGACCACGACCTCGGTATGTTCCTCGGGCACCTTCGACAGGACGAGGGTGTAGGTGTCGGGGTTCGTCGCGGAAACGATGGTGTCACCATTGGTTTCCGTGACGATGACCTCGCCCTTGTCGTTGTCGAATATCCGCACGTCGATCTCGGTCGCCTCGGCCGTATCGACCCAGGAGGCCTGGGTCGTCGCAGCCGTGTCGAGGGTGATCGACAGGGTCTGCCGTTCACGGTTCTCTTCGAGGGTGTCGTCCACGGCGGTGACCACGATGTCGATGCCGGCGGCGTAATTGTCCTCGGTAAACTTGAGTTGCAGCTTGCCGTCGACCACCTCGGTGTAGGTTTCATCCGCGCTGGTGACCGTGAAATCACCGGCCGGGAAGTCGACCACGTAGAAGATGTCCTCTCCGTTTTCAGGCTGACGCGAGGCGGTGATGTTCAGGGTCACGCCCGAGCCGCCTTCGACCACGTCGATGGAGGAGGGGTTGCCGTCGACGCGGATGCCGTAGGCGTCGTCGTCGAAGACCGTCACTTCGGCGTTGGCGATCTTGGTCTTGCCGATCTTCTCGGCTGTCTCTGCATCGGTGCCGGTGGCAGCTACCGCCTGATGCGAGACCACGATCTTGCGGGTGCCTTCGGCGGCGTCATCCTGCGGCGCCTGCACGTAGACCGTCTGCCACGCGGTGGAGTTGGTGAAGGTCAGCACGGTGGCCGAGCGGTAGCCCGAAGCCGAGTTGGAGGAGACGGCGATAGATTCCGCCTTCCGCGCGCCCGGCAGGCTGCGATCCTGCGAGGAGGAGCGCGTGGCCGAGACCGTCAGGTAGGCCGTTGCCGCGACCGCCTCGGTCATGCGGATGCGGTAGAACCCGTGGGTGCCGCCCTCTTCCAGCACCGCGAGGCCGCTGGTGTCGACCTCGAAGAGGCCCGAGCCCTCGTTGGCCACGTTCAGGCGCAGACCGTCCACGAAGATCCCGTTGTAGGCCGGGTCGTCGGATTGCACCGAATGGTTGACGATGCCCGAAGATCCCTCGACCTCGAGCGAGACGATATCGGTGGTCACGTCGCCCGCGACGCTGATGAAGTCCGAGCCGAGCCCGCCGATGACCGTCACGGTCATGTTCGCGGCGGTGGACTGGACGTAGAAGCTGTCGTCGCCCTCCAGACCGTCGATCTCGGCGCGTTCCACGCCCTCGAAGCTGATGTTGAGACCGGCGCCGAAGATGCCCTGCTCGGTGATCAGGAAGCTGTCGTTGCGCTCGGTGCCGAGCACCACGATGCTGTCGATCCCGGCCCCGCCGTCGATCGCGAGCGGCGCGTTGATGTTGTAGAGGAAGCTGTCGTCGCCGCCGCCGCCGAAGGCCTCGGCATCGCCGCCACCGGCAGTCTTGTTCGGGTTTTCAGCCAGCACGAAGGCGCGGACCACGAAGGTGTCGTCACCATCCTCGCCGTAGAGCTTGGTGAGACCCTTGTTGGAATAGACGTTGAAGGTGTCCTCGCCCAGACCGCCATAGACCACCATCGGGTGGCTGTTGCCGACCGAGAGGAAGCCCTGCGTCGTCTCATTGGTCTCGATCTCGTCGCCGAGCAACACGTTGGGCACGATCCGATCGGAGCCAAACATCTGGCCGATCTGGAAGGTGTCGTCGTCGGCACCACCATCGAGCGTGATCAGCGTGCTGGTGTCGTCGGACGCGATCATGTCGGCGCCGCCGAGGGTGTTGACCCGCACGCGGCCATTGATCGAGCCGTCGTAGTTGATCCGCTCGAACTTGTCGGACCGCGAGCCGTCCAGGTTCTCGTTCAGGAGCGCGATGAAGTTCTTGCGCACAAGCACCTCGTCCGCGGCGCCATCGCGACCGTTGATCGTCAGGATATCGGCGCCGTCATCCAAGGCACCGGAGTCCTTCACGGTGATGACGTTGCTGACCACGCCGCTGCGACGGTTGATGATGTATTCATCGGCGTTGCCCTGACCATCGAGGAGGAAGCTGTCCAGCGGATCGCGCTCGCCCAGTTCGGTGACGGTGATCGTATCGGTGCCGTCGCCGGTCATCACGCTGACGTCGCCGGTCAAGGTGCCGGGCTGGATCAGGATCGTGTCAGCGTCGCTATTACCGATGATGGTGGTTGTCGCGGCAGAGATCTCGCCGAAGATATTGACGGTCGACCCCATCTGGTAGGGATCGCCGAAGGCCGGGGTGATCGTTTCACCGTCGCTCACGCCTTCATCCACCTGCAAGACGATCGAGCCGGTCACGGTCATGGAGCTTGCGGCGGTCTGCTCAAAGTCGTCGCCGACATTGAACGTCAGGTTCTTCGCCGTGACGCCGGTTTCACCGACGCTGATGTCACCCGAAAGGGTGAGGTCATCGGTCAGGGCGGTGGTTTCGCGCACGACGATGCGCACGTTACCCAAGGATTTGACCGCGAAGCCGTCGTAGTAATTCTCGTCGATCAACAACGCCTTGAGGTTCTCGACCACCGCACCGCCAAGCCCCGCGTCCAGCGCCACGCGCGTGACGTTGAGTTCGAGGTGATTGGCCTCGGAGCCGATCGTGGCCCCCTGCAGACGGGCAGTTTGGGTCGTGATGTTCGCGTCGGTGTCGAGGTTGCCGTCGGAGATTGCGGTGCTGCTGGACATGGTCACAACGTTGCCGGACTGGACCGTATCCACCCGGATATCGCCGCGCGAGGTCAGCCAGACCTCGTTCACGGCCTGGGCGTTGAGCACGGTGTTCGTACCGGTCAGCAGGATGTCGAGGGATTGGCCCACGCCACCGATGTTGCCGAGGTTCGAGCGCATGGTCAGGCCAGCCGCCGACAGCGTGCCGGCCACGGCACCCTGGATCGACTGTTCCGACAGGATATCGGCGAAGCCGGTGACGGTCAGGCCCTTGTCGGCCAGCGTCAGGACGGTCAGTTCATGCAGGTAAAGCGTACCGCCGACCGTGCCTTCGACGGTCGTGCCGATATTCGTCTCGATCCGATCGTCGGTGGTGCCGAAGCTGCCGCCGACGTTCAGGACCAAGCGCACCGCGGTGATATCCGCGGAGGGATCATCATCATCGCTGGCCAGATCGGTGACGTCACCGTCCACGTTCAGCGTCACGGTGCCGCCGATGGAGTCGATGTCGCCGATCTTCAGGCCATTGCTCATGGACAGCGTCAGGTCGCCGCCGACAAGGGCGCGCTCGACCGTCAGATCGCCACCGAGCTGTTCGATGTTCGCGTCGCGCGCGGCTTGCACCAGCAGCACGCTGTCACCGGACGCGTCGATGGTGAAGGCCGTCTCGGACGAGCCGATTTCGCCGTCGGAGATCAGGCTGATGTATTCCTGAGCCGTGGCGGCCGCCCCGGCGGTGCCGGAGACGTCCAGAAGGTTGCCGGTGGTCAGGATACGGAGGAAGCCGCCGCTGTCGGCCTTGCGCACGTTCAACTCCACGCCGTCGTGGCCGATGCCCGCCATGCCGGTCGAGATCATCTGCAGCAGCATGGATGCCGTGGGGGTGGAGGCCCGCAGGTTCACATCCGCGAAGGGCTGCGCCGAGACACGCTGTACGTCCCAGAGATCCTTGAAGAAATCGCCATTGTCGAGCGTGATGCTGCCCGCCTCGGGCACCTTGTTGATCGCATCGGTGATGTCGGTCCAGCTGGTGCCGGGATCAGCCCAGTTGATCGTCTGCGGATCAACCGTGGTATCGGTGCCGCCGTATTGGAACAGCTTGTAGGTGCGCGCCGTGGCGTCGCCACCGGTCTGATCGGGCCAGACGTTCCAGATCACCAGAACCTCGCCGGTCTTGATGTCGGTCGGCACGGGGTTCAGCAGGTCCGCGTAGACCAGATCGATCTTGGTCCAGTTGCTGGTGTCATCCGCCAAAGCGCCTTCGGCCGGCTCGTCGCCGACGGCGAGGATGATCTCGCCACCCGTCCGCACGTAGATCTGGTGCACGATATCGATCACGTCCTGCGTCTGCAGGGCACGGCGCAGGTTCTGCGCGTCGAGACGCTCCTGCTTCTCGGCGTCGGAGAGCGAGTCGTCGATCGTCAGATCGAGGGTGAAGTCGATATCCACAGGCTCTGTCAGCGTGCCGATCCGGCCTTCGCCCGCGGCCTTGTCGCCGGCCGCGTTCAGGATCACTTCCGGCGCGATGATGTTGGCATTCTCGGCTGCCGCAGTGGCACCGCCAAGGATCGCGCCGACTTGCAGCAGCGGATAGAGCTTGCTGGCCACGGCGGCGGGGAGCGCGGCGTTCATCGCGCCGATCTTGTCCAGTTCCGCATCGATGGCGGTTTCGCGGGCCTCGTCCTCAAGGAACAGGCTCTCGACATAGGTCGCCTTCTGCTCGCGATCCTTGTTGGCTTCGTGCAGCTCCTTGAAGCGATACTCGAGCGACGTGTTGATCGACGCGAGGGCGGCCACGCCGTCAAAGCCCGGCACCAGAGCGTCAAGGCTGCCGTCGGCGATCTCGTCGTCGATATCGCCACGGGCGCCGAAGAACATGGAGACCACGTCGGGTTCCTCGTCCACATCGAAGGTAGCCGCAGTGTCGGCACCGTCGCGGACCTCGGTGACATAGGTGACCAGCGTCGCGTTGCTTGCGGACCAAAGGGCATCGTGGATCGGACGGAACCGATCGACCGCCGCGGCCTCGGCTTCGGCAAGTTCCTCCGGTGTAGCGCCCGGATTTTCCGTGGCGACGAGCGTCTTCAGGCCGGGCATGGTTGCCAGGTCGGGCTTGTCGACGGAGTCCACGTGGATGGAGTTGATGTAGTCGCTGACATCGGTATTCGCGCCCACGTCCTGCGTCGCAAGGAACAGGTGGATGGACCCGTAAGTCTCCGCGAGACCGGCACCGAACTGGTTGCGCAATTGCGTGGCGGCTTCGGCCTTGAAGGTCGACATTTCCGTGAGCGCGACGGTTTCGCCATCCACGTAGATCAGCTCGTAGTAATCATTGTAGCTGGCCGTGTCGCGGAACGACTTGTCGTACTCCGCCGCATGGATATCCGCGAAACGTGCTGTCTGCTGCGCGCGGGCCTCGGCCTCGGTGATTTCGTTCGCGGCGGCGGTGTTCGCAACCAGCGTGTTGAAGGCATCGACATTGTCGAGATCCGCGTCAACCGGACCGCCGCCGCCGGGTGTGCGCACGAGAGCCCAGTAATCGTTGTAGGCGCTGTTCGCCGTCCGGACTTCTCCATCCAGCGTGCGGCCTGCGATAACGCGCGAGGCATCTTCAGAGCCGAAGCGATCGAGATAGGCCGCGAGGCGGGCCTCGGTCAGAGCCGTGTCATCCTCGAAGTTGTAATCGAGGATGTTGCCCGACCACGTGCCGAGGCTGACAACACCTTCCAGCGCGCCAACGGAAATCGTGGCGTCACCCTGATCTTCACGGATGAAGCTCGTGCGGATCTTGGTGGGTTTGACGAGGTGCATGTCGCCCTCGGTCTCGACCACGTGCACACCCAGGGCGGACGCCGCGGTGAAGCCGCCGTCAACCGCGAGGTGATCGGTGTCGATCAGGATCGGGTTGCTGGTCGTGCCGATGATCGACTCGGTCGATTGCAGCTCGACACGGTTGCCCCGGATATGCGGGTCGGTGCCATTCACGGTGTCGGCAAAAATGCCCTGCGGCGCGTTGATGTAGACGTTGCCGCCGTTCGACCATGCGCGCTTGATGAGGACAGAGCCATCGGCGTTGGTGTTGGAGCCAATGCCGATCTCGATGTCTGCATTGGAAATGATATCGATGTACTGGGCGCTCGCAGGCGCGGTGGGTTCAGTCGATGCCGCCGCGGAAAAGAGCGAGAAGGCTCCGAACGTGGCTGCAACGGGCGCGGCTGGCGCAACGAAGGTGACCAGCGTGAGGTCGACCCTGCCATTCGTGCGCATGGCCTGGAACTGGCCTGTGATCGACACCCGGTCGGTCGCGATCACGGCACCGCCATTCATGCCCATGGCCTTGCTGGCCGTACTGAACGAGTTGTTGATCGTGACGTGCGCATGAGCCGCCGTTTCGATGTTGCCGGCAATCTGCAGATCGCCAACGCTTTCGATAACCACCGTGGGGGTTGCGCTAGAGGTCAGGAACCCGACCTCGATCGCATGGTCGGCACGCAGGCCGATATCCCAGTATTTCTTGATGCCTTCGACGGTCGTGGTCTCTTCGTAGACGGTCTTCTTCTTCAGGTAGCCGCCGCCCTCGGACCAACGACGCTCGGTCACGGTCTTGTTCTTGAAGTCGGACAGGAACTCGCCCTTGTCCGCATCGGATTCGTCGAAGTCGGGCGTCGTGGTGGTGGTGAAGCTCTCGGTCAGATCGAGTTCGCCCGGGCCGAAGCTGGTCTTCAGATTGCCGCTGGAGGTGAACATGTCACTCAGTTCGACTTCGAATTTGACCCCGGCGTCGCCATTCAGACCGATGAAAGAATAATAGGTGCCGTCGTGCTTGACGATATTGCCGTTCGTCAATTCGACCTTGGCGTTTCCGATATTCTTGAAACGTCCGATGATCGCGGCGTCATCGGTCGGCACCCCGGAAATTGCCTGGTTGTCCTCGTTGACGAGGCCCACCCATCCGCCAAGCGCCTTGATTTCGTTCAGCGCCTGAATGGCCTCGCTTTCCACGAGCGGCCGCGGATCGTTAGGCGTGATTTCCTTCGAGAGCAGCGTGCCGGAGCCCGCGTGGAAGTCGAAGAAGAAGTTGAACGTCTTGACGTAGTAGGTCTCGATCGTCTGCAGCGTGAGTTTCTGGCCCTCTGTCCAGATGTAGAAGGTTCCATCTTTCGGGTTGTAATGCGTGGTCGAGGTATTGAGGCTCGTGGTGCCCAACGCGGTGAAGGTGACGCCGAGGAAGTCGTTCGTGACGGGATCACGCGCGATATCACCTCGGTAAACGGTCACATCCATGCCGCCGGCATTCTCGGTATAGACCGTGCGCTTGGCGGCCCAGCTCGCATCCTTGCCGAGGGTATCGGTGATCTGGATCACCCCTTCGCGGTCGAGGCTGGTGTCGATATTGTTCAGGATCAGCTTCTGGTTGGAGTGGTTCTGAATCCTGAGATTGGCATAACCCGAAGCGACGAGCAGTTGGCCTTTCCCGGTCGAGAAGACGTTACCCGTGATTTCGATCCGACCGCCGGCAAATGCCATGTCATCGAGGATGATGGCCTGCTCGGTCGCGTCCCAACGGCCTGTAAGTGGCACCTGGGTGCCATTGACAGAGCCGAATTGGATGCCGCCCAGACCTTCATCGGCAGAAGTCAGGAGTGATCGGCTGGTGCTCGGCGGTACGAAGGACTCGGGGATAAAGATCGAGGCTTCCTTGACGCCCGACTGGATCAAGCCGTTCACGTTCACATTGGTTGCCACGATGGAAACCACGCCGTTGGCGATCACGGCCGATTGCGCGGCGGCTGCCGTCTTGGCGGCCTCAATGGCGGCGGCACTGTCTGCCCCCTCCGCGGTGCCTTTCGTGGTGCTGTTGAGAACGCCGTAGTCCGTGTTGATGTCACCCTTCTCGGACAGGCCCGGACCGTTCGATTCAATGGACTCGCGCCAATCGAGTACCCCGGTGTAGGTCCGGGGGTTCGGACCGGCATGATACCAATCGGTCGAGACGATGAAGTCGCCGCCGGACGAGATGTTGACGGTCTTGGCAAGGATCGTGCCCGTCAGGCGGACTGCGCCCGTGGAGGTCGTGACCTTGACCGCGCCGATATCATTGACCAGCGCGCCGAGCAGATAGAGGTCGGGCGGCAGGTTCGGCAGCGTCGCCGGGATCAGGTTCTCGGGATTGGAGGGGTCTGGCACGAAGTTGTTGGCGGCATAGGCCGTCGCGATGGCGTCGATATAGGCGTAAGTGCTCTTGTTGCCGGAGTTGATCAGGATATCGATCTCGGCCGTGGCGTCGCCCGTGCGTTGGGTGCTGCCGGGAACAAGCGCATCATTGGCGTAGATGTTGCCCGCGGTGAATTCCTTGTAGTCGCCCGTCGCGTCGCTGATCCGCGCGATCCGGGTGTCCTTGATCACCACGTCATTGATGCGGTGCATCATGAAGAGGTCGGATTTCACATCAACCTGCACATCCTTGTGCGCCAGAAGCGTCGGGTTGGTCCCGGTCACGAGGCCCGAGTAGGCCGAGGCGGGAGCATCGCTATGGATGTAGATCGAGCCCGGCGCCGCGGTGATGTCGGGCATGGTGATGAAGATCGCCTGCAAGGTCTCGTTGACGACGCCATTGGTCGCGCTCGGCGGAGTCAGCCCGAGCTGAAGCATCTGCGCTTCGATCTGTTCAAGCTGCGCGTTGTAACGCACCAGGGCTTCGGGGTTGGAGTTGTGGTCGCGGATCCAGCCCTGGATCTGCTGATACTGCGAGGCCAGCAAGGTCGCCAACTCACCGACCGAGATGATCGGATCATCCAGACGCGCCGCGCGCACCACGACGATCTGCTCGAAGAAGGCATCGCGCATGTAGGCCAGCGCATTGGAATTGACCGCAACGTCCTGCCGCTGTTGGCTCGGGTTCGCTCCGAGGTCATGCCACATCGCGGTGTTGGTGTAATCCGTCGCCTGGGTCACGACCGGCGTCGTGCCGGTGCCGAGGAACATGTAATAATTGCCCGCCGTACCGGTGGACCGGTCCATGTTCGCCGCGTCCAACTGGACAATGTCACCGGCCGAGAGATCAATGGCGAGGTTCTGGGAGTCCCAGTAGCCGATGACGTAATCCTGGTTCGCCGCAACGCCGATTTCAGCCTTCTCGGCATTGGTCATCTGACGGGGCGCATCCCCGCTGCTGATGTTGTCGGCCCATTGGTTGATCGAGTTCGGCCCGACGTATCCGACCTCGTAATAGGTCTGGTAGTTCACGCCCGCGCGCAGGGTTGCCGTGCTGTCGATGTTGACGTCGTTGGTGGAGGAATGCCCGCCCTGGTTGGCGACATTGTATCCGTAAGGCGGCACCGCAAGCACCAGCACAAGGCCATCGTTGCTTTCCTGATGCAGGCCACGCTCGGTCGAGAGCACGAGGTTGCCGGCGGAGTTGATCGTGCTGGCCCCGGTTACATTCACCCTCGAGGTGAGCACGGTCGTGTTGGTCTGCAGCGCCACACCGAGGGAAATCCCGAGGGAGACGAGGCTGCCGTTGGCGGCCGTGCGCGAGACCGTGGAGTTGACGATGCCGTTGGCCTTGCCTGCGTTCAACTCGACCCGCGAGCCTTCGATCAGGGAGTCAGCGACGTCGATGCTCGTCTCGGAATAGGTCTCGGCCTTCGCGTCGATACCAAGGTTCGCCGACAGTGCGCCGGTCTGGAAGACGGCGGCATCGGTGGTGTTGCGCAGGTTGGCGCGGGTCTCGATCATGACCTCGCCGCCGAGGTTGTCGATGAACGCCCCGTCCATGGAGACGTTGGTATCGGCATGAACGGTCTGGAACGTCGTCGCCACCGCGAGGCCGGCAAGACCGGAGACCGCATCCACCGCGACGGAATCCGCCACCGAGTGGTTGGTCAACGCACGGACCGTCACGCGGCTTGGGTTGGTGAAGGAGCCTTGGCCCTCGATCCAGGTGTCGCCGAGGATGACGTTGGAACTCGACTTGTTGCTGGCGGTTCCGATGTCGGCCGTGGTGCCAATGATGCTGAGACCGGCGAGGTTGCCCGCGCCCGAATACACCGTGTTGGACTTGGACGAGTTGATGATCGATTCCTTGTAGACCTTGTTGTAGCTGTCGATCTGGATCGCCCGACCGGTGATCTTTGTCCGCCCGGCGCCCTCGGAGAACTCGACGATCGCGTCGCCAAGCGCCTGCAGTGTCAGGCTTGCACCGGCGCCCGAGGCCACGGCGATGGAGAACGCATCGGCGCTGCCGTCCATCTCGCGGTCCGCGCGGGCCGCGATGTTGACGCCCTGGCCTTCGATCTTCGCGCCGGAGACGACGGTGATCTTCGACGTCGCGTTATCCAGCACGTTGCTCAGCGCACCGAGGGCCGTCAGGCCGCCGCCGCCGCCAGCCGTGGAATCGGCGTACATGTCGGTGACCAGATCGGAGATGATGTTGACCTGATTGGAGACCAACTCGGCGCCCGCGTTGATGTTCACGCCCACGTCGACCGCATGATCCTGCCCGGCCTCGGTATAGGTATGCTGAGAGCCGAAGGCGCCCAGGCCCGCCGACACGCCGGTCGCGGTCGAGCGCAGGAACAGGTTGGACCGCGCCACGAGGTCGACCAGATCCTGCCCCACGACCACGGCGTTCTCGACGGTCACGAGGGTCTGGCCGTTGGCTTCCGCCGTGGCCACGTTCACTTCGACGGCAACCGGGCCGACGCTGACGCCGGTGGTCTGGGTCTCGTCGATATTGACGTCCGCGACGGCATTGACGGTCACGGTCTTGCCGGTGACGCGCGCGTCCTTGATCGTTGCTTCCACCGAGGAGGTGTGGCGGTTCGTCACCACGGCCGCACCCACGGCGATACCGATGGCGGTGGCCGCCACGTTCAGGTTCACCACTTCGCTGCCGAAGTCCGCGACCTCACTGGCCTTGACGATGATATCGCCGGCCACGGCCCGGACCTGGGCCCCCTTGCCGCCAAGGTCGATCATGGCCTTGACGCTGTTTGCCGCCGTCATGGTGATGTTGAGACCGCCGCCGGTGGCGGCAACGCTGCCGCCTGCGATGGCGACGCCGACGCCGTTCAGATCGACCATGGTCGCGATAGAATCCGCCTCGACCGTCAGATCGCCGCCCGCATCCACGATGACGCCGGAATTGGCGTCCGAGGTGATGTAGGCGTGAGAGGTATTCTGCACGTCCACGCGCAGGATGTTCACGTTGACCGAGACCGCGCCAAGCCCGACCGATGTCGCAATGCCGACCATCGTGGAGGGCGTTCCAAGCGGAACGGTGTCATCGACGATGGTCTTGGCGAAGGAGGTGATCGAGATGTTGCCGCCTGCAACCAGCAGGCTGTTGTCCGAGAGCGCCTCGACCGTGGAATAGTTCGTGACCGTCACACCGATGCCCGCTCCAGCGACCGCGCCGCCGATGCCGATGGCAATGGCGACCGAGGCCGCGGCGGCCTCGACGTGATGGGTCTCTTCCGCGTTCGCGTTGATCGTGATCGCGCCCACGGTGTTGAGCACCGACCCGGACACGACCGCGCGGGTGCGATGTTCGCGATCGGACGCCTTGTCGCCGCCAACCTGGCTGAAGAGGATCGAGACGCCGATGGAGCCCGCCCCCGCGATGAGGCCGCCCGATGCCGCTGCCGCGACCGACACGATATGCGCCGTCAGGTCGGTATCGCTCTTGGCTTCGACCTTGATGCCGCCGTGATCGCGCGCGCCGGTGCCGAGGTTGCCCTGCACGCTGAGGCGCGCGTTGGTGACCAGCGCCTCGCTGACATTGCTGACGAGGTTGTCGGCGCGACCGCCCGCCCCCGACAGGGCAAGCCCGCCGAAGAGGCCGAAGGACGCCGCGACCGATGCCGCGACAGCCTTGGAGAAGGCCGTGGCATTGTTCTCGGCCAGAACCGAGATCGAGCCGCCGGTGCCGCCATCGTGACCGGCGAGGACCAGAAGATCGGAGGCAAGGCTGCCGTCCTCGATCTTGGCGACCGCGCTGTTGGCGATGTCGTTGCTGGCAATCGAAACACCGATGGAGACGGCAATGCCGACACCCAGACCGGCCACCGCTGCGGCAACCGCCGCACCGACCGCAACCGCGTCGATGTCGGAGGTGTCATTCGCGGACACCGCGAGGCTGCCGACCGTCAGCATGTTGTCCGCGCCCTTGGGGCCACTGGCACGAGAGACCTCGGCCAGCGTCTGCGAGCGCACGGTGTTGTAGACACCGGCACCGGCACCCGACAGAGCGCCTGCCAGATCGGTGGAGACGGCAACTGCCGCCGAAGCGGCAGAGCCGCTGGCGTTGATCGTCGAGGTGTTGGTCGCGAGGACATCCATCGCCCCGACGACGAACATGCGGGCGTCCTTGACCCGCGCCGTGATCTCGAAGGCATCGTCCGACGTGCCGATCTTGTTCGACACGACGACCGCACCGATGGAGACGCCAAGCGCCCCGCCACCGCCACTGCCCCCGACCGAAGCCGCGACGCTGACGACGTTCGCGTCGATATCGGCCTCGTTCTGGGCACGGACCATGACCGTGCCGGCAGAGCCATTGGTGACTTCGGTCAGCTCGGCAATTGTCTCGCCCGTGATCCGGTTGAAGGCGAAGGCGCCCGAGGCGGAAACCGCGATCGAGGTCGCGCCCGAGGCCGCGACGGCCACGGCAGCCGAAACGGAAACCGTATTGATTTCAAGCATCTGCTTGGAGCCACCGCTGCCGCGCGTGGTATCCGCCAAGATGTTCAATGCGCCCGAGCCCGCGTTGAGCCCGTTGGCATGGGTCAGGTTCGTGACCCGCGCCACGGTGGAGGCCTCGATCTCGTTCACGGCGACGGCCGCGGCCAAAGCGACTGCAACGGCGCTGCCGCCTGCGACCGACACGCCGACTGCGGCGGCACCGATGACGGCGGTGATCTTCGATACGTTGATCGCGTGGACGGAGATGCCCTCGGCCACCACGCGGTTCGCGGAGGAAGTGCCCGCGATCTCGGCAAGCACGCGCGATTGCCCGTAGTTTCCGGCTCCCGCCCCGGCGCCCGCGGCAGAAAGGCTGAAGCCACCGGTCGCGGCAACCGCCACGGAGGCGGCGATCACGACGGCGGTGATCTTCTGATCGGACAGCGCATTGACGTTGAGCGCGCCACCCAGGGTGATGTCGCTGCCGACGATGCGCGAGGCAACGATGTAGCCCGCGTCGGTCGGCAGGCCTTCGATGTCCCGGCCCAGTCCGCCGGTTGAGTTCGTCGAAACCGCGACGCCCAAGGAGAACGCGGCACCGCCGTCGCCCGCCGTGACCGAGATGGCAACGCCCAGAACGACCGTGGTGATGATCGAGGTCGCCTCGGCGTCCACGGACATGGCATCGGCGTTGCTGATGGTGGCGTCTTTCACGACCGCATAGGTCGCGCCGCGAATGATGCTGCCACTGCCCGCGCCGCCGCCCGCCAGCGCCGCCTTGCCGCCGGTCGAGACCGAGATGGCCGCGGCCAGCGAGATGGAGACGATATGCGCCTCGTTCTCGGCGTCGACGAAGATGTTGTTGGCGCCCGCGGCCGTACCGGTGCCGGTGATCGTGCCCGACAGGCGGGATCCGACCTCGCCCGAGACGCGGTTCACACCCGCCGAGAAGCCGACCGCGCCGGAGCCGGTCGTGCCGCCGACAGCGGCGGAGGCGCCGATGGCGACGGAGACAATCAGCGAGGAATTGCGCGACAACACGGCGAGATCGGCGCGGTTGTTCAGGTTGATCGTTGCGGCGCCGATCTCGGCGACCACGTGGCTTTCGATCTCGGAATAGGCAACGCTGCCCGCAATGGCGACGGCGATCGCGGACCCCGCGCCAACGGCGGCGGCGGCCCCCACGGCGACCACGACGATACCCGAGGAATCGTCGGCGCTGACGGTCAGGCCAGCGGTTTGCCCGGACTGGTTCGGAAGGACCGCGGCGTCATTGTTGTTGAGGTTCAGCGTCGCATTGCCACCCACGCTCGCGCTGATCGTGCGATCCACGACCGTATGCGCGAGGTTGAAGCCCACGCCCACCATCTTCGAGCCGCCGATCGCCGCCGTGATGTTGACCACCTGCGATTTCAGGTCGGTTTTCGCGACGCCAGTCTCTTCATCGCTGAAGGCATCATCGCTCAACCCGTCGACGGCATTGGCGAGGTAGGGATCATCCTCGCCCGCGCCCTCGGCACGGCGGGAGCCCGCCAGAACCTGCACGTGGCCGGAGGCGTTGATCGTGACCGGACCGTTGATCGCCGCCGTGACCGAGCGGGTGATGTTCACGAAGCCGAAGGCTAGGCCGACGCCGCCATAGGAAAGGCCGACACCCAATGCGCCCGCGATGGACGTCACCGAGGAGGTGTCGTTGGCCGTGACGTTCAGGTTCTGCACGCTCCACGTTTTCGCGGCCGTGGGCGCGATGGAGGCCGAAACGTTGCCCCCCACATGGGAGATCGCCAGCGATCCGCCGAGGGAGAATCCGCCCGAGCCTGCGCCGCCCATGGCGACGGTCACATTGGTCTGATCGGCGCGCGCGCCGACGGTGACGGTGCCGCTTTCGGCGGTGACAGTCCCGTTGACCTCGGTCGTGACGGCCGTGTCGATCAGGTTGACGGCGATGCCCGCGCCGCCCGAGCCGCCGGCGGTTGGATTGATCGCGATGGCGACACCGCCGGCAAGGGCGGTGTGATCCGAGACGTTCACCGCCTCGGACTTGATCGAGCCATTGCCGGTGAGGACGGAACCCCCGTCGACGTTGACCTTGGTGCCGATGTCGTTGCGGTTCACCGCCGCGCTGCCCGCCAGCGCGAAGCGTTGCGACCCGGCACCGGCGACCGCGATGGCCACCATGGTGAGGTCACTGACCGCGACGGTGCTGACCAGACCGGTATCGGCGCTCAGGCTGGTGTTCGTCAGCAGCACCTCGGTGCCGCGTTTGACGGAGCCCTTCTCGCCCTCCTTGGCGAGGTTGACGGCGATGGCAACGCCCAGCGCGCCTTTGCCCCCCGAAATCGCCACCCCGCCCGCGGTTGCAGCCAGAGCCGTTTCATCGAACGCCACGAGGGTCACACCGCCCGCATTGCCGATTTCCAGATCCGCGCCTTCGCTTTTGACGACGGTTGAGGCGCGATAGACGTTGAAGGCAACCATGCCGACGCCCGCGCCGCCCTTGGAGCCGCCAGAGACCGCCGCGCCGAAGCTGAGGTTCACCAGCGTCAGGGAGTTCACGGCCGTCGCCGACAGCGATGCGGCCTTCGTGGCAGTGGCGCTGACGACGTGATCGACATGTGTCTCGAGCAGGCTGTCGATGACAGCCACCCCGACCGAAACGCCGACGCCCGCCGCGCCGCCATAGGCGCCCGCGCCCGAGATGTGGACCCAGACGGAATCGTTGCGCGTGCTCAGGTCGACGGCGCCCGTCGTATCCAGCGTGATCTTCGCCGCCGATTGTCCGATGAAGCCCGCGTCGATGGTCGATTTGGCCACGGTCACGGTGACCGAACCTGAGACGCCAACGCCCTTGGAGCCCTTGGAGACGGCAACGCCGACGGCGAGGCTGAAGTAGACCGCCTCGTCCGAGGCTTTCATCAGGACCGAACCTGCCGTCAGGTCCATGGCCTGGTTGGCTCCGGTCGCCACCGTGGCGGAGATTTCCTTGACGCTGTCGATCACCACGAAGGCGCCTGCCACCCCGACGCCCTTGCTGGACGTGGTGACAGCAGCGCCGCCGGTGACGAGGATGCGGTTGGCCTTGTCCGCCGCGCGCAGGCTCAGGGAGCCGGCGGTCAGGGTCGCGAGGCCGGTGATGTCGGCGTTGACGTAGATGTCTTCCTCGTAGCCGATCGCGGAACCGGCGACGGAAACGCCGGATTTGCTGTTGGACGCCTGCTGGCTCACGCCGTCCGGCAGCGAGGAGGTGCCGCCTGAATCCGATGCGGCACTATCGGTGGATATGCCCGAACCGGCGGTATCATCTGCGGGAGGTGCCGGCTTGGCCACCGCGGCAGCGATTGCGCCGCCGATGATCACGCCCTTGACCTCTGCATCAAAGGTCGCGTTGCCCGCGACCGAGATGCTGCCGCCCCCGGCGCCACCGCTGACGTGGGCGTCGGCCCGACGGTCGCTGAGGAAGGTGAGGCCCGAGATGCCCACCGCAACGCTTTCCGCCTGAGACACCGCGCCCGCGAACTGGACGACCAGCGTCATCTCGGTCGCGTCGACGTCGAGATTGCCCGACAGCGTGATATTCGCGCCGGAGCCGATCCGGCTGACAGCCTTGCTGTCGACGGAAGTGTGGTTCCACGAGCCGTTCAGCGAGAGCTTGCCGCCCTTGCCGCCCGCCGCCGCAATGCCGAAGTTCAGATGCTTCGCAGAACTGGTCACCGTTACATCGTTGGCGATGATCACCGCATCGCCGATGGTGGCGGTTGCATAGGTCGTCTCGGACAGGATGGAGACGGCGGCGCCAACGGCGTTCTCGGTCTCCTCCTCACCCAAGGGGTTCTGGACCGCCTTGGAGCCTTTCACTTCCTTCTTGTAGTTCGAATAGAAGCTGCCGAGGCCCTTCTTGAAGCCCTTATCGCGGCTTGGCGTATCGCCGTCCCCGGTGGTCGGTCCGAAGGGGGCGAAGTTGCCGTGCAGCGCGATCATGTCGTTCTGGGCCGACGCCGTGACGCTCACATCGTGATCCGCGCCGGACGTGCCGGCATCGGTGCCATCGGCGGTCACGACGACCTTGGCGCCATCCTTGATTTCGGCGTTCGCGGTGTAGTCGAGCAGGATGACCGAGGTCGAAATCGCCAGACCGAACGTCTCGCCCCGCGCATAGCTCTGCGCCCAGACGTCGAAGAGGTTGCCGGCGAGGCCGAAGTTGTCATCGACGTAGTTGGCCGCCGTGCCAAAGACCGTCACGGCCGTGCCCGTGGGCGTGACCTCTTCCCAGTTGGCGGTCTCGTTGGCGAAATCCTCCGCCGTCAGATCGATGCCCGTTTGCGGCAGCTTGGCGCGCCAGCGGGTCTCGCCGTCCTGCACCAGATCGCCGGCGGAGATGTCCACCGAGCCGGTGACCGCATCGCCGTCGCCGTCCGTGAGCACCCCGTTGTCGAGGCTGTAGGTCGGGTTGCCGGCCGCGTCGAGCACCGGCTTGATAAGGTTGCCGCCCCAGATGCCGAAGGGGTCGATCTTGTTCTCGGAGCTCGCGTTGACAGAGACCGCGCCCTGCGCGCGCAGGGTCACGCCGGCCTCGATCAGGGCCTCGGCGTCGATGTGCATGTCGGCCACGTTCAGCGCCACGGCGCCTGCCGCGGTGCTCGAACCGGATTCCGCCCCTTCGTTGGAGCTGAGCGCGGTTGCGATCATCTTCGGACGCACGGAGGCGATGGCGTTGACCTTGGTCTCGCCCGCCACGTTGATCAGGCTGGCGGTGCCGTCCGCGTTGCCAAGTGCTGCGGTGACGGTGTCATGGTCGATCTGGACGCCGATGCCGCCGGAAATCTGGACTTTCGGAGGCTGCGGATCCTCGGCCGGCGTCATCTTCTTGTCGATCCAGTTGAGGAACTTGCTGTCGTTCTTCTTCGCAGCCTTGTTGACCGCGATGGATTTCGCATGGCTACTGGGGTCGAGCCCCTTGATCACGTCATCGATGAAATTGCCGCCCGAGACGGTGCCGGTGGACGCGCCCGCAGTGGTGCCGACGGTCTGGAACGGAATGACCCAGCCGATCTTCTTGACCAGCGCCATCTTGTGGTTGCTGGCCTGCACGACCAGATTGCCCCCCACCGACAAATCGGCGCCCGCAACGCGCGCGGTGGTGGTGTTGATGCCGACTTCCACGGCGATACCGACGGCAAGGATGCCATCCTTGCCACTGCTGCCGGAGCCTTCGGTGTAGATGCGCTCGATGGTGTCGGCGGTCACCCGCAGGTCACCGACGATATCGCTGCCCGATTTCGGCTTCACGGAAACCGTGTTTTCGATCAGCGTCACCGTGACCGCGATCCCGATGCCGAAGCCGGCGAGGCCGCCGGAGCTTGCGGTGGCGGAGTTCGACAGGTCGACGATGGAACGCAGATCCATGTCGCCCGAGATCTGCAGGTCCGATTCAATCGTGACGTGCTGGTACACCTGCCCGAGGGCGAAGCCCAATCCGGCAAGAATTGCGATCGGCTTGGCAGAGTTCGCCCCTTCGGTGACAACGCGGATATCCAGATCACCATGCTCGCCAGTGCCCGTCGTGGTGAAGCGCGAATGCTCGGTCGCCGTGAGGTCGACCCGCGCCACCAGACGCGAGTTCGCCGAGAGCAGGGACATGGATTCCAGCACGTCCAGAATGGCCAGACCCGCGCTTTCCAGCGACTTGAGGAAGTTGAAGCCTCCGTCAGGGGTATCGCCGGTGGAGATCTCTTCGGCAGGCAGTTTGCCCGCGCGCAGGTCGATCCGGATGTTGCGACCTTCGACCTCGGCGTCGCCCGAGGTGCCGTCGACGCCGAACTTGTAATCGATGTCGGTGGCGTTGATCTGGTAGAAGCCCGAGGTCCAGCGGCGGTCCTCGTCCCGGCCGACGAAGATGACGTCACCGTTGGACGAAATCTTGGTGCCGCGCTCCTGCGAGAAATTCGTGGTCTTGAAAATCAGCCGGTCGGTGTTCGGATCAGAGCCGACCTGCGCGATGTTGTTGGTAACGGTGATCGATTCCGCCTCGATCGTGACCTCGCCGCCGCCGCTGAAGTCGGTGTCCTGCGCGAAGTTCAGGTTTCCGGTCAGATTGGATATCACCCGCGTGGTGCGGGCATCGTTGATGTTCACGGGCGTGGCGCCGATGGTGACGGCTTCGGAAATCCCCGACACAAGCGCCGAGATATCCGACGTGACTTCGCCGCTGAGAGACAGGTAGACACGGTCCAGCGCGTGGCCGGTCCCCGTGATCGTCGGCGCCGCAAGGGTGCCCGTCGGGTTATCCACGACGATCGTGTTGGGGCCTGCGGATTTCGCGATGGTGTCCGCGCCGCCGCCGGTCCGGTAGATGAAGTTGCCGGTCCAATCTGTCGCGGTCACGGTCTGCGCCGAGGTGTCGCCGCGGATCTCGAGCGTTTCGACGCTGTCGAGGTTGGTCACGACCGCGCCGCCTGCCGTCACGTCGAACCGCCCGCCCGAGGCTGTGACGACGGTGAAATCACCCGCCAGTCCGGAAGCGCCGACAAGCAGATGGTCCACCCCCGCGCCGCCGTCCACGGAATCGACGCCCTCGCCGGTGATGATCAGGTCATCGCCCGCCGAGCCGGTCACCGTGTCGTCGCCCGCGCCGCCGTCGATCAGGGCCGAGGTGCCGCTGCCGAGGGTCGAGGTCACGGTGTCGCCGCTGAAGGCCACTTCAGACAGACCGAGCGCTTCCAGCATCGAGGTATCGACGAAGATGTTCTGGACAACGGCGTTCGGGTCGTTGCCAACCGCACCGGAGTTATCGACCTCGACGCCTTCGAAGCGCAGCGTGCCCGAGATGCTCGACGTGATGACGAGTTGCCCACCAGTGATCGTGGCCGAGAGGTTCGCGACGGCGTTGAAGGCGTCCAGCACGTCCTGCATCGTTTCGGCGTCACCGAAGATGTCGACGTAATCCTCGGTGCCATCGCCGTGGATGACTTTCACGTCGTAGGCGCGTTCACCGTTGTCGAAGGCCACGGGAGCCAGAGTATCGTCCGAGGCACTGCGGTTCACGACTTCCATGGTCTCGTTGTCCGAGAACCGGATCGGCAGGCCGGCGCCCGCGTTGAGCGTGGACAGACGGGTATCCGCCGTCAGCTCGCCTGCGCCCAAACCGCTGGCGTCGATGACATCGGCCCCGGTCGAGCCGAGCAGGATGTAATCTTCGAAAGCCGCGTAGTTCACCGAGGCACCGGAGCCGAAGGACACCGTGGTATCGGTCAGGGTCAGCTCTTGCGTCGGGGTCTGCGCGATCAGGCGGTCGTAGCCTTCGCCGCCATCGAGCACCACGCCAGCCGCCACGGCGCCCGCACCGGTCAATGTCAGGTAGTCGTTGCCCTCTCCCAGGGCGGCGCTGTCGTCCGCGCCGAGGATCACGCGGTCGGACCGTTCCGAGCCTGTGACCTTCACGGCACCGGTCCACCCGGCCACATCGGCGTAGCCGGCGATCTGGCTCTCGAAGGTGAGGTCCGCCTTCTCGACGCCCGAGATGGATTCAACCGCAACCGTGCGCGTGCCAGCCGTCTCGGTGCCGGTCTCTTCGAACGACGCGGCCGTGCCCCCTGCGGTGGCGGTATGCATCCCGCGGGCGGTCATGGCGAGGCCAAGGTCGCGGCCCGTGTAGCCTGCCTTGAATGCCAGCTCGACGCGGGTGATCCGGTCGTTGCTGTCGCGGGTGATATTCACGTCATAAGCGGTCGGGTCGAACTGGCGCAGGGCACCGATAGCCGTCTCGACCTGCGAGGTCTCGGCGGTGAAGGAGAGCGACGCAGTCGACAGCGCGACACCGTCAAGGCCCACGATCACCAGCTGGAAGCTGTCGTCATCCTCGGCCGAAGCGGGAAGGTCCACGCTCAGAACGGAACCGGTATCGCTTGCGTTATCGTGGAACAGGCCCGAGGCGCCGAGGAAATAGGAACGGAACCCGATTTCCAGCAAGGTATCCGTGCCCCCGCCGCCAACGAAGCTGTCGTGGCCCTCGCCGCCCGAAAGCGTATCGTCCAACGCGCCGCCGGTCAGGGCGTCGTCTCCGCCCTGTCCATAGAGTGCGGCGCTGGCATGGGTCAGCCCGGAGGCGTCAAAGGTGTTGGCATCGTCGTCACCGATCAGCCGGATCTGAGAGAATACACCGGTCAGCGTATCGGTCGCGCCCGTGGTGCTCACGGTGATCACCGTGGCAGAGGTGTTGGCGGCCGTGTAGTTGCCGACCAATTCCGTGCCGACGTAGAGCGCGCCATCGGTCGTATTGCTGTTGGTCATCGCGTCCGAACCGCCGGAAGCAATGAAGACATTCGCGTCCCCGAGGCCGCTGGTCAGCGCGTCGATCCCGCCCGCACCGCGCAGCGTCGTGCTGCCGGCGAATGTCGCGGCGTTGATCGTGACGCCAGCGGTGTCGGACTCGTCCGCGAGGATGATCGCGTCGGTGATGCCCGTATGTGATGCCGTCACCGTCGTGGTGCCATTGGTCTGGGTTAACGCGTCTGCTGTCAGAGCGACCGTCCCGGTGGCATTGCGATAAGCAAGAATGTCATCGCCGGTGCCGCCCTCGGCGGTGGCTCCGTCCAGAGAGACCAGCCCAAGCTGGTCATTCCCGGCAAGACCGCGGATCAGCGTCGTCGCGGCATTGCCGAGCAGCGCGTCGTTCTTCGCCGTGCCGATCAGCGTCTGCACGTTACCGGTGAACTTGTTGAAGCCCGCCGCGACCTCGTCGGCGAGATCGACAATCACGTCGCCCACGTATTCGCCGATTGACCCGCCATTGCCGGCATAGCTCAACGTCACGTCGCGGGTCCCCGTGTTGGAGCCCCGTGCGATGGTGGAATAGGCCAGCGTCACCGCACCGGCGGTGATCACACCCTTGTAGACATCGGTGACGTTCCACACGATGTCCGGCGAGGTGCCGGCGAGGTTCATGATCAGTCGGTCGTCGTCGCCGGACGCGCCCTGGCCTTCGATCTCTTCGACATTCTCGAAGGTCGCCGTCGCGCCCTGCGCGGTGCCGTTCGCCAGAACCGTCCGGAAGGAGCCGTCGGCACCATCGGCGTCCAGCACGTTGATGCTGAACTCGCTGCCGAGCGGGTCGGTATACTCATTGTTGGCATCCACGACAGGCTCGGGCGTGTTGGGGTCGCCGTCATCGACATAGGCAATGGCATCGGAACGCGCGTCGGTGTCGCCGCGCAGGATGTCATCGCCCGCGCCGCCGTCGATGGTCGCCGCAGCCGCGAAACGGGTAAGCGTGATGATATCTTCGCCCGCGCCCGTGCTAATCAGGGTCGTGTCGGCCGCCGCGATGACCTGATCGTTGCCAGAGCCGGTATAAGCGCCCGTGAACCCGCTGATCGACAGGAAGCCCGTCGCCTCGCCCAGTCCGAAATCGATCGAAACGTCATAGGTCTGGCTGCGATAATCGATCGTCGCGCCACCTTGCCGGGCGTCGAGAACCTCAACCGCGGAGGCCTTCAGAGCGCCGGTGCCGCCACCCGAAACCTCGACCGTGGGTGCGTCTTCGGTGCCCTTCACGACGACTTGCAGACCCGCCGTGTAATCGAGGATCAGGCGATCATCGCGGTCGCCGCCGACGATTTCATCGACGCCGTAGAAACGGGCCTGCGTCCCGGTGAATTCGACCCAGGTATCCGCATCGGCAGGCGTCGCGGGGTTCTGCTCGAAGTCGTAGAACCTCAGCGTGCCCTGTGCCTCGATGGAAGAGCTGATCCGGCTCGTCACATGCCATTCGATGAGGTCGTCGGTCCCGACCAGCTTGTCGACGCCGCCGCCGAGGTTGATATCCACCCCGCGTCCGGCCCGGCCGATGTCGACACCGCCGGTGCCGGTCATGCCGGTCGCATTCTGCGTCTCGAACATCGTGGGCGACAGCCGCAACAGGTCGATGGTATTGTAAAGGCGGATCTCGCCGCTTTCCGCGTTCAGGTCCGCGCCCGGGAGGGCGGCAGAGACCGACTGGCTCGACAGGTTCACGTGCAGGTCGTTGGTGCCGTCACCGGCAAGGCCCTCGGCTCCTTCGATCACGAAACCGACGCCGCCTGTGGGCGCGCCGCCAACCGCCGTGGCGGTGGTTTTCTGGTTCAGGGTGATATCGCCGGAGGTCGACCACGTCAGCGCATATTCCGCCGCGCCGCCGGTGCGGTCCGAGATGATATCCCGCGTCGCACCCGCGGTGATCTTCTTGACCCCGCTGAAGGTCAGGAATTCGTCCCGTCCGCCGTCATAGGTCACCCGGCTATCCAGCGTCCGGTCGGCAGCCGTCGGATTGGTGGCGTCGCCTGTGGGTTTCAGCAGCGACAGCTCGCCACTGCCGGCAGTATCGGTGAGCGACCAGACCAGGCCGGCCGAAGCCTCGGGCCCGATGATCTCGTCTTCACCCCCGCCGAGGTTGATGGTGAACTGGTTGGCATCGGCGAGGCTGAGGATCGACTGGTCGATGGTCAGCTTGTCGACGCCCGCGCTGCCGGTCACGGTCAGATCGGTCAGGATCGAGCTCGTCTCGTCCCAACCGCCGGTGACGACACGGTTCTGGCCGTCAATCTCGATGATCCGACGCTCGGCCACGACGTTGTCAGCCCCCCCCGCCGTGACGCCCTGGATCAGCTGGACACGGCGTTCGGTGACATTGTCGGGGTTATCCTCGGTGCCGCGGTTGTATTCGACCTCGGCCACCCGCAGCGTCGCTTCGCCCGCCGCCATCGTCATGGCGACAGAGGTCAGCGGATCGGCGGAAAGCAGGAGACGGGGTTCGAGGGTATCGATACCGGGGCGACGCTTCGGCAAATGGGACCGATCGCGTCCGAAGACGGTGTTTACAAAGCCAGAGAGCCAGTCCGAAAATTCCGGCTGGCTTGAAGCTTTCTGTGTTGGCAAAACCGGGGCCTGTTGTGCGCCGGGGGTCGAACCGGTCCAACGCCAAGCACCTTCGAATTCTTTCTTAGCGAAAGGAAAACTCATTTTATTTGCCCAAACAGGGCCGCGTTAAATCTCGCGACGGTGAAACACACATGGGCCAAAATCGGCCCAGATTATCGATACATTCCAGTCGTTTCCCGACCCTTTTTGTCTTTGGTGCAGCGCGGCAGACCCCAATGTCCGCCGCACCGCGCGTGGCATCCTAGTGGACGCCGGCAACCTCTTGCGCCTCTTCGGGAAGGCCCATGCCTTCCACCAGCGAGGCGGATTTCGTCACGATGGACTCGACCTGCTGCATCGACAGCAGGTGCATCTGGATCATCTCCAGATCACCGGTGCGGAACATCTGCACGATCTGCTCGTCCGAGATCGCCCGGAACTTCTCGGCCGAGACGCGCAGGAAGCCCGTCACACCGCCCCGTGTGCCGTTGTTCAGCGTGAAATCGACCCGCGCCTCTTCCAGCAGGTCGGCCTCTTCCAGACGGTCACAGAAGGCCTGCGTGCGGTTGAACGTGGCCTGATATTCCTCGGCGAAGCGCAGGACCGTGCGCAGGTAGGAGGTCTCCTGTCCTTCGGAGTCGAACATCCGCTCGCCCTTGCCATCGCTGTTGAGGCCCTCGAAGCCCTCGTCGATGCACAGGGTCATCTGGTCCGAGCCTTCCTGCACGGCGAAAACGAAGGGGTAGCGGCGGAAGAACGCGGGGACGTAGGAGCCCGTCCAATTGTTGTCCTCGTCCACGAAACCGTTGCGATCCTGCTGCGTGCCCAACAGCGCGAGGCTGACCAGACCGGTGTCCGTCTTGGCGAAAACGATCGGCGCCTCGGAACAGATGCGCGAGAATTCGACGTCCACGATCGGAACGGAATTCACCTCTTTCGCGAAAGCGAAGGAGGTGATTTGGCGGATGGACATGTCACGGTGCGTTTCGCGGTTCACTGGAACGACATTGTCGTAGATCATCAATTGTTTGGTCATTGGGTTCCTAGGTTACTCTAACGTTTTTATGTCCCGTTCAGGTCGGCTCAGCTGCCCCGGAAATCACGGGACAGGGTATCCACATCCAGCGCCCCGAAGAGCGCGAGGATCTGCGCCTGCAACTGCACCACCCGCAAACGGGCAATCTGAGCCTGCAAGGCAAGTGTGTCACGACGAAGGCGCGCTTCCAGTGCGGCTTCCGGCCCGATCCGCCCGGCGTTTTCCTGCTGGACTGCGGCGCTCAACCGGCGCTGCGCGGCACCGGCTTCGGAGCCGATGGCATTGACGGCGCGCAGGCTGGATTCCAGCGCGGAGGTCAGACCCTCGTAGCGGCGCTGGCTCAACTCGGTGATCTGCTGCACCCGGAGGTTCGCGATCTCGAGCCGGGCTTCCGCCTCGCGCACGCGGCTGCGGCGGGTGCCGCCCTCGTAGATCGACCAGTTCAGATCGACGCCCAACTCGGTCGACTGCACGTTGGAGCCGCCACCGAAGAGCGACCCTTCGGTTTCCTCGTTCTCGAACTCCAGCGTCACGTTCGCCGTGGGCCGGAACGAGGCCCGCACGACTTCAAGCTGACGCTCTGCGACCGCGACTTCCGCGCGGGCGACCTGGATCGCCGGAGACAGCTCCAGCAACCGGGCGGCGCTGAAGGTGCCGACAAGATCGTTGTAGGAGGGAATGCCAACGGAGGCGCCGGCATAGGCCACGCCGGTCACGTCCGAGCCGGTAAAGCGATAGAGCTCGAAGAGCGCGTTGGTCAGGTCCAGATCACGCTCGGATTCAACGACGCGGGCTTCCAGCACGTCGCCCTGGGCGCGGTACAGCTGATCGGCCTCGAGCCGGCCTGCGTCGACCTGCAGGCGGATGTCCTGCTCCAACTGCGCACGGGCCCGCACGAGGATGCGCGCCTGCTCGACCCCGATCTGGCTGCGGGCCACATCAAGGTATGCGTTGATCAACATGCCGGACAATTCGTTGCGTGCGACGGCGGCCTGGGCAGAAACCAACTCGGCCTCTGCGCGCGCCAGGGGAAGGGCGCGGAAACGGACGGCGTCGTAGAGCGGCTGGCGCACCGAGAAGGTGACGCGGGTGGTCGGGTACTCGGACGAGCCTTCCTGGAAGGTGCCGTTATCCTGGCTGAGGATTTCCTGCTGCGTGTTGATGTACTGGATCCGCAAGCCGACGCGGGGACGTCGCTCGCCGCGGGCCTGCTGGACAAGCTCAGCCGCAACGTCGAGTTCGAGATCAAGGATCTGGTACTGCACCTCGCGGTCCAGCATCCGCTGGTAGGCGTCGGTCAGCGTGACTGTCTGGGCATCAGCGGAAAAAGCGCCGAAACCGGCGATACAGGCTGCGGCCGCAACGACCCCCACCTTGCGGGCAATCGCTTTCGCCGCCGCGCTTGCATTCATCAACATTCTGTCCCCCCGAGAATCCAATGCGGTTTTGTTCACATGCGCCTTGTCGCTAGGTCAAGTTTTATTAAGGAAACATTAAGTTACACAGATACATCTGTACCGAAAATGACGCACCGAACTTGGCGGTGCTCTCATCTTGAGCGCATCTTGAATGCCTCTACGGCAAACACTTACCCATAACTCAGTGATTCCGCGAAGCTTGACGTAACGGAAACCTGTCCGCCGCCAGATAAGGATTTTTGAATAGTGGGGTCGAATTTGGCTTCCCCGCCGTGGGCTGGAAAAATGAGCGTTTCAGGCGAGGAAATACACGCGTTGGCGGCATACCCATTCCATGGCGCGCGGCGCTAGAGACCCTTCGGGCCGCGCGTCGCGACCACTTCCATTGCGAGGTTTGCAAGCACGGGAACCGCCTTGCCGTATTGCTGCCCCGTCTGCGCGTTCGAGGCGTTGCCATCGAGCGACCGGCGGTAAACGCCCTGTAGGATCGCGGCGAGGCGGAAGAAGCTGAAGGCGATGTAGAATTGCCAGTTGGCGATCTCGGGCAAACCCCGGCGCTTACAATATTGCGCGACGTAGGCGGCCTCAGACGGTATCCCCGTCGCCGCGCGGTCCACGCCGCCCAAACCCTTGAACGCCCCCTCATTGGGGAGCCGCCATTGCATGCACTGATAGGCGAGGTCCGCGAACGGATGGCCGAGGGTCGACAGCTCCCAGTCGAGCACGGCGGCAACCTTGTGCGTTTCGGGATCGAAGATCATGTTGTCGAGCCGGAAGTCCCCGTGCACCAGCCCCGAGCGTCCGTCATCGCCGGGCAGATTGTCCTCCAGCCACCCGATGAGCTGGTCCATGGCGGCAATCGTCTCGGTCTCGGACGCGCGGTATTGCCGGGTCCAGGTGGCCAACTGCCGCACAAAATAATCCCCTGCCCGGCCGAAGTCGCCAAGGCCGACCGCCCCGGGGTCGACGTCGTGGAGCGCGGCGAGCGTTTCGTTCATCGCGTCATAGACCGCCGTGCGCGCGGTGTGGGAAAGCCCAGGCAGCGCCGGGTCCCAGTAGATCTTGCCCGCGACGTGGCTCATCACCACGAACATGCGCCCGAGCGGGCCGTCTGCATCGCTCACGGCAAGGATGCGCGGGACCGGGACAGCCGTGGCGGCCAAGGCGCCGATGATCCGCGCCTCGCGGTCGACCCGGTGCGCGCCCTTCAGCAGCTTGCCGGGCGGCTGTGCGCGCAGCACGAAGGTGCCGCCGCTGGCGTCGACCCGGAACGTCGGGTTCGACTGCCCGTCGCCAAACTTCTCGAACCCCTCGCAGCGGCCGAGGCCGGGCACGTTGGCCTCCAGCCAGGGCGCGAGCGCCGCGATCTCCGGGGGCACCACGCTCATCCCGCTTGCCGCGCACGCAGGAGCTGCTTGGCGAGGCTGTTCTGGTGCACCTCGTCGGGGCCGTCGGCGATGCGGATGGTGCGCGCGTAGGCGAAGGCCTCGGCGAGGAAGCTGTCCTGACTCACGCCCATCGCGCCATGGGCCTGGATCGCACGGTCGATCACCGTCTGCGCCATCTGGGGCACTACGATCTTGGCCATGGCGATGAGGTCGCGGGCGGCCTTGTTGCCCTCGCGGTCCATCTTGTCGGCGGCAGCCATGGTCAGCAGGCGCGCCTGCTCGATCTCGCAGGCCGAAAGCGCGATGTGCTGGCGGATGATGCCCTGTTCCGAGAGCTTCTTGCCGAAGGCCTCGCGGCTCGAGACGCGGTCCAGCATCGCCTCCAGCGCCCGCTGCGCGCAGCCGATCAGCCGCATGCAGTGATGGATGCGCCCCGGCCCAAGGCGCCCTTGCGCGATCTCGAACCCGCGCCCCTGGCCGAGCAGCATGTTGCTAGCGGGCACCCGCACGTTGTCGAAAACGAACTCTGCATGTCCGTGGGGCGCGTCGTCCGAGCCGAAGACCTTCATCGCCCGAATCATCTTCACGCCCGGCGTGTCCATCGGCACGAGGATCATGCTCTGCTGCTTGTATTTCTCCGCCTCGAAGTCGCTTTTCCCCATCACGATCAATATCTTGCAGCGCGGATCGGGCGCGCCCGTGGCCCACCACTTGCGCCCGTTGATGACGTAATCATCGCCGTCGCGCAGGATCGAGGACTGCACGTTGGTCGCATCCGAGGAGGCCACGTCCGGCTCGGTCATGCAGAAGGCGGAGCGGATTTCTCCGGCCAGCAGCGGCTCCAGCCAGTCGGCCTTCTGCTGCGCGGTGCCGTACTGGATGAACACCTCCATGTTGCCGGTGTCGGGCGCGTTGCAGTTGAACACCTCCGGCCCGATGATCGAGCGGCCCATGACCTCGGCCAACGGCGCATAATCGAGGTTGTTGAGCCCCGCGCCGTGCTCTTCATGGGGACACCAGAGGTTCCACAGCCCCTCGGCACGCGCCTTGGCCTTCAACTCCTCCATGATCGGGGGAATGACCCATCGGTCGTCCGAGGCCTCGACATAGGCGTGGTATTCATGCTCGGCCGGGATCACGTGGCGCTCCATGAAATCCGCAACGCGCTCTTTCAGTGCCGCCGTCTTGGCGTTGAGTTCGAAATCCATGCCGTTCCCCCCGGTTAACCGCCGTCGTTCGCGGCCTGTCGTCCCAGTAATGACCGAACTGGCGGCAGATGCCAGCCGCAACCGTGTCGCCAAGCGCTCCGCCGGTTAGTCCTCTTCGTGCGGCGGGTTGCGGCTTGCCTGAACCTCCTGCACGTCCTGAGGCCAGGTCGAGCGGATATAGGCGAGGATGTCCCAGATCTCCGCCTCGCTCAACACGTCGCCAAAACCCATCATGCCGCTGTTGAAGCCCAACACGCCGCGCCGCTCCAATGCCGCGGCCCCGCCGAGGTTGACGTAGTCGAAAAGCAGTTGGTTGTCGTGGTGCCACGTATGCCCGGTGCGATCATGGGGCGGCGCGGGCAGCACGCCGTCACTCCCCGGCGTCTGCCAGTCGGGCTGTCCCTGAAGCTCCGCGCCATGGCAGGCGGCGCATTGCGTGGCGTAGAGCGCGCGCCCGTTCTCGATATCGCGATCCTCCAGCTCGTGGTCCGCAAAGGCCGTGGCAGGCAACAGGCAAAGCCCGAGAGACATCCAGAGACGCAGTGACATCAGACGACCTCCACCCATGTTTTCATTCCCTCCGCCTGATGGCCGAGCATATGGCAGTGGAACATCCAGGCCCCGGGATTGTCGAACACGCAGATGATGTCCCGGCTCTCGCCCGCATTCACAAGCGTCGTGTCGCGCAGCGCGCCGAGGCTGCCGCCCGCCTCGACCTCGTGGAAATGGTGCCCGTGCAGGTGAATGCCATGGGGGAAGGCCGTGTCGTTGACGAGCGTGATCCGCGCGGCCTCGCCCCGCGCAAAACGGGCGAACGGCGTATCGGTGAGGCCGGACGTTCCGTTGAACGACCAAAGGCCACTCCCCCCGTGGCGCCCTCCCATGGCCCCGCCCTCCATCGAGAGGGTCAGGGACTGGTCCGGTGTCGCCGGAGGCATCGCGGCCCGCGCTCCGGGCAAGGGTCCGATCGGCTCGGATATCGGCGCGGGGTTCTCTCCCGTCATGGCGATCCGACCGATCTCGAAAGGACCCTCCCGCGTCGGCACGGAAAGCGCGACGTCGCCGGTGACATTCGCGATGATATCGACCCTTTGTGCAGGCGCGATCACGAGGTCGGCGATCGGCTGCGGCTCAGGCAGGGGGCGTCCATCCAGCGCGACGATGAAGCCATCTGCACCGGTCAGCTCCAGCGGGAAGATCCGCGCCGTCGCGGCATTGATCAACCGCAACCGCACACGGTCGCCCTGCCGTACCGAGGTCTCCGAGGCCATGGCACGCGCGAAGTTGCCCAGCCGCCCGCCGTGGGAGGCATCGTGCCGATTGTCGAAGTCCTCCGCCAGCGCGCCCGTCCGCTCAAGCCGCCAATCATCGATGACCACGGTGATGTCACGGTCCACGGCGGGCGGTGAGGCCTCTTCCACGATCAGCGGGCCGTAGATCCCGCGCTCGACCTGTTCCCATGATCTGGCATGGGAATGGTACCAATAGGTGCCGGGATCAGGCACGGTGAAGTCATAGTCGAAGGTCTCGCCATCGGCGACGATCTCCTGTGTCAGTCCCGGCACCCCGTCCATGGCATTGTCGATCCGGATGCCATGCCAATGGAGTGCAGAGCCTTGACCGGATTGATTGTCGAACCGCACCGACAGACGCTCTCCCTCCCGCAGACGCAGGGTCGGGCCGGGCGTGCTGCCGTTGAGCCCGAGCATCCGCGTCGCGGGCTCCGTCTCCGGCAGGATCTGGGCCATGACCGGCTCAGCACGCAAGACCTGCGGTGTGGCCAGCGCGAGTTTGGGCAGCAGAACGGAGGCCGCCGTAGTGGCAAGGAATGTACGTCGGTGAAGTTTCATGTGGGAACCGCGAAAACAGAGGTGAGAATTGAGGTGGCGAGGAGGATGGCCGCGAAGACGCCCCATTCCACGCCGATGGTCCGGGTCAGGTGGCGCGCCGCGCGCGGGTCGCCCGCGTGAAGGCCGGGTACGAACCGCAGCTTGTTGGCCGCCGCAAGCCCGAGGAGAAGCGCCACCAGCGCGATTTTTGCCAGCAGCGTCAGGCCGTAGCCTGACCCGACCAGCGCGACGAGCGAGCCCACGAGCCGCCAGCCATGGATCAGACCGGCAAGGACAAGCACCGGCACGACCACCGAGGCGATCTTGCCAAACCACTCACCAAGGGCGGCGGCCGCAGGCCAGGTTCTGGCCTCTGACGCCATGCGCTGCAACGGCCACAGGATTCCGATCCAGAAGGCGATGCCCAACAGATGCGCCAGCAGCAGGAGTTGCGCCCAAAGCGCGTCCTCCGAGACATGGCCGATCGTCGTGAAGGACCAAAGCGCCAGCGCCACGCCGATGAGCGACAGGAGCTTGCCGGTCGCGCCCATGAAAAGCCCGGCCATGATCGCCGCCAAGCCGCCAACCCGCAACGCCAGCGCGGTGCCCACGGGCGTCTGCCACAGGATGCCGAGGATCTGCGGATCGGTGATGCCGCTCGCATCTCCGGTCAAGGCCGCCCCCCGCAGGGCAAACGACGCGACGGCGAAGGCTATGCCCGCAAAGGCCAGGGCTTCCACGATGCGGCGCAGGCTCCGGTCGGTGCATTGCAATTCGGCGGCGAAGACCGCGCGCACGATCATCATGCCGCTCGCCGTCAGAACGCTCAGGTAGAGGCACAGTTTGACGATGATTTCGGCGAGGCCCCAGACGTCCGGCACCGGATCACTCGACGTCGAAGGAGAAAGAGCCCTGCACGGGATGCCCGTCGATGCCCAGTCCGCGCCATTCGATCAGGTAGCTGCCCGGTCCGACCTCGGTCAGCGGCACGGCGAATTCGGTGGTGAAGCTCTGCTGATCGCCGAGGTCCAGATCCTCTGCATCCGCGTCGTCGCGGATCAGCTCGACCCGCGTCATCCGCAAGGCATCGTCGAAGCTGAAGGTGATCTCTTCCGGCGCCGTCTCCATGACATCGCCATCGGCGGGGAGGGTCGTCATGTCATCGCTGTGGGCAAAGGCCGCGGCGCTCGAAAGGACGAGGCTCGCCGCTGCAAGGGTAAATAGGTTCATTAGGTCTTCCTCAGTTGATCCCGTTGGCTTCCTGAAGCTCGCGGATATAGGCCACGACCATCGCGACATCGCCGCGCGTCAGGCCCGACACGGGTGGCATGTTGCCGAATGGCCAATGGTGTTGCTGGACGCCCGCAGACACGGCCCGCTGAAAGGCCTCGTCCGCGTGGTGCGACGGCTCGTAGATAATGTGGACCAGTGGCGGCGCCAGCCCCTCGCGGCCCACCGCGTTGACGCCGTGGCAATCGGCGCATTGGGCGTTGAAGATGGTCTCGCCAACCGTGGCGTTCTCACCCAGTTGGTCGGGTATCGTGATGTCCACCAACGGGGCGCCAGCCGCCGCTGCATTCTCGATCCCATCTGCCGGCTCATGGGCGGGGCGGGCCCAGAAGGACCACATCAGCGCCGCGCCCATGATTGCCAGTACCGGCACCGCCCAAATCTTTCTGTTCACTCTAGCCTCCATCTGCTCAGGGGACTCGCTTAGAGGTTCCCCCTACTGGAGGGTCAACAGAGCTACACTAACGCTTTCGTGAGCATCCACAGCGCCATGCCGATCATCATCAGGTTCTCGGTCAGCGATACGAACCCGAGCGGCACATTGCTGCCGCCGCCGACGCAGGCGCATTTCAGCTCGCGCTTGTCGATGTAGACGGCCTTAAACACGCTCACGGCGCCGATCCCGGCGGCAAAGAGCGCCGCGGGTGCCGAGATGAACGTCAGCACGCCGGCCATCATCAACAGGCCCGCCCCGGTCTCGATGAACGGATAGATATACCCCCACCGCACCCACCGTTGCGCCAGCAGGTCGTAGTTGAGGAACATCGTCGCGAAGCTCTCGAGGTCCTGGAGCTTTTGCAGGCCGAGCAACACCATGGAGATCGAGATGAACCATGCCAGCGTCTGACCGGCCAGCACCTGCCCCATCGTCAGCCATGTCACCGCGACAGCCATCAGCGCGGCGACCGAGAAGATCGCGATCACCGGTTGATAGGTCGTCTCATCCTCCCCCTTCACCGACTTGCCGAAATACTCCGCCAGATCGTCGTAGCCGCCGATCCGCTCGCCGTCGATGAAGGTCTGCGGCGTGGTCTTGACGCCGTGCTTTTCCTTGAAGGCGTCCGTCTCTTCCCGCGTGCTCAGGTGATGGTCGTCCACCGTGAAGCCATTGCGCTCCAGCAGGTCCTTGGACTTCAGGCCATAGGGACAGAGGTGATCCTCCATCACCATGCGGTAAAGCGTGGCGGTCTTGGTATTCTCGGACATCGGTGTCTCCATTTCTTGGGCCTACGAACCGGTGAGGTCCGCAATCAGGGCGTTCATTTCGTCAATCTCGCGGCGTTGGGCTTCGATGATCTCCGAGGCCAGTTCCTGCACCCGGGGATCGGAAATCTCGGCGCGTTCGCTTGTCAGGATCGCGATCGAATGGTGCGGGATCATCGCGCGCATCCAGCTCACGTCCTGCACCGTCTCCTGGCTGCGCACGAGCCAGAGCGCGCCGGCGAAGATCACGATGGAGCCCACGTAGATCGCCGTGTTCATTGCCTTGTTGCGATACATGCCAAGCATGAAGGTCAGCATCACCACGGCCATCACCGCGCCCATCACGAAGGCCATGTAGAATCGCGTTTCGCTGAAGAAGACGTGATCAAAGGCATAGGTGTTGAGGTACATCAGACCGAACATCACCGCGGTCGATGTGCCGATCATTGCAAAGAAGCGGCCGTAGGCCTTCGAGTTGTCATGTTGTTCCATCTGAGCCTCCATTCAGGTTGAGTATTCGGTCAACAACTTTCCAGCGTGGGAAGGTTCCGCCGCAATATCCCCCTTGTTTTATGGCTGTTCGAGAGGTAATGCTTCCAGTTACTGGAAGGTCAAGGAGCAACGCGATGAATATCTCCCACGCAGCGAAAGCGGCCAGACTGCCGGTGAAGACGGTCCGTTATTACTCCGATATCGGGCTGGTTGCGCCCAAGGGGCGGACGACCTCGGGCTACCGGCTCTACGACGATGCCGAGGTGCGCCGCCTCACCTTCATCCGCCGCGCGCGGGAGTTTGGCTTCAGTCTTGATGAGTGCCGCGAGCTGCTCGACCTCTACAGCGATCAGAACCGCTCCAGCGCCGATGTGAAGGAGCTGGCCTCGCGCCGGCTGGAAGAGATCAAGCAAAAGCAACGCGAGCTGCAATCGCTCCACGATGAGCTGTCACACCTCGTCGATGCCTGTGCGGGCGACGACCGCCCGGATTGTCCGATCATCGACCGTTTCGGCTAGGCCACCCCGTCGAGCGATGCGACGCCCTCCGGCTCGGACCAATCCATCGCGGTGAAGGCCTCGCGGAAGGCGAAGGTCTTCAGGTGCACGTCGATGATGTGGCGCGCGGTCTCCAACCCCTCCACCGTTTCGGCAGTGATCTCGACCCGCAACGCGCCGTCTTCGGCCAGCATCAGGGTCGGGCCGGGCGGCAGGGCGGCGCGGCCGATATTGTCCTCGACGCTCACCTCGACCTTGTGGCTGAAGTGCTTGCAGAGCTGTTTCATGTAGCGTTTGCCGTGGTCTGTCCTGAATATGCCGGTCTGCCGAGCCATGGCCCCCTCCAAATCTGACTGTTTCTATCAAGATAAGGTTGCACTCCCCTGCCACCTTCGTCTACCCCTTCGCAAAATTGGTAGCCGCCGCCACCCCTCACCCCCCCCCGAACTCATCCCGTGAGAGGACCTGGCATGACCCTTCGTATCCCCACCACACTCGCCTGCATCGCCTTGGCAACAACCGCCGCCAGCGCGGAAGAGGTGAGCGTTGACACCTATCTGGGCGAGGCGCGCGTCGCGACCGCGCCGGCCACCATCGCCGTGCTGGACGCAGCCGCCATCGACACGATCAGCGCCCTCGGCGTCACCGTCGATGCCGTGCCCGCGATGCCCGCCCTGGCGCATCTGACCGAGGCCATGGCCGACGCCGCGCGCGTGGGCAGCCTCTTCGAGCCTGATTTCGAGGCGCTGGCCGTCCTGAACCCCGATCTGATCATCGCCGGTGGCCGGTCCTCCCGGCAGGTGGAGCCGCTGTCCGAAATCGCACCGACCCTCGACATGACGATCTGGGGCGGTGACATGGTCAATCAGGCGCAGGCCCGCCTGTCCGCCTATGGCGCGATCTTCGAGCGTGAGGCGCTGGCCGCCGAGCTGTCCGAAGCGCTTCTCACCCGCGTCGAGGAAGCCGCCGCCGCCGTCGAGGGCCAAGGCAACGCGCTGATCCTGCTGACCAACGGCGGCAACGTCTCGGCCTATGGCGACGACAGCCGCTTCGGCTGGCTGCACACCGCGCTCGACCTGCCCGAGGCCTACCCGGACCTGACCGCCGAGACCCATGGCGAATCTGTCTCCTTCGAGTTCATCGCCGAGGTTGACCCGGATTGGATCCTCGTGATCGACCGGGCCGCTGCCATCGGTCAGGACGGCGAAGCCGCTGCCGCGACGCTCGACAACGCGCTGGTGGCCAGCACCACCGCGGCCGAGGAAGACCAGATCATCTACCTCAGCTCCGGCCCGCTCTACCTTGCCGGTGGTGGCGTTCAGTCGATGATGCTGACGCTGGACGAGATCATCGCCGGTTTCGGTGAGTAAATGACCCTGAGGCTCGGCATCCTGGCGGGGCTTCTCGCCCTCGTGATGGCGAGCCTCTCGATCGGCGCGGCCAGCCTCTGGTCGGGCGATTTCGACGCGGCATGGCTGATCGCCGTCAGCCGCTTCCCCCGCACCGCCGCCGCCCTGCTGACCGGGGCCGGGCTGGCGCTTGCCGGGGTCATCATGCAGCAAAGCGTCCAGAACCGCCTTGTCGAGCCGGGTCTGACCGGCACGCCCGAAGCGGCGACTCTCGGCCTTCTGGCAATCACCCTCATCGCGCCGGGCACGGCGGTCATCGGCAAGATGTCGGTCGCCGCCGCAAGCGCGCTGGCTGGCACTTTCGGCTTCCTCGCATTGTCGCGCTTCGTCCCGCGGCAGGACCCGATGCTGCTGCCGCTAGTGGGCATCATCTATGGCGGCATCCTCGGCGCCGTGGGCCTCTGGTTCGCCTGGACAACGGACCTGCTGCAATTCGTCGGCATCGCCATGTTGGGAGACTTCTCGGGCGTCATGCAGGGGCGCTACGAGCTGCTCTGGATCATCGCCGCGCTCTCGGCGCTTCTGTTCCTGATCGCGGACCGGATCACCATCCTTGGCCTCGGAGAGGACTACGCCCGCTCGCTCGGGCTGAACTACTACCAGACGCAGATGCTCGGGCTGGTCATCGTCGCCGTGACCGTCGCCGTGGTGGTGGTGACGGTGGGCGCGATGCCCTTCGTGGGCCTGATCGTGCCCAACCTGATCTCACGCTGGCGGGGCGACAACATCCGCGCGAACCTGTGGATCGTGGCGCTGTCCGGCGGCGCGCTGGTGCTGGCCTCCGATGTCGTCGGCCGGGTCGTGCGCTACCCCTACGAGATCCCCGCCGCCACCATCTTCGCCGTCTTCGGCGCGGCGGTCTTCCTGTGGCTGCTCTATGCCCCGGCGAGGCGGCAGCATGGTTAAGACACGCCTGATCCCGCTGGCGCTCCTGCTGGCCGCGCTCTGCGCCCTGTTTCTGCTGTGGAACCTGCGCGCCCCGGTGAGCTTCATCCTGTCGCTGCGGTTCGAGAAACTGGCCGCCCTGCTGCTTGTCGGCGCCGCAACGGGGGTGGCCACGCTGCTGTTCCAGACCGTCGCGCAGACACGGCTTCTGACGCCCGGCATCGTCGGCTTCGACGCGCTCTTCGTGTTCCTGCAGACGACCCTTGTCTTCACCCTCGGCGGCATCGGCTACGTCACCCTCCCGCCCTTCGCGGCGTTTCTGGCCGAGGCCGCCATCCTGATCGTCGCCGCCGTGGCGTTGTTCGGGATCGTCCTGCGCAAGGGCGCGTCGGACCTCGTGCGCGTCGTGCTGACCGGCGTGATCTTCGGCATCCTCCTGCGGGGGCTTGCGAGCTTCATGCAACGCATTCTCGACCCCTCGGAGTTCGCCATCGTGCAGCAGGCGAGCTTCGCCTCGTTTGCCTCCGTCGAAGCGGATCAACTGGGCGTCGCGGCGCTGATCCTCGGCGCTTGCGTGGTTCTGGCCATGGCACTGGCCTCGCGGCTCGACGTCGCCGCCTTGGGCCGCGACACGGCGCGCTCGCTCGGGCTGCATTATGACAGGTTCGTCCTCGCGGTGCTCGCGCTCGTCGCGGCGCTCGTGGCCGTCTCGACAGCGCTCGTCGGACCGATCACCTTCCTCGGCCTGCTGGCCGCGAGCCTTGCGCACGCGCTGCTGCCAACCCACCGCCACGCGCTGCTGATCCCTGCCTCCGGGCTGATCGGCGCGATCATTCTGGTCGCTGGCCAGTTCATCTTCGAGAGGGTCCTCGCCATGAGCTCCACCCTCGCCGTCCTGATCGAATTTCTCGGCGGTCTCTTGTTCCTGATGCTGATCCTGAGGAGGCGCACGACATGATCTCGGTGCAAAACCTGACGCTGAGCCTTGAGGGCCAGCGCGTGTTGAAAGACGTCTCCACCACCCTGCCCGATCACGGCATCACCGCGATCATCGGCCCGAACGGCGCGGGAAAGTCGACGCTCCTGCACAGCGTCGCGGCGCTGCGTGCGCCCGACAGCGGCTCGGTCACGCTCAATGGCGCGGATATCCATGCCACTCCGGCCGCCGAGCGCGCGAAGCTTCTGGCGATCCTGACCCAGTCACAGCCGCAGATCCCCCGCCTCACGGTGCGCGATCTTGTTGCGTTCGGACGGTGGCCGCATCACCGGGGCCGCCCCGGCCCCGAGGATCACGCGCTGGTCCATGCCGCGATCTCGCAATTCGAATTGCACCGGATCGAGTCGGCACAGCTCGATACCCTCTCGGGCGGGCAGCGTCAGCGCGCCTATGTGGCGATGGCATGGGCGCAGGGCACGCCCTACATGCTGCTGGACGAGCCCCTCAGCGCGCTCGACCCGCGCGTGAGCCGGAGCATCATGAGCCGGCTCCACCAGATCTCGCGCCCCGGCCGGGACACCCGCGCTGTGGTCATCGTGCTGCATGATCTGCAAATCGCCGCCCAATGGGCCGACTACGTGGTGGCCCTGAAGGACGGGGAGCTTTTCGCCGAAGGGATCGCCGGCTCGGTTCTGGCAGACGCGCCGCTCAGCGCGCTCTACGACAGCGAGATCAGCGTGCGCCCCTTGGACGACGGACGGATCGCGGTACTGACCTAGGAGGCCAGCTTCGCCTCAGCCGCCGCGGCCTCGACGTTCTTCACCTTCTGGTGCTCGTCCTCGGCCAGCCCGATCCGCCAGTAGCCCGAGGCATAGACGTCCCCGCGCGGCAGGGCTCGGTCGCCGCGCAGGTGCAGGCGCAGCTTGCGGATCACGCCGGTCTCGCCGGCCACGAGGGTCTTGATGCGCCCCTCGGGCAGGGTCAGCCCTGCGATCATCTCGGTCGTCTGGGCCGATTCCACCTCCGGGTCATCGTGGATCAGCCAGTGCTGCTCGATCCCGGCGGGGGCGTCGATCTGCTGGCGGTCCGCCGCGCTCAGTACTTCGAAGATCGCGATGCCGCGGGCATCTTTGGGCAGGGACTCCAGCCCGGCCGCCGCGACGGGCAACGCCGACATATCCGCCGCGATCAGGTAGTAATCCGCCGTGTGATCCGTCAGCTTCGGCGCGCCGGGCCCGGCAAAGCCCACGGTATCTCCCGGTTTGGCCCGTGCCGCCCATGCAGAGGCCGGGCCGTTGTCGCCATGGGCCACGAAATCGACGTCGATCTCGCAGCGCTCGGGCCGCGCATGGCGGATCGTGTAGGTGCGTGTCGTGGGCTTCGGCCCCTCTGCCATCTGCCGCGCCAGCGCCGCCGCGTCCTGCCCTTCGGCGGGCAGCATGATCTTGCAATGACCGCCGGCGACATCCGCATCGAGCAGGGCCATTTCAGGCCCTTTCAGCGTCACGCGGATCATGTTCGGCGTCACCCGCCGGACCGCGCTCACCTCGAGGATGCAGGAGGTCCGTTTAGGCGCGGCGGCCTTTTGCGGGGTCATATCGTTCGGCATAGGTGGGTCCTTTCATGTGCGAGCCCGAGCCGTCACCCGATACTCCGAAGGTTTCCCGCTTCTTATCTGACAAAAATACTCAAGATCAAGGCCCCCGGCGATTTCGAAGCGGACTGCGCATGCCATTCCGGGCCTAACCTCAAGTTTCCCTTGCAAGAATTTCGCGCCTGACCCTTGCCCTTTCCAAGGCATCCGGACACCTTGTCGCAAAGCCACCCACCACCCGGAGGAAGCCATGCCCACCTGGATCGACGCCTGTGCCACCGACGATATCGAGGAAGAGGACCTGATCCGCTTCGATCATGACGGCCGCACATTCGCCATCTATCGCAGTCCCGAGGACGAATATTTCTGCACCGATGGTCTCTGCACCCACGAGCAGGTGCACCTTGAAGACGGGCTGGTGATCGAGCACACCATCGAGTGTCCCAAGCACAACGGCCGCTTCGATTACCGCAGCGGCGAGGCGCTGCGCTCTCCGGCCTGCGTGAACCTCGGCACCTACCCGGTGAAGACCGAAGGCGGGCGCGTTTTCATCGAGGTCTGACGCCCTCGTTTGCCGCGGCGCGCCCTAGTCCGGCGCGGCGCGTTGCAGCATCCCGAAAAGGTCGCGCGGGTCGTCGGGATCAGCGATGATGTCGAGCTCCTGATAGAACGGGTGCTCCGACAGCTTGTCGCGCAGGTAGCGCAGGGCCGAGAAATCCTCGATCGCGAAGCCGACGCCGTCAAACAGCGTGATCTGCCGGTCGTTCACCCGCCCCGGCGCGGTGCCGCTGATCACCTGCCACATCTCGGTGACTTCGAAATCCTCGGGCATCTGCTGGATCTCGCCTTCCACGCGGGTCTGCGGCGGGTATTCCACGAAGACGTCGGCACGGTTGAGGATGTCGCGGTGCAACTCGGTCTTGCCGGGGCAATCGCCGCCGATGGCGTTGATGTGCTGGCCGTCACCCACGAGGTTGTCGGTCAGGATCGTGGCATATTGCTTGTCGGCGGTGCAGGTGGTGATGATCTGCGCGCCTTCGACCGCCTCTTCGGGCGTGTCGCAGGGCACCAGCGTGAAGCCCTGCCCTTCGAGGTTGCCCACAGCCTTGCGCGTCGCGGCCGGGTCGATGTCATACATCCGCAGCGTGTCGATGCCGACGATGGCGCGCATCGCCAGCGCCTGAAATTCCGACTGCGCGCCATTGCCGATCAGCGCCATGGTGCGCGCCTGCTTCGGCGCAAGGTGGCGCGCCACCATCGCGCTGGTGGCCGCCGTGCGCAGGGCCGTCAGCAAGGTCATCTCGCACAACAGTTCCGGATAGCCCGTGTCGACGCGGGCCAGCAGGCCGAAGGCGGTCACGGTCTGCAGGCCGACCTTGGTGTTGCTCGGGTGGCCGTTGACGTATTTGAAACCGTAATCCTCCCCGTCCGAGGTCGGCATCAGCTCGATCACCCCCTCCGCCGAATGGCTGGCGACGCGCGGGGTCTTGTCGAAGTCCTCCCACCGGCGGAAATCATCCTCGATGTAGCGGGCGAGGTCCTTCAGCATGGTCTCGATGCCGATGGAATGGACCAGCTTCATCATGTTCTCGACGCTGACGAAGCGGATATAGGCGAGTTCGGAGGGCAGCGGTGCGGGCATCGGGAAACCTCAGGAATGGCTGTGGGTGCGGCGGTCGAACACGCGCCGCCCGAAGAGGGAGGCGGCAAGGTCCACCATCAGGTTCGCGGTCCGACCGCGATCGTCGAGGAAGGGGTTCAGCTCCACCATGTCGAGCGAGGTGACGAGGCCGCTGTCGTGCAGCATCTCCATCACCAGATGCGCCTCGCGGAAGGTCGCGCCGCCCGGCACCGTGGTGCCCACGGCGGGGGCGATGGAGGGATCGAGGAAATCCACGTCCAGCGAGACATGGAGCACGCCGCCCGCCGCCTCCACCCGGGCGAGGAATTCCGACAGGGGCGCGGCGATGCCGCTCTCGTCGATCTGGCGCATGTCGATGGCGGTCATGCCCGCTTCGGTGATCGAGGCCCGCTCCGGCGCATCGACCGAGCGCAAGCCGATGAAACAGACGTTTTCCGGCGGCACCGGGGCCTTCAGCTCGGGGAAACCCTCGAAGCCCGCCTGTCCAGTGACATAGGCAATCGGCGTGCCATGAAGGTTGCCCGAGGTGGTCGTCTGCGGCGTGTTGATGTCGGGATGGGCGTCGAGCCAGAGCACGAACTGCGGCTTGCCTTCCCGCTTCGCATGGGCCGCGACGCCCGCCACGGTGCCGAGCGACAGGGCATGATCGCCGCCAAGGAAAATCGGAAAGCCGTGCGCCATCGCGTCCTCGGCGGCCTCGGTCAGCAGGCGGGTCCATTCGATGGTTTCCGCAAGGGCATGAACCTCGCCGGTCGGCGCATTCTCGACCCAGACCGGCCCCGGCACGTTGCCGCGATCTTCCGATTGCCAGCCCAGTTCGGCCAGCGTCTCGGCAAGGCCTGCGGTGCGGTAGGCATCCGGCCCCATGACACAGCCGCGGCGGCGTTTGCCACAATCCATGCCCGCCCCGATAAGGATGCAGTTCTGCGTGCCCATGATGCGATCTCCCAACTCAACAGCGGCTCCCGCCACAGCGTTGCACCGTCTCTGCGACACCGCAACACCCGGCGTCAGTCAGAGGGCGGTTGACCTTGCGCCAGAGCGGCCATTTCGCCGAGGCTCACCGGCTTGATCGGGCTGCGGGTACGCGGCAGATCCGGCGTGCCGCCGCACTCGGCGATGATCCCGCGCACGGCCAATTCGCACATCCGGCCCTGGCACGGCCCCATGCCCGCGCGGGTCGCGGTCTTCACCTGCCGCGGGCCCTGCGCGCCCTCCGCCACCGATCGGCGGATCTCCTCGGCGGTGACCTCCTCGCAGCGGCAGACGATGGTCTCACCCACCGGTGCCAAGACCTCGGCGGGCGGGGCGTAGGCCGCGTCGAGGAAGGGCCGCACGGCACGGGCGCGCTTCAGGACCACGCGCACCGGCTCGGCGCGGGCCTCGAACACCTTGTCCGAGAGCTTGCCCGCCAGTCGCAGAATATCCAGCGCCGCCAATTCGCCCGCGAAGGCCGCGGCCTCGGCGCCGGCAATCCCGGCTGCGTCGCCCGCAATGTGAACACCGGCCACGTTGGTCCGCCCCAGGGCGTCGACCTCGGGCTGGTAGGCCTGCTGCGTCTCGTTCCACCGGTGCGAGACGCCTGCCGCCCGGCTCATATGCGTCGAGGGCACGACGCCGTGATGGGTCAGCAGAAGCGGCGCCGTGATCTCCTGCGCGCGCCCCTTCGCGGTGAATCGGAAGGTGACGTCGCCGCCCTCCCCCTCCTCGGCGCAGAAGTCGCGCGCGCCGGTAAATCGCGTGACGCCGGCCGCCCGGATGCGCCGCAGCAGGCCGAGACCCTTGACCAACACCGGCGAGCAGCGCAGCGCGCCGGGCAGATGCCACGCGGCCCGCGCCATCATCGCCTTTGTCTGGGTCTCCACCAGCGCCACCGGCGGCGCGCCCGCATGGATCAGCTGCAAGGCCACGAGGTAGAGCAGCGGCCCCGAGCCTGCGAGGATCGCGCCACGGGGCAGCATGCCGGCGCTTTTCATCAGGATCTGCGCCGCGCCCGCCGACATCACGCCCGGCAGGGTCCAGCCCGGAAACGGCACCGGCCGCTCCTGCGCGCCGCCCGCCAGCAACAGGGCGCGGCCCGCGCTGACATGGGTTTCCCCATCGCGCGACCAGAGCACACGCGGCCCGTCCTCGATCCGCCAGACGCGCGCGTTGCCCTCGTAGGTGATCTCCGGCGCCTCCATCGATGCGATCAATCCGGCACCGGCCGCGTAGTCCCGGCCCAGATAGCCCGCGGGCGAGGCGTCGAGGCCCCTATATATCTGCCCGCCGGGACGCTGCTGTTCGTCCAGCAGCAGCACCCGCGCGCCGTTCTTTGCCATGGTCCGCGCGGCAGCCATCCCGGCGGGACCGGCGCCGACGATGATCAGATCGACCTCATCCGTCATGGCGCAATCCCCGCAACCCGTCCTGCCGCCGCACGGCCATGCCCTCCCGGACCGGGATCAGGCAGGCCTGCACGTTGGGGCGGCCGTCGACCTCCACGAGGCACTCGAAACAGACACCCATCATGCAATAGGGCGCCCGCGGACTGCCCGAGGCCGTGGTGCGCGTTGCCGCGCCGGTATGGGCGAGGATCGCGACGGCCAGCGTGTCGCCATCGCGCGCCATGACGGGCTCTCCGTCGAGGGTGAAACAGACCGTGCCGTCCGCCTTAGGCGGAGGCAGAAAGCGCGAAGCGATGCTCATCGAAGGCCTCCAGATCCGGGGCGGCGGCTGTATCCTCCAGCCAATCCGCGAGTTTCGTGCCATGGAATGCCGCAAGGGTCACGCCACTGTGGCAGGTGACCATGGCCGCCGCGGGATGGGCGGCAGAGCGGGTGTAGACCGGATAGCCATCGGGCGACATCACCCGCAACGCGCCCCAGGCGCGCAGCACGCGCACATCGGCCAGCGCGGGCAGAACCGTCACCGCGTGCTGCGCCAGCCCGGCCATCATCTCGCGGGTCTCGCGGTCGTCGGGGCCGACCTCGGCCTTCGTGCCACCGATCTGCAAACCGCCCTCGTCCACCTGCCGGATCGTGCTGGACAGGAACGGCAGGCGGGTCTCCAGTTTCTCGGTGATCAGCAACTCGCCCCGCTGTGCCCGGACGCGGGTGGCAAACCCCAGTTGCGCCGCCAGAGGGGCCGCCCCCAACCCGGCGCACAGCACCACGCGCGGGGCATCGAGCCGGCTGCCATTCTCCAATGCCATCTCGAAGCCCGAGGCCACGGGCGTCACTTTCTCCACCTTGGCACCCTGCACGATCTCACCACCCAGCGCCGTGACCGCGACCCGCAGGCCGCGCAGCAGGCGGAGCGGGTTCACATGACCATCGAGCGGACAGAACGTCGCCCCGACCACCCCCGGCCCGATCTCCGGGAAAGAGCGGCGCAGGTCGTCGCCCGGGATTACCTCGTGGCTGAAGCGGTTGCCGAGGGTCGCCTCCTGCGCCTCCAGATCCGCCTTGAAGGCGCTGAACTCATCCGCTTCCGTGAAGAACTCGTAGCCGCCCGACTGGTCCAGCGCGAGGTCGATGCCACTGGCCTCCTGCACCTCCGCGGCGAAATCAGGCCACAGCGCCACCGCGTCGCGCGATAACTGCGCGTAGGGCGCGAAGCCCGCCCCCTTGCCCTGCAACCAGACCAGACCGAAGTTCCCCTGCGAGGCGCGCAGATCACTGTCGGCCCCGTCGAGCACCCGGACGCGCCGCCCCGCGCGCAACAGGCCAAACGCGGTGGCAAGCCCCACCACGCCGCCGCCGATGACCGTGATCTCTGCCTCTCTTCTCACCAACGCCTCCCCTGTCGTGATCTGCCCTCAGCCTTGGAACAGCGTCCCGTCCACCATGACGGCCTGCACCTCCAACGCCTCGTTCAGGCAGGTCAGCGAGGCTCGGTAGCCCGCCGCGATCCGGCCCAGCGAGTCCTGCAGGCCCAGCGCCTCCGCCGGGATGCCGCTCGCCATATGCAGAGCGGTCGCCAGATCGGCACCGCAATGGGTCACCATGTTGCGCACGCAGGTGATCATGTCGACATGGGCGCCCGCAAGCCGTCCGGTCTTGTCGGTCAGCCGGTCCCCGTCGAGGGTGATCGCCTTGCCGAGCAGATCGAACCCCTGCGATTGCCCGGCCAGTGTCAGCATCGCGTCGGTCACGAGGCACAGCCGCCCCTCCATCTCGCGCGCCGCCAGCGCGACGTTGCGCCAATCGACGTGGTGGCCGTCGACGATGATCCCGGCATAGAGCTTGTCCGAGAACATCACCGCCCCCACCACCCCCGGCTCGCGCCCGGAAAGCTGGCTCATCGCGTTGAACAGATGCGTGGCGCCGCGCAGCCCCGCGGCCTCGGCCGCCGCGATCTGGTCGGCACTGGCCGCCGAGTGGCCGGCGAAAACATGAACGCCCGCCTGCGCCAGCCGCGAGATCACGCCGGGGTCGTGGCACTCGGGCGCGAGGGTCAGGAGCACGGGCATGTCCGCCGCAGCCGCCTCGACCGCGGCGATGTCGTCCTCTGCCATCACCCGGATCGCCTCGGCGGGGTGGATGCCGGGCCGCTCGGGCGACAGGAACGGGCCTTCCAGATGCACGCCGAGAACGCCGGGCAGGCGCTCGGCCATCGCCTCGCGCACCGCGCTGATCGCGGCGCGGTAGCTCTGCCCCTCGGCGGTGATGAAGGTCGGTAGGACATGGGCCGTGCCGCCCTCGCGCGCACCGGCGGCGATGGTCGCGGCGGCCTGCGCCGTCGGCTCGAAGTTGAACTGCACATCCGCCGCGCCGTTGATCTGCAGGTCGATGAAACCGGGCGCGACCAGATCATAGGCGGGCAGACCGGACGGCGCCTCCGCACCCGTCACGCTCTGCACCACGCCGTCGCGCATCTCCACGATGCGGTTCTCCAGCGGCGCAGCCCCGCCGCCCGCATAAAGCCTGCGCGCGAAAATGCGGTCAGGAGTAGTCACTCTCTCGTCCTCCCGGATGAACGTGATGGTAGTAATCCGTCAACTTCAACCGGCTCGCGGCAGCCTCATCAAGGATAACCGTCGTCTGCGCGTGCATCTGGAGCGCCGAGGCCGGGCACATGGCGCTGACCGGCCCTTCGATCATCGCCGCCGCGGCCTCTGCCTTGGACTCGCCCAGCGCCAGCAACAGACAGGCTCGCGCCTCCAGAATCGTCGCGATCCCCATGGTGATCGCATATTTCGGCACCTCTTCATCGGTATCGAAATACCGCCGGTTGGCCTCCAGCGTGCTGTCGGTCAGCGTCTTGATCCGGGTCCGCGACCCGAGGCTCGAGGTCGGCTCGTTGAAACCGATGTGGCCGTTCTGCCCGATCCCCAGAAGCTGCAGGTCGATGCCGCCGGCCTTGGCGATCCGCGCCTCGTAATCCATCGCCTCGGCTTTCGGGTCGATCGCGTCACCGCGCGGCAGATGTGCGCGCATGATCGGCATGTCCGTCAGGTCGAACAGCGCCTCGGCCATGTAGCGGTGGTACGAGCCGGGGTGATCGGCGGCGAGGCCCACGTATTCGTCGAGGTTGAACGACGTCACCCCCGTCATCGAGAACTCCCCCGCCTGATGCCGCTTGGCCAGTTCCGCGTAGAGCGGCAGCATCGTGCCGCCCGTCGCCAGCCCGAGCGTGCAATCGCTCCGCGCCCGGACCTGTGCGGCGACGATATCCGCCGCCCGCAGGATCGCGGCTTCCTTGGAGGGAAGGATCAGAACTTTCATGCCGATCCCTCCGCGCCCACCATGGGCTTCCGCCCCTTGAATTCGAGTGATTTCTTCACCGTCGCTACCCCTTTGCGCCAAGTGGCACCCGGACCGGCGCGGCATCCTGCGCCTCGGGTCCTGCGTGTCGCGCGCACCCTAGCGGCCTCAGCGCCACAGGCAAGGTCGGGCCCGGAGCTACAGCCCGGTCCGCATCTGGTAGCCCGGCGCGAAGAGCAGCCGCACCTTGGTGACCGAGGCCGCGCCGTCCCATGTCACCCGGTCGATGGTGAACAGTGCCGCGCCTTCCGGGCACAGCAAGGCCTCGGCCATGTCATCGCTGGCGCTGACGGCCGAAAAGGCGATCTCGCCGTGGGTATAGGGCGCGTGGTGCAGCAGCCATTCGTTGGCGCTGATCGCCTCGAAATCCTCCTCCAGCGCGGCGGGGACAACCTCGGTGTTGATCCAGCGGTCTTCCAGCGCATAGGGCGTACCGCTGGCCAGATGCAGCGCGCGCACGTGGAGCAAGGGCACGCGGGAGCCCGTGGCCATCGCGGCGCTCGTCGTGATCGGCGGCACCTGCGTGGCGCGATAGGCCAGCTGGTAGCCATAGGTCTCGCCGCGCTCCTCGATCTCGTGGCGCATGACCGGGATCGTCAGGGTCGCCCGCGCCGCCGGTTGCGCCGCGACCCGCGTGCCGGCCTTGCGGCGACGGTCGAGGATGCCGCTCTCGGCCAGCGACCGCAGCGCGCGGTTCACGGTGGAGCGGGCGCAGCCGAACTCCTCGGCCAGATCGGCCTCGTTCGGGATCAACTCTCCCGGCGCCCATTCGCGCGCATGGATGCGGCGCAGCGCCTCGTCCTGCACGCTTTGCCAGTTTCGGAACGAGGGCGTGCTCATAGGGCGTCTTTCAGGGCGTCGATGGTCTGCTTGTAGGCGGCCACGATTTCCGCGCGGCGCCGGTGTTGCCCGCCTGTTACCATGTGCCGCCCGGCAGACCAAACCTCGCGCACCAGACGGTCGTCCCCGGCAAAGATCCAGGCGTCGAGCGCGGTATCGCCCTCGCGGCCCCAGAGGTGCTTCGACCCGGTGTCGAGCGCCAGCATGTCGGCCCATTGCCCGGTCTCCAGCGCACCGCTGTCGCGCTGCGCCGCCTGCGCGCCACCGGCGAGAATGGCATCATAGAGCCGCCGCCCGGTGGATTTCTCCGCGCTGGCAAAAGCCGCGCGGGAGCCGTCGCGCAGGCGCTGCGAGTAATCCAACGTGCGCAGCTCCTCGGACAGGGCGATGCGGATGTTGCTGTCCGAGCCCACCGCCATCGCGCCGCCCGCCTCCGCCCAGCGGATGCCATCGAAGATGCCGTCGCCGAGGCTGCTCTCGGTAATCGGGCAGAGCCCCGCGACGGCCGCGCTGCGCGCCAGCGCCTCGGTCTCCTGCGGCTGCATCTGGGTGCAATGGATCAGGCACCAGCGCGCATCGAGCGCCATGTTCTCCAGCGCCCATTCCACCGGACGCGCGCCCCATGCGTCCGCCACCTCCGTCACCTCGGCGCGCTGCTCGGCGAGGTGCATGTGGATCGGCCCTTCCGCGAATTGCGCGGCGAAGCGCTTGAGGTCGTCCTGCCCCACCGCCCGCAGCGAGTGCGGCGCGGCGCCCAGCGTGGCGTCCGAGGCTTTCAGCGCCGCGCCCGCCTCCTCGCGCAGCCGCAAGTAGCGCTCGAAATCGTTGCCGAAGCGGATCTGCCCCGGCCCCAGGTCGCGCCCGTCGCAGCCGCCGTATTGGTAGAGCACCGGCAGAAGGCACAGGCCGATCCCGCTCTGATCCGAGGCCGCGACGACGCGCTCGGACAGCTCCGCGAGGTTGTCGTAGGGCACCCCGCCCGGCTGGTGATGCAGGTAGTGGAACTCGGCGTTGCAGGCATATCCGGCCTCAAGCATCTCCATCTGCACGAAGGCGGTGATCGCCTCGATATGCTCGGGCGTCAGCCGGTCGAGGAAGCGGAACATCAGCTGCCGCCATGTCCAGAAGCTGTCGCGCGGGTCCGGCCCGCGCCGCTCGGTCAACCCGGCCATAGCGCGCTGGAAGGCGTGGCTGTGGACGTTGACCGGGGCGGGCAGCAGCATCGGGACGCGCACGGCGTCCGCCGGCGCTTCGACACCTTCCGACACCGCCGCGATCCGGCCCGCGCCGTCCACCGCCACGCGCACATCGCGCGCCCATCCCGAGGGCAACAACGCCGTTTCAGCCCAGATCATCTGCATGGCACGCTCCGCTTGACAGATTATTATGTCTGCACATAAAAACATTAAGCACGCCTATTTGCAAGTGAGTCGCGCCGATGCTTTTGACAAACGCCCATGTTGTGACCCTCGCGCGTGATGCCGATTACGGGCTGATCTCGAATGGCGCCGTGGCGCTGGACGGGGACCGCATCGCCTGGGTCGGCGCCATGGCCGACCTCCCGGCAGAACACCGCGACGTCCCCTCCCGCGATCTCGGCGGGCGTCTGCTGACGCCGGGACTCATCGATTGCCACACCCATGTCGTCTACGGCGGCAACCGCGCCGCCGAGTTCGAGCTGCGCCTCAACGGCGCCTCCTACGAAGAAGTCGCGCGGGCGGGGGGCGGCATCGTCTCCACCGTCACGGCGACCCGCGCCGCCTCGGAAGAGGCGCTGCTGGCCGATGCGCTCACCCGCGTCGATGCGCTGATCGCCGAGGGCGTCACGCTGATCGAGGTGAAATCCGGCTATGGGCTGAGCGTCGAAGCCGAGCTGAAGATGCTCCGCGCCGCCCGCCGCATCGCCGAGGCGCGGCCGGTGGAGGTCGTCACCAGCTTCCTCGGCGCCCACGCCACGCCGCCCGAATACAAGGATCGTCCCGACGCCTACATCGACGAGGTCTGCATCCCCGCCCTGCGCGCCGCCCATGCCGAGGGGCTGGTCGATGCGGTCGACGGCTTCTGCGAGGGCATCGCCTTCGACACGGCCCAGATCGCGCGGGTCTTCGACGTGGCGCGCGAACTCGGCCTGCCGGTGAAGCTCCACGCCGAGCAGCTCTCCAACATCGGCGGCACGCAACTGGCGGCACGCTACGGCGCGCTATCGGCTGACCACGTGGAATACGCCACCGAGGCGGACGCCCGCGCGCTGGCCGCCTCGGGCACCGTGGCCACCGTCCTGCCCGGCGCCTTCTACACCCTGCGCGAAACGCAGGCCCCGCCGATCCAGGCCTTCCGCGACCATGGCGTGCCGATGGCGCTGGCGACCGATTGCAACCCCGGCTCCTCGCCGCTCACCTCGCCGCTGCTGACCATGAACATGGCCTGCACCCTGTTCCGCATGACCCCGCTGGAGGCGCTTCTGGGCATGACCGCCCATGCCGCCCGCGCGCTCGGCCACGGCGACCGTGGCCGCATCGCCCCGGGCCTGCGTGCCGACCTCGCGGTCTGGGACGCGGATCACCCCTCGGAACTGGCCTACCGCATCGGCTTCAACCCGCTCCATTCCCGCATCTTCAAAGGCGCATCATGACCCTCACGCTTACCCCCGGCGCGGCCACACTGGCGCAGTTGCATGACATCTGGGCCAACGGCCGCCCCGCCGCGCTGACCCCCGACTCCCACAGCGGCATCGAGGCCGCCCGCGCGCTGGTCGAGAAGGCCGCCGACGGCGCGGAGGCCGTCTACGGGGTCAACACCGGTTTCGGCAAACTGGCCTCGGTGAAGATTGCGCCCGAGGATGTCGCGACGCTGCAGCGCAACCTGATCCTCTCGCACTGCTGCGGCGTGGGCGAGCCGCTGGACGTCGCCACGACCCGGCTGATGATGGCGCTGAAGCTGCTCTCGCTCGGGCGCGGTGCTTCGGGCGTGGCGATGTCCACCGTGCGCATCATCGAGGAGATGCTGGCCCGAGACGTGACCCCGGTGATCCCCTCGCAGGGCTCCGTCGGAGCCTCGGGCGATCTCGCGCCGCTGGCGCATATGGCCGCCGCGATGATCGGCGAGGGCGAGGCCCTGTTCGAGGGCAATCGGATGCCCGCCGGGGAAGCCCTGGAAAAGGCCGGCCTCACCCCCATCGTGCTCGGGCCCAAGGAGGGGCTGGCGCTGATCAACGGCACCCAGTTCTCCACCGCCTGCGCGCTGGTGGGCCTATGGGGCGCGTGGCGCAACGCGGCGACTTCGGTGCTGACCTGCGCGCTCTCGACCGACGCGATCATGGGCTCCACCGCGCCGCTACAGGATGCCATCCATACCCTGCGCGGGCATGCCGGCCAGATCGCCGTGGCCCGCGCGCAGCGGGCGCTGATGGAAGGCTCCGTCATCCGTGAGAGCCACCGCGAGGGCGACACCCGCGTGCAGGACCCCTATTGCATCCGCTGCCAGCCGCAGGTGACGGGCGCGGCGATGGACCTGCTGCATTTCGCCGGCCGCACGCTGGAGGTGGAGGCCAATGCCGTCACCGACAACCCGCTGGTGCTGGTGGAGGAGGGGCTTATCGTTTCGGGCGGTAACTTCCATGCCGAGCCGGTGGGCTTTGCCGCCGACCAGATCGCCGTCGCCATCTCCGAGATCGGCGCCATCGCCCAGCGCCGGGTGGCGCTGATGGTGGACCCGACGCTCTCCTGCGACCTGCCGCCCTTCCTGACGCCCGATCCCGGCCTCAACTCCGGCCTGATGATCGCCGAGGTCACGACCGCCGCGCTGATGAGCGAGAACAAGCACCTCGCCAATCCCTGCACGACCGACAGCACGCCCACCTCCGCCAATCAGGAGGACCACGTGAGCATGGCCGCCCATGCCGCGCGGCGGCTGGAACGGATGAACCGCAACCTCAACGTGATCCTCGGGGTTGAGGCCATGTGCGGCGCGCAGGGCATCGAATTCCGCGCCCCGTTGGAGACCAGCGCACCGCTGAAATCCGCCATCGCCACGCTCCGCGCCGAGGTGCCGACCCTGGCCGAGGACCGCTACATGGCCCCCTCCCTCGACGCCGCGAGCGCGCTTGTGCGCGACGGCGCGCTGGCCGCCTCGGTCGAACTGCCCGCCTTCGTGAAGGGGGAGGCCCCATGACCCCCGTCAGCATCACCCGCGGCGACGGCCCCCTCGTCCTCGGGCTGCCCCATACGGGCACCCATGTGCCGGACGAGATCGCCGCGCGGCTCAACGACAACGGGCGCAAGCTGGCCGATACCGACTGGCACATCGACCGGCTCTATGCCGACCTCCTGCCCGGCGCGACCACCGTGCGCGCCAATTTCCACCGCTACGTGATCGACGCCAACCGCGATCCGGCGGGCGAAAGCCTCTACCCCGGCCAGAACACCACGACGCTGGTGCCGCTGACCGATTTCGACGGGCAGGACATATGGGACGCGCCACCTTCCGACGAGGACGTGGCCGCCCGCCTCGCCGCCTTCCACGCCCCCTATCACGCGGCGCTGGCGGCAGAGCTGAACCGCGTCCGCGCCCGCCACGGGGTCGCGATCCTCTACGATTGCCACTCGATCCGTTCCGACATTCCCTTCCTCTTCGACGGCACCCTGCCCGACCTCAACATTGGCACCAATCTCGGCCAGACCTGCGACCAGAACATCGAGGCCGCGACACGGGACCTCTGCGAAGCCGCGCCCTATACCTCGGTGCTGAACGGGCGTTTCAAGGGCGGCTGGACCACGCGCCACTACGGGCGGCCCGCCGAGGGCCTGCACGCCATCCAGATGGAACTGGCGCAATCCACCTACCTCGCCGCCGAAGGGCCGCCCTGGACCTATGACGACGCCAAGGCCCGCGCCTTGCGCCCCTATCTCGCCAACATCCTCTCCGCCCTGGCCGACCTGGCCCCGAACCTGGGAGTCTCCCGATGACCAACCCCCGCCACAACCTCCGCGACGTCTACCCGCCCACCGGGACCGAGATCACCGCCAAGAGCTGGCTGACCGAGGCGCCGATGCGGATGCTGATGAACAACCTGCACCCCGACGTGGCCGAGAACCCGCACGAGCTGGTGGTCTACGGCGGCATCGGCCGCGCCGCCCGCACATGGGAGGATTTCGACGCCATCGTGGCCGCGCTCAAGGATCTGGACGAGACCCAGACCCTGCTGGTGCAATCGGGCAAGCCTGTGGGGGTCTTCAACACCCACAAGGACGCGCCCCGCGTACTGATCGCCAACTCCAACCTCGTGCCCCACTGGGCCAATTGGGACCATTTCAACGAGCTCGATAAGAAGGGCCTCGCCATGTACGGCCAGATGACGGCCGGCTCGTGGATCTACATCGGCACCCAAGGCATCGTGCAGGGCACCTACGAGACCTTCATGGAGGCCGGTCGCCAGCATTACGAGGGCAACCTCAAGGGCCGCTGGATTTTGACCGGTGGCCTTGGCGGCATGGGCGGCGCACAGCCCCTGGCCGCGGTCATGGCGGGCGCTTGCTGCCTTGCCGTGGAATGCGACGAGACCCGCGCCGACTTCCGCCTGCGCACCCGCTACGTGGACGAGAAGACCCACAGCCTCGACGAAGCGCTGGAGATGATCGAACGCTGGACCAAGGCCGGCGAGGCGAAATCCGTGGCGCTGATCGGCAACGCCGCCGATGTCTTCCCTGAACTCGTCCGCCGCGGCGTGAAACCCGACATGGTCACCGACCAGACCTCGGCCCACGACCCCGTCCACGGCTACCTGCCCCAGGGCTGGTCCGTCGCCGAGTGGCGCGAGAAACAGGAGAGCGATCCCAAGGCCGTCGAGAAGGCCGCCCGCGCCTCCATGAAGGTGCAGGTCGCGGCCATGGTGGACTTCTGGAACGCCGGCATCCCGACGCTCGACTACGGCAACAACATCCGGCAAGTGGCGCAGGAAGAGGGGCTGGAGAACGCCTTCGCCTTCCCCGGTTTCGTGCCCGCCTACATCCGCCCGCTGTTCTGCCGTGGTGTCGGCCCCTTCCGCTGGTGTGCGCTCTCGGGCGATCCGGAGGATATCTACAAGACCGACGCCAAGGTGAAGGAGCTGATCGACGACCCGCACCTGCACAACTGGCTCGACATGGCGCGCGAGCGCATCTCGTTCCAGGGCCTGCCCGCGCGGATCTGTTGGGTGGGCCTCGGCCTGCGCGACAAGCTCGGCCTCGCCTTCAACGAGATGGTGCGCAACGGCGAGCTTTCCGCCCCCGTGGTCATCGGCCGCGACCACCTCGACAGCGGCTCCGTCGCCTCGCCCAACCGCGAGACCGAGGCGATGCGCGACGGCTCGGACGCCGTGTCCGACTGGCCGCTCCTCAACGCCATGCTCAACGTCGCGGGCGGGGCCACCTGGGTCTCGCTGCACCACGGCGGCGGCGTCGGCATGGGCTTCTCGCAGCACTCCGGCATGGTGATCTGCTGTGACGGGACCGAGGACGCCGACCGCCGCCTGCGCAACGTGCTGTGGAACGACCCGGCCACCGGCGTCATGCGCCACGCCGATGCGGGCTATGAGATCGCGCTGGACTGCGCCCGGGAAAAGGGGCTGAACTTGCCGGGTATTCTTTAGGCATCGGTCTCGAAAGGACAGGTCATGCAGAAGATCAAACCCTGCCTCTGGTTCGATGGCACTGCCGAGGAAGCCGCTGAATTCTACGTCAGCGTCTTCCCCCGGTCCCGCATCACCTCGCGCAACCGCGCCGGGGCCGACTGGCCGGCGGGCCGCGCCGGTGACGTGATCCTTGTCGAGTTCGAATTGAACGGCCAACCCTATCAGGCGCTCAACGGCGGGCCGGACCAGCCGTTCTCCGAGGCCGTCTCGCTCTCTGTCACCTGTGACGATCAGGCCGAGGTGGACCGGCTCTGGGAAGCGCTTTTGCAGGGCGGCGGGTCCGAGATCATGTGCGGCTGGCTGAAGGACCGCTTCGGCTTCCGCTGGCAGATCGTGCCCGCGCGGCTGGAAGAGATGATGCGCTCAGACGACGCGGAGAAACTGGGCCGCGTGACACAGGCGATGTTCTCCATGGTCAAGCTGGACGAGGCCGAACTGGAACGGGCCTTCAACGGCTGATACCGCTCAACACACCGACAACAAAGGAAACCGCATGTTCCTGAAGAACGCCTGGTATGTCGCCGCATGGGATCACGAGGTCACGCGCGAGCTGCAGCAGATCCTCGTGTTGGGCGAGAAGGTCTGCATCTTCCGCACCGAGAAGGGCGAGCTGGTCGCACTGGAGGATGCCTGCCCCCACCGCAAGCTGCCGCTCTCCAAGGGGCGGATCAAGGGCGACACGGTGGAATGCGGCTACCACGGTCTGACCTTCGACTGCGCGGGCAAATGCGTCTGGGCGCCGGGCACCGGGCGCATTCCCTCCAACGCAAACGTCCACGCCTACCCGGTGCACGAGAAATACGGGCTGGTCTGGATCTGGATGGGCAACCCGGCGCTGGCCGATCCCGCCGACATCTTCGAGATCGAGAATTACGACAACCCCGACTGGGGCATCAACCGCGGCGCGGCGATGGAGCTGAACTGCAACTACTTGCTGATGTGCGACAACCTGCTGGACCCCACCCACGTGGCCTGGGTCCACCAGTCCAGCTTCGCCGCCGCCGCCACCCGCGACACGCCGCTGCGGATCACCAAGACCGATGACGGCGTCATCGTGCACCGCTGGATGATGGATCACGAACCCGCGCCCTTCTACAAGAAGGTGGTGGAGTTCGAGGGCAACTGCGACCGCCTGCAACACTACGAGGTCCGCTACCCCTCCCACGCGCTTATCCGCGCGGTCTTCACCCCCGCGGGCACCGGCGGGCCGGACGGCCCCCTGCACGAGAAGACCTTCATCATGGACAGCTACAACTTCATGACCCCCACGACGGAACGGGAGACCCGCTACTACTGGTTCCAGCTCCGCAACATCCGCCCCGATGACGCGGCGCTCTCCCAGATGATGACCGAGGACGTGCAGCACGCCTTCGAGGAAGACCGCGCGGTGCTCAACGAGGTGCAGAAGGGCATGGAGGAGAAGACCTCGCCTCATATCGACCTGCCCATCGACGGTGGCCAGCTCCGCTTCCGCCGTCAGTTGCAGGCGATGATCAACGAGGAGCAGATGGTCGACCGGCAGATGGCCGAGTAACCGGCGGCGCGATCCGCCGGACGCCCGGTTCCACGTCGGTCACGGCCGCCCTTCAGGCCGCGACCGCGCACCGCCTCCTCAGCGTTGGTAGATCACCGGGAACCAGTCCTCGCGCAGCACCTGCCCCGGCACCATGTCGTGGCCGGGAAACGGCGGCGAGGTCGGGCCGGGACGCTCGACGTAGCGCGCATCGTCGCCCAGTAGCCGCAGCGAGAACGCCCGCCGCCGGGTCTGCGTCGTGTTGCCCCGCGCGCCATGCAACGTGCCGTAGTTGAAGGCCACCGCATCGCCTGGCTCCATCTCCCACTCGCGGATGTACATGCCTTCCGCGTCCGGGTCGGGCACCGGCATGTATTCGTCCTCGTTGGGATAGAAGCTCGTCTCCGCCAGCCAACGCGTCGGCAGCACCTGCTTCTCCCAGGCGTGGCTGCCCGCAACGCAGCGCAGGCTGGCGCTGGTGACCGTATCCATCGGCGACCAGAAGCTGACGTTCTGGATGCCATCGACGAAGTAATAGGGCCCATCCTGGTGCCAGGGCGTGGGCTTGGAGGTGCCCGGCTCCTTCACCAGCACGTGGTCATGGAACACCTGCACCCGGTCCGAGCCCATCAGGTCCGCGGCGACCTCGGCGGCGGGGGAGTTGCGGATCACCTCCTCGAACTCGGCGATGCGCGTCCAGTTGCAGTAATCGTCGAAGAAACGCCCACCCTCGCCCGCTTTCAGGTTCTCGGCGGCGTAGGGGCCGGGCTCCTCCATGTTGCGCTCGATCCCTGCGCGAATGGTGTCGATGTGATCGGCGAAAAGACCCTTCACCAACACGACGCCGTCGCGCTGAAAGGTATCGATATGGTCCTGGGTGACGAGTGCGTGCATCGTGGTGATCCTCCTGTTTAGCCGGAGATTAGAAGCGGCGAGGATTAACTTCCAATAATACATGAGAATAGTATTATTAGCCTCATGCTATACCTAACCCTGCGCCAATATGAATATATCGTGGGCGTCGCCGATGCCGGCAGCCTGACCCATGCGGCGGCTGTTCTGAACGTCTCGCAGCCCTCGCTCTCGACCGCGCTGACCCGCGTGGAAGCACGACTTGGCGCGGCGATTTTCCAACGGGGCAAGGGCGCTGCGCTGGCGGTCACGCCCTTCGGCCACCGCATCATCGACGAGGCGCGCAGCCTGCTGGCCCATGCCGCGCGGATCGAAAACCACCGAACCGAGGCGCAGGCGACCTTCACGCTCGGCTGTTTCGAGGACCTCGCGGCCTGGTATCTCGCGCCCTCCCTCGCCAGTCTTGCCGAGCGTTTCCCGGAGACCCGGTTTCAGAGCCGCGAGGGCCGGTTTGCCAGCATCTCCGCCGACCTGTCCGAAGGCCGCATGGATGCCGCGATCTGCTATGATGTGGGCTTCGGTGAGGGCTTTCTGCGCCGCAGGATCCGCGAGGTCTCACCCGTTGCTTTTCTCGCCCCCGATCACCCGCTGGCGACCCGCAGCGCGCTGTCTCTGCACGACGTCGCGGCGCATCCGGTGATCCTGTTCAGCGAGGAGGTCTCGGACGGGTTCATGCGCGATCTCTTCGCCCGCACGCAGCTTGCGCCCGAGGTGCGCCAGCGCGTTGCCTCGGTCGAGACCATGCGCTCCCTCGCCGCCCACGGCGCCGGGATCGGCATCAGCTACGCGCAGCCGCCGACGCAGCTCAGCTACGATGGCAAGCCGCTGGTCACCGTGCCGATCACCGACCCCGAGGCCCGCGCCGCCATCGTGCTGGTCTGGTCTTCCCTGCGCGAGAGGGACCCGCGGTTCGACGCGATCCTTGACGCGCTCGCCTGACGCGGCCGTCCGAATTCTCGCATCACGTTCACGCTTTTTTAACGCGGCCAGAGGACAACCTTCCGCGATGCATCACTCACGGACGGTATGCGCCCCTCCCCCAGACCACCCCCAAAGGGTGCAGGATGGGCGGCCAAGCAGAGCATGCGTGGAGGGGAAACCCCCCTCGGCAGCCGGGCGTGACAACCCGGCTCAGCCACCGATCCGCCCTCCCGGCGGGCCCGCCACTCTTGACCTTGGGTTACCCTTAAGCGTTGATAAGCTTGGGTAAAGAAGATCGGAGCGAGTATGGAAGCGCTGGTGGTGCTGTTCGGCCTTGGGGTCATCGTCTATCTGGCGGTGACAGTCTTTCGCCGTGCCAGCCGCCCGCCGCCGGAGATCCGGCTCGACCAGACCCCCCCGCCGCCCGCACCAGCCCCGCCTGCGCCAGCCCCGCCCGCATCAATCGGCGAGGCCGCGCCCTCACCTCCGCCTCCCGCCCCCTTCTCCGAGCGCACCGCGCACCCCGCGCCGAGCGGCCAGATCCTCTCGGGCCGTGCGTATGTGGTCGATGGCGATACCCTCTTTGGCATCGACGCGCCGGAGATGAACCATCCCTTCGGCAAACGCGCCAAATGGGCGATGTTCGAGTTGTGCAAGAACCAGATCGTGACCGCCGAGGTCACCTCGATCGACGATCACGGACGCACCGTCGCGATTTGTTCGCTCAGCGACGGGCGTGATCTCTCGGCGGAGTTGGTGAAACAGGGGCTGGCGCTGGATTGGCCGAAGTATTCCGGCGGCCTCTATCGCGCGCTGGAAACCCCGGATGCGCGCCGCAAGCTCTGGCTGGCGGACGCGCGGCAGAAGGGGTGGATGCACCTCTGGGACAAGTTCGACGCGCAGCAGGAGGCGAAGGCCGCGCGCTGAAGCCTGTGGGTCGCGCCGCGGCTCAGCCCTCGGCCGCCGCGCGGATGTTGCGGATGTTCTCGCCGTAGGGGGCCGGGTCCTCGACCGAGCCGCCGCGGAAGACGGCAGAGCCCGCCACCAGCACGTCGGCCCCGGCCTGCACCACCGTTCCGGCGGTTTTGGTATCAACGCCGCCATCGATCTCGATATGCACCTCGCGGTCGCCGATCATCCGGCGCAGCTCGGCGATCTTGTCGGACATGTCGATGAAGCTCTGGCCGCCGAAGCCGGGGTTCACGGTCATCACGCAGACCAGATCGCAGAGGTCGAGCACATGGGCCACGGCGCTGGCCGGGGTGCCGGGGTTCAGCGCCACGCCCGCCTTCATCCCCGCGCCGCGGATCGCCTGCAGGGTGCGGTGGATATGGGGGCCCGCCTCCACGTGGGCGGTGAGGACATCGGCCCCGGCATCCGCGTAGGCGTCGATATAGGCATCGACCGGCGAGATCATCAGGTGCACGTCCATCACCGTGCTGACATGGCGGCGCAGCGCTTTCACCATCGGCGGGCCGAAGGTCAGGTTCGGCACGAAGTGGCCGTCCATCACGTCGATGTGGATCCAGTCCGCGCCCTGCGCCTCGACGGCCTGCACCTCGGCCCCGAAATTGGCGAAATCGGCAGCGAGGATCGAGGGGGCGATCTTGATGGAACGGTCAAAAGTCATGGGGCACCTCCGGGTTTGGCGCCTGTTACCGCGCCCGCGCCCCCCTGTCACGCCCCGCGCGGTTGAAACCGGGGATTTCCGTATTTGTGAAAAGATGAAGCAGGGAGGGCGGTGCGTTGCCGCCAGGCGACCGCCATGAGGGCACGGCGGCGCTTGTGACGTTGCGCCCGGCGCAAATTTGACCGATTGGTCAACCTTGCGTTTTTGTGCGGCCCGTGGGACGGTCGGGAAACACTCGGAATCCGATATGCCCATGACCCAGACCACCACGACCGACACGGCCACGACCCGCGCCGACCAGCTTCCGCAGGTCCATCTGCCGCGCAATGCGGGCATGGAGCTCGACATGGATTGGGTGGCCCGCGTGCAGGCCAATACCTCGGCCATCGAACGGCGCGCGGCAAGCCTGCCGGGGCGGCGCTCGGTCAAGAAGGCGCATCAGGCCGCGTGGCTGGCCAAGGCGGTGACGCTGATCGATCTGACGACGCTTGCGGGCGACGACACCCCGGGCCGCGTGCGGCGGCTCTGTGCCAAGGCGCGGCAGCCGGTGCGTGCCGATCTGCTGGAAGCGCTCGGCCTGCCGGCGATCACCACCGGCGCGGTTTGCGTTTATCACGACATGATCGAGGTCGCGGTCGAGGCATTGGCGGGCAGCGGCATTCCCGTGGCTGCCGTCTCCACCGGGTTTCCGGCGGGTCTTTCGCCGTTCCACCTGCGGGTCGCGGAGATCGAGGAGAGCGTGAAGGCGGGCGCCGAGGAGATCGACATCGTGATCTCGCGCCGCCACGTGCTGACCGGCAACTGGCAGGCGCTCTACGACGAGATGCGCGAATTCCGCGCCGCCTGTGGCGAGGCCCATGTGAAGGCGATCCTGGCGACGGGTGAGCTCGGCACCCTGCGCAACGTCGCCCGCGCCAGCCTCGTGTGCATGATGGCCGGCGCCGATTTCATCAAGACCTCCACCGGCAAGGAGAGCGTCAACGCCACGCTTCCCGTCTCGCTCACCATGGTGCGCGCAATCCGCGACTACGAGGCGCGCAGCGGCTTCGAGGTCGGCTACAAGCCCGCGGGCGGGATCAGCAAGGCCAAGGATTCGCTGGTCTACCTGTCGCTGATGAAAGAGGAATTGGGCGATCGTTGGTTGCAGCCCGACCTGTTCCGCTTCGGCGCCTCGTCGCTGTTGGGCGACATTGAACGCCAGTTGGAACACCACGTGACCGGGGCCTATTCGGCCGGGTACCGCCACGGGATCGGGTAGGCGATGCCGATCGACCTCAACCTCGTGCTGCTGGTGATCGTCGTGGGCTTCTGCCTCTGGCTGGTGCTGCGCGTCAGCCGCCCCTTGCGCGAGGAAGCCGGCAAGCTCAGCCCCGAGCAGGCGCGACTGTTCCACCGCACCTATCGCAACAAGGCTGCGCGCACCGACATGCCCGCCGACCTCCGCCCCGTGGCCGAGGCCTCGGACCGCGCCCGCTCCGTGACCCTTGCCGCCTGCGCCGCCAGCGCGGCCTCCATCGCCGCCTACATCTTCATCGGGGGATAACCCATGACCACCGCCACGATTTTCGAGACCATGGATTACGGCCTCGCCCCCGAAAGCGCCGCCGAGGCGCGTGCCTGGCTGCAGGAGCGGGGCGGCATCGCCGGCCATTTCATCAACGGCAAATGGGGTCCGCTGCGCGATGATTTCGCCTCCTCCAACCCCGCCACCGGCGAGAAGCTGGCCGGGGTCACCAAAGGCACCGCCGAGGAGGTTGCCAGTGCCGTGAAGGCTGCCCGCAAGGCGCAGCCCGCCTGGGGCCGCGATGCCCACAAGCGCGCCCGCGTGCTCTATGCCATTGCCCGCCTGATGCAGAAACACTCGCGCCTGTTGGCCACGATGGAGAGCCTCGACAACGGCAAGCCGATCCGCGAGAGCCGCGATATCGACATCCCGCTGGCGATCCGGCATTTCTATTACCACGCGGGCCTCGCACAGCTGCTGCCGGTCGAGATGCCCGGCCACAGCGCGCTTGGCGTCTGCGGCCAGATCATCCCGTGGAATTTCCCCCTGCTGATGCTCGCTTGGAAAATCGCCCCCGCGCTGGCGGCGGGCAACACCGTGGTGCTGAAACCGGCGGAATATACCTCGCTCTCCGCGATGGTCTTCGCCGAGATCTGCCAGGAGGCCGGCGTGCCCGCGGGCGTGGTCAACATCGTCACCGGCGATGGAGAGACCGGCGCCGCCCTGGTCGATGCCGAGGTCGACAAGATCGCCTTCACCGGCTCCACCTCCGTCGGCCGCCGCATCCGCGAGCAGACCGCCGGCAGCGGCAAGAGCCTGACGTTGGAGTTGGGCGGCAAGTCCCCCTACATCGTCTTCGACGACGCCGATATCGACAGCGCCATCGAGGGGCTGGTCGACGCGATCTGGTTCAACCAGGGCCAGGTCTGCTGCGCCGGTTCCCGTCTGCTGGTGCAGGAGAACATCGCCGATGACTTCCACCGCCGCCTGAAGGCGCGCATGGCCAAGCTGCGCGTGGGCGATCCGCTGGACAAGTCCATCGACGTGGGCGCCATCGTCGACCCGGTCCAGCATGACACCATCACCCGGCTGGTCGATGCCTCCGACGGCGAGATCCACAAGGCGCCGGTCGCGATGCCCGAGACGGGCTGCTTCTACCCGCCGACGCTGATCACCGGCCTGCACACCGCCTCTCCACTGATGCAGGAGGAGATCTTCGGGCCGGTCCTCGTCTCCACCACCTTCCGCACCCCGGCCGAGGCCGTGGAGGTCGCCAACAACACCCGCTACGGGCTTGCCGCGACGCTCTGGACCGAGAACGTGAACCTCGCCCTCGATATCGCGCCAAAACTGGTCGCGGGGGTGGTCTGGGTCAATGCCACCAACCTCTTCGACGCGGCCGCCCCCTTCGGCGGCGTGCGCGAAAGTGGCTTCGGGCGCGAAGGCGGATGGGAGGGCCTCTCGGCCTACCTGAAGTCCGACACCAAGCCGATTGCCTGCAAGCCCCTGTCCCCGCCGAAAGCACCCGAGACGCCCGAGGCGGGCGACCTCGACCGCACCGCCAAGATGTACATCGGCGGCAAGCAGGCCCGGCCCGACGGCGGCTACAGCCAGGCGCATTACTCCCGCAAGGGCGCGCTTCTGGGCCATACCGGACTGGGCAACCGCAAGGACATCCGCAACGCGGTGGAGGCCGCGCGCGCGGCCGCGAAATGGGGCGTCAGCTCCGGTCACCTTCGGGCGCAGATCCTCTATTACCTGGCCGAGAACCTCTCCGCCCGCGCCGAGGAATTCGCCACCCGCATCGCCGACAGCCTCGGCACCAGCGCCGGCAAGGCCACGGGCGAGGTGGATCAGGCCATCTCAACCCTCTTCACCGCCGCCGCCTGGGCCGACAAATACGACGGTACCGCCAAGGGCGTTCCCCTGCGCGGCGTGGCGCTGGCGATGAAGGAACCGGTCGGCATCATCGGCATGCTCGCCCCCGACGACAGCCCCCTCCTCGCCCCCACGACGCTCCTCGCCGGCGCGCTCGCCATGGGCAACCGGGTGGTGCTGGCCCCCTCGCAGGCCGCGCCGCTGGTGATGACCGATTTCTACCAGCTGCTCGATACCTCCGACGTGCCCGGCGGCGTGGTCAACATCGTCACCGGCAACCACGCCGATCTCGCGCCGACGCTGGCCAGCCACATGGAGATCGACGCGCTCTGGGCCTTCACCCCCCACGCTGACATGGCCGAGCTCGAGAAAGCCTCGGCCGGCAACCTCAAGCGCAGCTGGACCACCGCCGGCGCCCGCGCGGGCATGCCCGACTGGACCTCACCAGATCTGCGCCCGGTGCTCGAGGCCGCAACCGAAACCAAGACCGTCTGGATTCCTTACGGCGAGTGATCCGCCAAACAGAAAGGGGGAGCACCACCGCTCCCCCTTCACCTTGGTAAATCCAACGCGACCCCGCGCCCTCAACCCGCTCCCACCGCCCGAGAAACGAGCGCGCCTCTCCCGGCCCGCCACAAACGCACCAGCGCGCGGCACCCACACCGCTCCCCCTTCATCTTGGCCAATACAACTCATTCCGACAGAAGCCCCGCGCACCGCTGTACGCAATCCGGGCGCGACGCCTCAGCGTCCGCTCATCCGGTCCTTCAGCTTCGCCCACCGTACCGCCGCGCCGTCGCGAGCGGGCACCAGGACCCGGTCCTCGAACCGCTCCCACATGCGCCAGATCATGAAGAGAAGCAGTGCCAGAACGGCGAGGATCACGAGGGGCATCCAGGGAAACAGGGTGGTTTCCGGCCCGTCCACGCGGGTGATGGAGATCGCATTGGGGTAGCTCGACAGCAGGTTAGAGCGCCAGCCGTAATGGGTGATCGCCACCCAGACCGGCGCGTCGCGGGTCGAGCGGAGGTCCTGCGCCTCGGTCTGCAAATCCTGGCTGTCGATCTTGAAATAGGGCGGCCAGCCGAAGATGCCGGTATCCTCGTTGCGGTAATCGATGGGTGAGCCGTCGGCCCGCACCGCCGAGATGATCCGCACGTCACGCTGAACCGAGGTGCCCGCCGCGCCGCTGTCGGACTGCGCGTAGAACCACGCGCTCGCGCCCGAGATCTCGGTCAGCTGCAATTGCGTGTCGACGATCCGCACCACGTCGCGTTGCGGCAAGGTGTAATGGGCAAACGCGCCGAGCAATCCCAACAGGATCACCAAAATGAATATCCGGGCCCACCGCATCAACGTTCTTCCTTCAATTGCTCAGCCAGACAAAGGCAATCAATCCGACCACCGGAATGACATAGACACAGACCACCAGCCAGACCCTTATGCGCGAGACCGCCGGCTCCAGCCGTTGGTCGATCCAGTCGTCGCGGTCGCCGGGGCGTCCCTCGTGGACCCAGTCCTCCTCCAGCCGCATTCGCGCGCCGGAGCGGAGATAGTAGAACATGCAGATGTAGACGACACTCAGCGCCACAAGCATCACGATCGCCACGCGTCCCATTCCCAACATCGCTCCACTCTCCCTTTCGCGCGCGTTTTCCTACATATAGGCGAAACTGCGCCAAATGGCAGGGCTTGCAGCCCCCGCGCGCCGGGGCCAAGCTGCGCCCATGTCTGACACGCCCCTTCTCACCGCCGTTTCGTCCCGCCGCGATGCGCTCATCGCGCTGACCCAGGATCTCATCCGCTTTCCCACCCTGAACCCGCCGGGGCTGCAGTATCTCGACATCTGCGAGTACCTCGGTGAGCGTCTGCGCAGGCAGGGTTTCACCGTGGAACTGGTGCGGGCCAAGGGGGCCGTGGCCGACAGCGATACCTACCCGCGCTGGAACATGGTGGCCCGGCTGGAGCGCGGCGCTGGCGACTGCGTCCACTTCAACAGCCACCACGACGTTGTCGAGGTGGGCCACGGCTGGACCAAGGACCCCTTCGGCGGCGAGCTGGAGGACGGGCGCATCTACGGGCGCGGTGCCTGCGACATGAAGGGCGGGCTCGCGGCCTCGGTCATCGCGGCCGAAGCCTTCATCGCCACCCATCCCGAGTTCAACGGCGCGATCGAGATCAGCGCCACGGCGGACGAGGAATCCGGCGGCTACGGCGGCGTGGCCTACCTCGCCGAGCAAGGCTACTTCGCGCCCGAGCGTGTGCAGCACGTGATCATTCCCGAGCCGCTCAACAAGGATCGCATCTGCCTCGGCCATCGCGGCGTCTGGTGGGCCGAGATCGAGACCCACGGCCGCATCGCCCATGGCTCCATGCCCTTCCTCGGCGATTGCGCCGTCCGCCACATGGGCGCGGTCTTGGCCGAGATGGAGGCGAGCCTCTTCCCGCTGCTGGCCACCAAGCGCACAGACATGCCGGTGGTGCCTGAGGGCGCGAAGCAATCGACGATGAACATCAACGCGATCCACGGCGGCGAGCCGGTGCAGGAGGAAGATTACACCGGCCTGCCCGCCGCCTGCGTGCCCGACCGCTGCAAGATCACCATCGACCGCCGCTACCTGATCGAGGAGAACGAGGGCGAGGTCCGCGCCGAGATCGTCTCGGTGCTGGAGAAGGTGAAGGCCGAGCGGCCCGATTTCCACTACGAGCTGAACGAGCTGTGGAGCGTCTCGCCCACGATGACAGACCGCGACGCACCGGTGGTCAAAACGGTCGAGGCCGCCATCGCCAAGGTGCTGGAAACGCGGGCGGAATTCGTCGTGTCGCCCGGCACCTACGACCAGAAGCACATCGACCGGATCGGCACCCTGAAGAACTGTATCGCCTATGGCCCGGGCATCCTCGACCTTGCCCATCAGCCCGACGAATGGGTGGGCGTGCAGGACATGGAGGACAGCGCCAAGGTGATGGCACTGACGCTGGCGGAACTGCTGCTCTAGGCGCTCCCAACCGCCCCCGGCCGCCGGGTGGGAGGAGCCCACTCGCCTGGGATCGGACGGGACTGGTGAACTGGCTACCGGGCACGCGCCCAACCTAGGGCAGCGCCCGGCCGCCGGGTGGGGGAGAAGCCCCCGCCCGGGGGGGCGGACGGGGGCTGCCCGTGCGAGGGCACGGGCGGGTGGCCGCAAGCGGTGCGAATCCCCTCTCACCCTCGCAACGAATTTTAAACGAATTCCCCCTAGCCTCCGTCCCGTGCCGTTCACCGGCGCCCTGCCCTTTTCCGGAGCGCCCCGCCATGACCGAGACCGCTACCTTCGATCATCTGCTGCTCGGCGTCGGCGCGATGAAGGCCGGGACGACGTGGATGTATGACGCGCTCAACCGTCACCCCGATATCCACTTCTGTCGCGAGAAGGAGGTGCATTACCTCTACGCGCGCCACGTGAACGCCAGCATCCTCTCCGACGCGGCGCGGATGCGGCGGGCGCAGGGATACCTGCGCTTCGATCCCGAGGCCTCGGCCCTGCCGGTGCTGCAAAAACGCGTGGCTTGGACCGCGCGCTGGCTCGACGGGGCTGTCGACGACACGTGGTTCAAGAACCTCTACCGCGACCGGGGGGCGGCGCGGTGGATCGCGGATTTCTCCAACATGAACGCGCTGGTGCCCGAGGAGGGATGGGCCGCGCTCCACGCCCGGACCCGCAAGCTGCGGGTGCTCTACACGCTCCGCGATCCGCTGGACCGGCTCTGGAGCCACGTGCGCTTTCACCTGAAAGTGCAGGGCGCGAGCGAGAAACTGAATGTGTGGAGCCTCGATGAGCTGGAGCGGCACATCCGCCACGATGTCGATTACCTAGCCCATAACGATTACGTCGCGGCGATCGAACGGATGCGCGCCGCCCTGCCGCGCGACTGCCTGCGCATCGACGTCTTCGACCGCATCCGCGCCGAGCCGCGGGCGTTCATCGCGGATATCGAGCGGTTTCTGGAGCTTCCAGCGGTCGATCTGCCGGACAGAATCACCTCGCGGGTCGTGAACCCCTCGCCGCCGCGGCCCCTGCCCGAAGGCCTCGCCGCGCGCTTTGCCGAGGACGTGGCGCGGCAGATCGACGGGTTGAAATCCCTCGGCGTGGCGGTGCCCGAGACATGGGGGCAAACTTTTCGGTAGGCGTCCCGGTTTCCCTGCGGCACACTGGCGAAAATCAGACCTCAGGGAGAGAGATCATGAAAACCACCCTTCGCCTCAGCGCGGCCGTGCTGGCGCTGACCGCCGGTGCCGCGATGGCGCAGCAGACGACCCTCACCGTGGGCATGCAGCTTGAGCCGCCGATGCTCGACCCGACCGGCGGCGCGGCTGCCGCCATCGACGAGGTGGTCTATGCCAACGTCTTCGAAGGCCTGACCCGTTTCGCCGCCGATGGCTCCGTCATTCCCGGCCTCGCCGAGAGTTGGGAGATCTCCGAGGACGGCACCACCTACACCTTCCACCTGCGCGAGGGCGTGACCTTCCACGACGGCGCGGCGATGACGGCGGAGGATGTCGTCTTCTCGCTCGACCGCGCCCGCGCCGAGGGCTCCACCAACGCGCAGGCCGCGCTCTTTGCGAACATCACCAGCGTCGAGGCGGTGGATGACACGACCGTCACCGTCACCCTCGACGGGCCGGACGGCGCGTTCCTCTTCGACATGGCCTGGGGCGACGCGGTGATCGTGGACGAGGCCAGCGCCGAGACCAACGCCACCGACCCCGTGGGCACCGGCGCCTTCGCCTTTTCCGAGTGGCGGCAGGGCGACAGCATCACCCTGACCCGCAACGAGGATTACTGGGGTGAACCCGCCGCCCTGACCGAAGTGACCTTCCGCTTCATCAGCGATCCCAACGCCGCCCTTGCCGCGATGATGGCGGGCGACGTGGATGCCTTCCCGGTCTTCCCCGCGCCAGAAACGCTGGAGCAGTTCGAGGCCGATCCCCGCTTCAACGTCATCGTCGGCTCCACCGAGGGCGAGACGATCCTCGCGATGAACAACGCGGGCGAGGTCCTGTCGGATCCGCTGGTGCGGCAGGCAATCTCGCATGCGATCAACCGCCAGGACATCATCGACGGGGCGATGTTCGGCTACGGCACGCCCATCGGCACCCATTTCGCGCCGCACAACCCCGATTACGTCGACCTGACCGAGCAATCGGCCTTCGACCCGGACCGCGCCCGCGAATTGCTGGCCGAGGCGGGTGTCGAGGACCTGACCCTGCGCCTGATGCTGCCGCCCCCCGCCTATGCGCGCCGTGGTGGGGAGATCATCGCCAGCCAGCTGCGCGACGTGGGCATCGAGACGGAGATCACCAACCTCGAATGGGCCGGCTGGCTGGAGCAGGTCTTCCGGGGCTATGATTTCGACCTGACGATCATCAGCCACACCGAGCCCGCCGACATCAACATCTACGCTCGGCCCGACTATTACTTCCAATACGACAGCGCCGAGTTCCAGAGCCTGATGGAAGAGCTTTCCGTCACCACCGACCCGGACGAGCGCAGCCGGATCAACCGGGAAGCGCAGCAGATGATCGCGGATGATTACGTCAACGCCTACCTGTTCCAGCTGCCCAAGACCGGGGTGGCCAACGCCAATATCGAGGGGCTGTGGGAGAATTCTCCGACCCAGGCCGTCGATCTGACCGGCGTGCGCTGGACGCAGTAGGTACAAGGCAGATTGCGAAACGGGGGGCTGCGGCCTCCCGTTTCCATGAGGGGGCGCGCCGCCGCCGGGCACCATAACGCGGCTGACCGCGCTCCGCGCCCGATCCCGCCCTGATCCGGTCAGACCAAGCCAAGGACGTCATCCATGTCGCCGTTCACCCTTCTTCGTGCCAGCGCTGCCGTGGCGCTCAGCCTGACCACTCCGGCCGCGGGGGAGACCTTGCTGGTCACGAACTTCTACCCCACCGGCCCCGGCTCGCTGCAGGAGGCATTGGACGCGGCGGCGGCCTCGGAGGAGCGCACGGTCATCCTGATGACCGAAGCGGATGGCACGATCTCCACCGAGGTGGGATTGCGCTACGAGGGCTCGTCGCCGCTGGTCATTCACGGCAACGGCGTTACCATCGCCTCGCCCAATGATGTCACCCTGCTCACGGCCATCGGCCCGCGGCTTCTGGCCATTACCGGCGCGCGGTTTTCCGGGCCCGGTGGCTATTCGCTGGCCAACCAAAGCACGGGCGCGGCGGGCAAGGGGATCTTCCTCGGCGCGGCAGATGCGGCGGGTGGCGAGGTCAGCCTCGTGCTGAGCAACGTCACGGTCGCGGGCGTGGCGGGCCATGGCATCCACGTCTCGGACTGCGCGCGGGTCGATGCATGTGGTTCGGGCGATGGCGCGGCGGGCGACGGCTCCCCCGCGTCGCTCCGGCTGGAATTGAACCGCGTCTACATCTCGGACGTGGGCCAGGGCCGCCATGACGCCGACGGCCTGCGGGTGGACGAGAGGGGGCCCGGCGACATCCTCCTGACGGCCGTGAATTTCACCGCCACGGGCGTGGGCGCCGACGGGATCGAGTTGGACGAAGGCCAGTCGGGCAGCGTGATCGCCGACCTCGTCCGCGCCGATTTCATCGAGAACGGCAGCTATTGCGATCCGGCCGTGCTGGAGACCTTCCTGCCGCGCCCGCCCGAGGCGACCTTCCGTGAGTTCGAGCTCATCGCCGCCGATCTGCCGCAACCCGACGCCACCGCGCCGGACCTCTCCTGCATCGAGGCAGATGTGGAGACCTTCGACGGCGGCAGCGTCGCGGCATATGCCTATGGCATCGACGTGGACGACGGGTTCGATATCGGCGAGGCCGGGCCGGGCAGCGTGATCGCGACACTCTCCATCGGGCAGATTCTTGGCAATTTCGACGAGGGCTATGATTTCGACGAAGAGGGGCCGGGCGATATCGACGTCGTCTTCACCGGCATCATCGGCAACGGCAACCTCGATGACGCGATCAAGCTGTCGGAAGAGGACGCGGGCCACCTCTACGTGACGGCCACGGCCGTGGAGCTTTCCTCGAACGGGGGCCTCGGCCTCGACGTGGAGGAAGAGGGCGCGGGCGATCTGACCCTGACGCTGGTGGGCTCCGCCTCGGCGGGCAACGACGGCGGCGAAATGGGCGTGGAGGCGGCGCAGTCGGGCAGCGGCGCGGGCAATATCTACGTGGTCGACACCGAGATCGCCGATGGGATCGAGACGGACGGTGCCACCCTTGACGCCGATTGAGGCGCGCGCGGAGAGGGCGGGATTGAGTTGTATTTACCAAGATGAAGGAGCGGTTGCGCGCGCCCATCGGCGGGCCGCTTTGGCGCGGGCGGTGCGCGGCGGGGCGGGTGCCTTCGGGGATCGGGCGCTGCGCGGCTCGGCAAGGCCTATGGCCCATCGCGCGCGAGGGAAGTAACGTCGCCCCATGACCCGCTACCTCCTTTTCCGCGCCCTCTCGTTGAGCCTCAGCCTCGTGGTCGCCAGCATCGCCATTTTCGCGGTGATCGAGGTCATCCCCGGCGACCCCGCCGCCTTCATGTTGGGACTGAACGCGACCGAGGAGGCCATCGCCAATTTGCGCACGGAACTGGGCCTCGGCGGGGGCATGGTGCAGCGCTACCTCGCCTGGGTTTCGGGGATGCTGACGGGGGATTTCGGGACTTCCTACAATTATCGCGTGCCGGTGGCGGAGTTGATCGCGGACCGGGTCTGGGTCTCGGTGCCGCTGGCATTGATGGCGCTGGTGCTGTCGACGCTGATCGCCGTGCCGGTGGGGGTACTGGCGGCGGCGAACCGGGGGCGATGGGGCGATTTCCTGACCATGACCACGACGCAACTGGGCATCGCGGTGCCGAACTTCTGGTTCGCGATGTTCCTCGTGCTGCTCTTCGCGGTGCAGCGGCAGTGGTTTCCCTCGGGTGGGTTTGCCGGGTGGGACACGCCGGGGGCGGCGCTGCGGTCGCTCACCCTGCCCGCCGTGGCGCTGGCGCTGCCGCAGGCGGCGATCCTCGCGCGGGTCATGCGCTCGGCCCTGATCGAGACGCTGGACCAGGATTACATCCGCACCGCCCGCGCGAAGGGGCTTTCGCCGCGGCAGGCGATCCTGCGCCACGCTCTGCGTAACGCGCTGATCCCGGTGCTGACGATCATCGGGTTGCAGTTCAGCTTTCTACTGGCCGGCGCGATCATCATCGAGAACGTCTTTTACCTGCCGGGGCTTGGCCGGTTGATCTTCCAGGGCATCACGCAGCGCGACCTCGTGGTGGTGGAGAGCGTGACGATGCTCCTGGTTTTCGCCGTCATCGTCGTGACCTTCCTTGTCGATATCGCCTATGCGATTGCCGACCCGAGGCTGCGCCGCACATGAAGCGCCTGCCCCCTGCCCTGATCATCGGCGCGCTGATCACCGCATTCTTCATCGTGGTGGCGCTGATCTCGCTGGTCTGGACGCCCTATGACACCACGCGGCTGTCGATCCCGGACCGTTTGCAGCCAGCCTCCGCCAGCCATTGGTTCGGCACCGATCAATTCGGGCGTGACCTTGTGTCGATGCTGATGGAGGGGACCCAGACCTCCATCGCGGTGGCGCTGGTGGCGGTGGGCATCGGGGTGGGCGTGGGCGTGCCCCTGGGCCTCGCGGCTGCGGCGAAGAAGGGCTCGTTTCTCGACGAGATCATCATGCGCGGCAACGACCTGGTCTTCGCCTTCCCGTCGCTGGTCATCGCGATCCTGATCACCGCCGTCTGGGGGCCCTCGGCGACCAATGCGATCCTCGCCATCGGGATCTTCAACATCCCCGTTTTCGCCCGCGTCGCCCGCGGTGGGGCGCTGCCGATCTGGACGCTGGATTACATCCTTGCCGCGCGGACCGCCGGCAAGAGCCGCGCCCGGATCAGCGCCGAGCATATCCTGCCAAACATCGCCAACCTGCTGATCGTGCAGGCGACAATCCAATTCTCGCTCGGCATCCTCGCCGAGGCGGGTCTGTCCTACGTGGGCCTTGGCGCGCAGCCGCCCACTGCTTCGCTTGGCAAGATGCTCGCCGATGCGCAGACGATGATCTATTCCCACGCGCAATTGGCGCTCCTGCCCGGCCTGTCGATCGTGCTGCTGGTTCTTGGGCTGAACCTTGTGGGCGACGGGCTGCGCGATGCGCTCGACCCGCGGCTGCGGAGGGCGCGGGAATGATCGACGTCCGGGGGCTGTGCCTCGATATCGGGAAGCTGCGGATCCTCGACGGCGTCTCGCTGAGCATCGAGGCGGGCGAGATCTTCGGGCTGGTGGGTGAGAGCGGCTCGGGCAAGTCGATGACGGCGCTGGCGCTGATGGGGCTGCTGCCGCGTTCGGTCAGCACGCGGGGCGTGGCGCAGGTCGATGACGTGGACGTGCTGGCGCTGGACGAGCCCGCGATGCAGAATCTGCGCGGCAATGACATCGCGATGATTTTCCAGGAGCCGATGACGGCCCTGAACCCGGTGCAGACGATCGGTGATCAGGTGGCCGAGACGCTGCTGATCCACGGTGCCGCCACCCGCGCCGAGGCGCGCGCCATCGCCCGCGACCGGCTCGACCGGGTGGGGCTCTCGCATATCGCGCTCGACCGTTACCCGCATGAGCTTTCGGGCGGGCAGCGGCAGCGGGTCTGTATCGCCGCCGCCATCGCGCTGCATCCGAGGCTGCTGATCGCGGATGAGCCGACCACGGCGCTGGATGTCACCACGCAGGCGCAGATCCTCGAATTGCTGCGCGAGCTGGTGGCGGAGGAAGGGATGAGCCTCCTGCTGATCACCCATGACCTCGCCGTGGTGGCGGACATGGCCGACCGTATCGCGGTGATGCAGAAGGGGCGGATCGTGGAGCAGGGCGTCACGGCGGAAGTGCTGCGGGCGCAGGCGCATCCCTATACGCGCAAGCTCTTCGCGGCCTCCTCGCACCAGCCCGAGCGGACGGCGGCGCAGGCGCCCGATGCGATCCTGTCGGTGCGCGACGTGCATCGCCATTTTCCCGGCGCGCGCCAGGGCTTTCGGCGCGGCCCCCCGGTGCGCGCGGTGAACGGGGTCTCCTTCGAGGTGCAGCGGGGCGAGAGCCTGGGGCTGGTGGGTGAGAGCGGTTGCGGCAAGTCGACCCTGACGCGCGCGATCCTCGGGCTCGATCCTGTAACCTCGGGCGAGATCGTCCTGAACGGCCATGGCGTCAGCCCGCAGATGCCCCGCGCCCTGCGCGCCGATGTGCAGGTGGTGTTCCAGGACCCCTACGGCAGCTTCAACCCGCGCTGGCGGGTCGACCGGATCGTGAGCGAGCCGTTCTACCTGCTGCCCGATCCGCCCGAGCGCGGGCCGGCGGTGGCAGAGGCCCTGCGCGCGGTGCAGCTGTCGCCGGAGGATGCGCTGAAATACCCCCATGAATTCTCGGGCGGGCAGCGTCAGCGCATTGCCATTGCCCGCGCCCTGATCACCCGGCCGAAGCTGCTGGTGCTCGACGAGGCGGTGAGCGCGCTGGACGTCTCGGTGCGGGCGCAGATCCTCGACCTGCTGGCGCAGTTGCAGCAGGACTTCGGCCTGAGCTACCTCTTCATCTCCCACGATCTGAGCGTCGTGCGTGCGATCACCGACCGCGTGCTGGTGATGCAGGCCGGAGAGATCGTCGAGCAGGGCGCGACGGAGGCTATTTTTACCGACGCGCAGCATCCCTACACGCAGGCCCTTCTGGCCGCGGCCCCCCTTCTACCCGGAGCCCCCCATGAACATCTGGTTTGACCCCTCCCTCCTCTTCATCGACGGCACCTGGCGCGCGGCCTCGGGCGGCGAGACGCTGCCCGTCGTCGACCCCTCCACCGGGGCCGAAATCACCCGCATCGCGCGGGGCAGCGCGGCCGATGTGGATGCCGCCGTGGCCGCCGCCGAAGGGGCGCTGGCAGGCGCCTGGGGGGCGATGACGGCGGCCGAGCGGGGCCGCGTGCTGTTCCGGTTGGGGCAGCTGGTGCTCGACAATGCCGAGGCGCTGGCGGCGATGGAATCGGCGGACGTGGGCAAGCCCCTGTCGCAGGCGAAGGCCGACGTGACGGCGCTGGCGCGCTACTGCGAGTTCTATGGCGGGGCCGCCGACAAGCTGACCGGCGAGACCCTGCCCTTCAACGCGGGCTTCACCGTCTACACCCTGCGCGAACCCCACGGGGTGACGGGACACATCATCCCCTGGAACTACCCGATGCAGATCATCGGCCGCTCCATCGGTGCGGCGCTGGCCACCGGCAACGCCTGCGTGCTGAAACCGGCGGAGGAGGCCTGCCTGACGGCGCTGGCCTTCGCCGACCTGGCGCGTCAGGCGGGGTTGCCAAAGGGGGCGCTGAACGTGGTGCCGGGACTGGGCGCGGAGGCCGGCGCGGCGTTGAGCGCGCATCCGGGCGTGCGGCATCTGTCGTTCACCGGCTCGGTGGCCACCGGGCGGCGGGTGCAGGTGGCGGCAGCGGAGAACATCGTGCCGGTGACGCTGGAATTGGGTGGCAAGTCGCCACAGATCGTCTTCGCGGACGCCGACCTCGACCGGGCGCTGCCCTTCCTCGTGAACGCGGGCATCCAGAACGCGGGCCAGACCTGCTCGGCCGGCTCCCGCATCCTCGTGCAGCGGGAGATCCACGACGCGCTGGCGGAGCGGCTGGCGGCGGAAATCGCGGCGCTGAGCGTGGGGCCGGCGGGCGACGATCCGCGGGTGGGGCCGCTGGTCTCGGCCCGGCAGAAGGCCATCGTGGAGGGGTTTTTGGCACAGGCTGACGCGGGCCAGGTGCTGGCGCGGGCCGACCTGCCGGAAGGCTTGCCCGAGGGCGGCAATTACATCGCGCCGGTGCTTCTGGGGCATATTCCGCCGGAGCATCCGCTGGCGCAGGAGGAGATCTTCGGCCCGGTTCAGGTGCTGATCCCCTTCGAGGACGAAGAGGATGCGGTGCGGATCGCTAATGGCACGAAATACGGCCTCGCCGCCTCGGTCTGGAGTGCCGACGGCGGGCGGCAGATGCGGCTGGCAAAGCGGCTGCGCGCGGGACAGGTGTTCCTGAACAACTACGGCGCGGCGGGGGGCGTGGAATTGCCCTTCGGCGGGGTCGGCCACTCTGGCCATGGGCGCGAGAAGGGGTTCGAGGCGCTTTACGGCTTCACCACGTTGAAGACGGTGGCGGCCCACCACGGGTGAGGTGTTTGGCGCGTTTTGGGATGGGGGGGCCAGCCCCCCACGCGCTTGAGGCGCGCTCCCCCCGGAGTTGTATCGGCCAAGATGAAGGGGGAGCGGCCTGTGTGGCGGCGGGGGCATGGACGGCCCTCGGGGAGGCGGATAGCCTTCGGTGTGATTGCGATGGAAAGGGAGCGTGGGAATGCGGCTTGAGGGGAAGACGGCGGTTGTGACGGGGGCGGCTTCGGGCTTCGGGGCCGGGATCGCGCGGATATTCTCGCGCGAGGGGGCGTCCGTCATGGTGGCGGATTTGAACGAGGAGGCCGCGATCAGGATTGCCGACGAGATCGGCGGCGCGGCGATCCGCGCGGACGTGTCGAAGGCCGCTGACGTGGCGGAGATCGCGCGGGCCGCTATGGACCAATGGGGGCGGATCGACGTGTTGGTGAACAACGCGGGCATAACGCATCTGCCGATGGCGATGGAGGAGGTCGAGGAGGCGGAGTTCGACCGGGTGCTCTCGGTCAATGCCAAGTCGGTCTACCTCACCGCGCGGGAGATCGTGCCGCATATGAAGGCGGCGGGGCGCGGCGCGATCCTCAACATCGCCTCGACGGCCGGCTTGTCGCCGCGGCCGAACCTGAGCTGGTACAATGCCTCCAAGGGGTGGATGATCACCGCGACGAAGAGCATGGCGGTGGAGCTGGCGCCTGCGGGCGTGCGGGTCAATGCGCTCTGCCCGGTGGCTGGCGAAACGCCGCTCCTGTCGAGTTTCATGGGCGAGGACACGCCGGAGATGCGGGGCAAGTTCCTTGCGACGATCCCCCTCGGGCGGTTCAGCCAGCCCGAGGACATGGGAGAGGCGGCGGCCTTCCTGTGCTCGGAGGCGGCCTCGATGATCACCGGGGTGGCGCTGGAAGTGGACGGGGGGCGCTGCATATGAGCGCGGCGCGGGCGAGACGTGTGCGATGACGGATTACGCGCGCCATGACTTGCCGGCGGATATCGCCGTCTTCGCGGGGGAGTTCGCCGATCAGCCCTCGGTTTTCGCCTACCTGTGGGAGGTCGCGCCGGGATTGGACTTGGGCCAGGTGGACGTGATCCAGACGCGCCACGCGGCACGGTTGCGGGCGCATTTCGACGGTGAGACGGCCGCGCGCCTGGCGGCTTTGGGCGGCACACTGGTCGTGGTGCGGCCGGGGGCCTACGAGGGGTTGGACTGCCCGGTACCCGACGGCGCGCCGCTGCGGGCGCTCGGCATGTTTCGCGGGACGGTGCCGCATTTGAGGGTCGTGACATGATGCAACCGGGGAAGAGGAACCTGATAACCGATGTGGCGGGCCTGCGGGTCGGCCATGCGGCGGATGCGGGTGTGAAGACCGGGGCGACCGTGCTGGTGGGCGACGCGCCCTTCACCGCCGGGGTCCATGTCATGGGCGGGGCGCCCGGCACGCGGGAGACGGACCTGCTGGCGCCCGACAAGACGGTGCAGCAGGCCGATGCGCTGGTGCTTTCGGGCGGCTCGGCCTTCGGGCTCGACGCGGCCTCGGGCGTGGCGGATGCCCTGCGCGCCGCCGGGCGGGGCTTCGCGGTGGGCGACCAGGTGGTGCCGATCGTGCCGGCGGCGATCCTGTTCGACCTGATCAACGGGGGCGACAAGGACTGGGCCGAAAACCCCTACAAGCAGCTCGGGCGCGAGGCATTGGCGGCGGCGGGCGCGGATTTCGCGCTCGGCTCCGTGGGGGCCGGGACCGGGGCGCTGACGGCGGACCTGAAGGGGGGGCTCGGCTCGGCCTCCTTGCGGATCGGGCGTCATACCGTCGGTGCGCTGGTGGCGGTCAATGCGCTCGGTCGGGTGACCGTGGGGGACGGCCCGTGCTTCTGGGCCGCGCCCTTCGAGATGGGCGGAGAGTTCGGCGGGCGCGGGATCGCGAAGAGCTTCGATGTGGGTGCCCTGCCCCCGGTGAAGGGCGGTGACGCGCGCAACACGACGATTGCCATCGTGGCCACGGACGCGGCGCTGAGCCAGGCGCAGGCGACGCGGTTGGCGGTGGCAGCCCATGACGGCATGGCGCGGGCGATCTTTCCGAGCCACACGCCGATGGACGGTGATCTTGTCTTTGCAGCCGCGACCGGGGCGGTCCCGCTGGAGAGCGAGGCGGACCTGCTGATGTTGGGACATGGCGCGGCGCTCTGCCTGTCGCGGGCCATCGCGCGCGGGGTCTTTGAGGCCTCGGCCGCGGCGGGTGACGTGATGCCGACCTATCGCGACAAGTTCGGCTGAGCGCAGACCCGTCGCCTGAGACGCAAAAGGCCCCGCCGATCCGGCGAGGCCCTTGCAGGTTCTTCAAGCGAAGCTCAGTTCAGCCGGCGGCCGACTTCCTCGATCGACTCGTCGATCAGCTTGTTCTGATCGGCAGAGCTGGTGTTCTTGGCGATCACCTCGGCCGCGGCGGCGATGGCCACGGAGGCGGCGCGGTCGCGGACCGAACGGTTGGCCTTGGTCACGGCGCTGGCGATCTGGTCCTCGGCCGCGGCGAGGCGGCGGGTGATCGAGCGGGCGATGTCGTCCTTGGCCTGCACGGCAGCGGCTTCGGCGCTGGCGCGGGCGTCGGCGACGATGCGGGCGGATTGCTCTTCCACTTCGCGGGCCTTGCGCTCGTAGGAGGCGAGCATGGTCTGGGCTTCTTCGCGCAGGCCACGGGCCTCTTCGAGGTCAGAGCGGATGCCCGCGGCGCGGTTGTCCAGCATGCCCATCAGCATCTTCGGCACGCCGAAGTAGAACAAGACGGCAAGGAACAGCAGGAAGCCGAGGAACACGATCCAGTCGGTGTTGCCCAAGGAGGGCGACAGCAACCCGTGCGGGGCGTCTTCTGCGGCGAAAGCGGGCGTGGCAGCCATCGCGATGAGAACGGTCAAATAACGCATGGTCTTACCCTCTCACACGGTTGGCGACAGCAGCATCGATCGCAGCGGTGTCGACGTCCTGGCCCGGCCCGAGGGCGCGGACGATTTCAGCGGCGACGTCGCGGGCGACCTCTTCTGCCGTGGCAACTGCCCCGGCTTCGATTTCGGCGATCCGGGCTTCACCCTCGGCGGTCTGGGCCGCGATCTGGGCGTCTGCCTTGTCGATCTCCACCTGTAGTTGCGCCTGGATCTCCTCGCGGGTCTCCTGGGCAATCTTGGTGGCTTCAGCCCGCGCGTTGGCGAGGGCCGCGTTGTAGCTTTCTTCCGCCTCAGTTGCCTGACGCTTCAGATCTTCGGCTGCAGCCAGATCATTGGTCAACGTGCCTTGGCGCTCTGCCAGCACCGCGGAAATACGGGGCAGGGCAATTTTCGCCAGCACGAAGTAGATGGCAACGAGGGTCAGAACCAACCAGAAGATCTGGTTGTCGAAGGTCCCGATGTCCAACTGCGGCATGCCAGAGGCTTCGGGCGCGCCGTGGCCTGCAATTTCGGCTTCGTCAGCCATGGTGTTCCTCCAACCGGAATGCGGGGTGTTACGGTGGCGCGCCCTCCACCATGGGACAGCGCGCCGAACGTAAGGATCTTAGATGCGTGTCGTCTTAGACAGCAAACATCAGCAGCAGGGAGACGAGGAAGGCGAAGATGCCCAGTGCCTCGGCGAATGCGATGCCGATGAAGAGAGTTGCGGTCTGACCAGCAGCCGCGGAGGGGTTGCGCAGGGCGCCGGCGAGGAAGTTGCCTGCAACGTGGCCCACACCGATAGCGGCGGCGCCGGAACCGATGGCGGCCAGGCCGGCACCGATGAATTGACCCATTTGTGCGATATCGCCTTCCATGATGTATCTCCTTACGATTTGGAAGTTAGTTCTCTCGGACCGGGCACAACGCCCGGACAGAATTAGTGAGCGGGATGAAGCGCGTCCTTCAGGTAGACGCACGTCAGGATTGCGAACACGTAGGCCTGGATGGCTGCCACGAGGACTTCGAGGCCGTAGATCGCCACGATGCCGATGATCGGCGCGATACCGGCGAGGCCGAGCGCCCCGGCGAAACCGGCGAACACTTTCAGAACCGCGTGGCCTGCCATGATGTTGCCTGCCAGACGAATGGAATGGCTGACCGGGCGTACGAAGTAGGAAATCAATTCGATGATCGCGAGGATCGGACGCAGCACCAGCGGCGCGGAAGAGACCCAGAAGAGGCTTAGGAAGCCGACGCCGTTCTTCACGAAGCCCAGGACCGTGACGGTCACGAAGACCGCCAGCGCCAGCACCGCGGTCACGGCGATGTGCGAGGTCGTGGTGAAGCTTGTCGGGATCAGGCCGAGGAAGTTGGCGAAGAGGATGTAGAGGAACAGCGTGAAGATGTAGGGGAAGTAGGGCAGCGCGTCCTTGCCTGCCACGTCCTCCACCATGCCGCGCACGAAGCCGTAGGCGAGCTCTGCCACCGACTGGCTGCGCGACGGGATCACGTTGCGGCCGCGGGTGCCCCAGACCATCAGCGCGATGACGCAGAGGACGGACAGGGCCATCCAGAGCGTCGCGTTGGTGATCGTGAACATGCCGACGTCACCATGGCCGAAGAGCGGCGCCACCACGAACTGGTCCATCGGGTGGATCGCCAGGCCGCCGGTGTAATCGTCAAGGTAAGCGGCGATGAACCCCAGAACGGCGAGGCCGATCAGGATGAACGCCACCACGCGGCCCATACCGTTGGAGGCCGTGCCGTTGGTCTCGGTGTTGGTGCTCTCAGTCGCCATCGCGCGTCCCCATTTCCTCTGCCGCGTCACCGCGGGCTGCTTTCTCTTCGCGCTCCAGCGCGTCTTGCTGGACCTCGTTCGCCGAGCGGATCATGGTCTTGATCCCGGCGATGAGCCCCAGAATGACAAACACGACCATCAGCCACGGTGTGGTGCCGAACAGGTAGTCCAGCCCGTAGCCTATGCCGAAGCCGATGACCAAACCGGCCACCAACTCGATCACCATCCGCCACGCCAGCTGCGCCTGCGAGTGATGCTCTTCCACCTTCGAGCGGTCCGGGTTGGCCCGAGACTTCGCCGCCGCGATCCGCGCTTCCAGCGCACGCATGCGGTCTTCGTCTTGTTCGGACATCGCCATACCGCCTTGGTGGACAGGTTGCGCGGAAGCTAGGGCGCGGGGCGTTCAGAGTCAACGCGCATGACTCCCGCCTAAGTTATTGATATATATAAAATTTACTTCTGCGCCCTTTCCCGCGAGCCACCAGTGCCGCCCCCCAGCATATTCAACCAGATGGTTGACGTTTCGCGCCCATGCCCCCTACTGGGCCCATGGCCCTCCCTCCGAAACCCTCGCTCGACACCGTCTTCGCCGCCCTCGCCGACCCCACCCGGCGGGCGATCCTGCAGATGCTGCTGGAGGACGACATGGCCGTGACCGACGTGGCAGAGCCCTTTGAGATGTCGCTCGCTGCGATCTCCAAACATCTCGGCGTGCTGACAGGGGCCGGGCTGATCACCCAGGAGAAACGCGGCCGGGTGAAGTGGTGCAAGCTCGAACCCGACGCCCTGAAAGGTGCCTCGGTCTGGATGCAGGGCTTCGGCCAGTTCGAGCCGGTGAACCTCGACGCCTTCGAAGCCTTTCTGGAACAGGAACTGCGCGAGGATTGACGCGCCACCGTTCCCGCGCTCAATCCTTCAGAAGCAGCAAAAGCGCCGCAACCGTCAGCCCGACGCCGACCAACACCACCGCCGCCGGCACCGGCTGCCCAAGGGCGATCTCCCACAGGATCACCCACGAGGGCGTCAGGTAGGTATAGGCCATGACCTTGGACGAGGGCAGCCGCAGCGAGGCAAACTGGATCAGGAACACCGTCGCGGCGCTGGCGAATACGGCCGTGTAGCCGATGGTGATCCAGACCAGCGGGCGCAGCGCCCCCCAATCGGTCGCCGCGATATCGCCGATCCCCCAGAGCGCGATCACCGCCGCGCAGGCCACGAGGGTCAGGAAGGAGAAGACGGCCACCGCCTCGCCCCGGTTCAACACCCGCACCATCGGCGTGTAGAGCGCATGCCCGACGCAGCCTATGAAATAGATCACCTCGCCGCGCCCGATCTCGAAGGCCAAAAGCGCCGCAAGATCCGCGCGGAAGATCACCCAAGCCGCGCCGAGCGCACCGATCCCCAAGGCGCCGGCAATCCGCGCGCTCACCACCTGTCGCAGCAGGAACCACCCGAAGATCGCGCTCAAGACCGGGGTCAGGGTAAAGACCGCCGCCGCAGACACCGGCGGCGCCGTCTTCAGCCCTTCGAACATCAGCACGAAATAGAAGGCGAAGATGCCCCCCAGAAGCACGTAGCGCCACGGCGCCGCCAGCGCCGCCCGCGGTACGCCCCCGCGCGCAAAGACCACCGCGCCCATGATCGCCGCGGCAATCGCGAAGCGCACCGCGTTCAGAGCCGTCGGCGCCAATTCATCCGCCACCTGACCGCCAAGCGAGAACGATCCCGCCACCAGCGCCGAAAACGCCAGCATCGCCAGATGGCCGCCCCGCGTGGAGCCAACCGCTTCCTTCAAACCCAATCTCCCGTGTCAGAGCCCGGACGCACCCCCACGCGCCGCGCTCCCTTCTTCATCTTGGCCAATACACCTCCGGGGGAGGCCGCACCGCAAGGGGCGGACGGGGGCAGAGCCCCCAAACCCGCTACGCCAGCGCCTCATCACCCTTGGGCCATGTCTTCACCTGCTCCTTCAGGTGCCGCACGAAGGTCTGCACCTTGGCCGTGCGGTGGAGGTCCATATGGGTCACGAGCCAGAACTTCGCAGTCCAATCCTCCATCGCCGGCAGCACCTCGATCAGGTCGTCGGTATGGATCCGATCCCAGGACGCGACGAAACCGATGCCGATACCCGCCAGAACCGCGTCCTTCGCCTCGCTCATCGACGAGGCGCGGAAATAGATCGCGCTGTTGGGGACATTATCAGTGAGCCACTTGAAGTAGGGCGCCCGCGGCAGGTCGTCGGTGCTGCCAACAAACCGATGCTTGGCGATATTCTCTTCGGTCAACATGCCATAGCGCTCGACATAGTCGCGGCTGGCGAGAAGCCGCAGGGTCTCGGTGAAGAAGGGCTGCACCACGTTGTCGGGCTGATCGGGCAGCTTGCCGGCGCGGATCGCGACATGGGCCTCGCCATACTCCAGCCGGAAGACGCGCGTGTCGTTGACCAGCCGCACCCGCAGATCGGGGTGGCGGTCCTGAAACAACCCGATGGCAGGCACCAGGAGGGGCGATAGCGTCGGCAGCGACGTCACGATCAATTCGCCCGTCACCTCGTCGCCCCGCCCCCGGATGCGGCCGGCCAACTGGGTGAACTGGTCGTCCGCCTGCCCGGCCACGGCCAGCAGGTCCTGCCCTGCCTCGGTTGCCGAGTAGCCGCGGGCGTGGCGCTGGAACAGTTTCGCGCCGAGGCGCGCTTCCAGCGCGTCGATGTGGCGGATTACCGTGGCGTGGTGAACGCCCAAAGCCTCGGCCGCGCCCGAGACGGTGCCGATTTTCGCGACCTGGAAAGCGGTTCTGACTTCATCCCAATTTTCCATACGACCAAGCGCCCCTCTCCTGTGCACGATCTCACACAAATAAATGCTCGCCCCACAATGGGTGCGCTGGCTGCCAAGTGCAACGCCTCATAGCAAGGCAGCGTCAATGTGCGAATATAAACACTATATAGCAAGTAGCGCAGGTTGTGCGCCCTGATGCAGCTATTAGGTCCTTCCTCATATTCTTCGACCAATGAGAGACACACCATGACCCATATCCTCCGCATCGACGCCTCCGCCCGCCGCGAGAACTCGATCTCCCGCGATCTCACCACCCAGATCGTCGAGAAACTCTCCCCCGCCACCGTCACAACCCGTGACCTCGCCGAGGGCGTGCCCCTGCTCGACGAAGCATGGATCGGCGCGAACTTCACCCCGGCCGACGCACGGTCCCCCGAACAGGCCGAGACACTGGCGCTCTCGGACGCGCTGGTGGCAGAGGTGAAGGCCGCCGACACGTTGGTGATCGGACTGCCGATCTACAACTTCGGCGTGCCTGCCGCCCTGAAAGCCTGGATCGACCAGATCGCCCGCGTCGGCGTGACCTTCCGCTATACCGAGACCGGGCCCGAGGGGCTTCTGAGCGGCAAGCGCGCGATTATCGCGCTGGCGTCCGGCGGCACCGAGGCGGGCTCCGCGATCGACTTCGCGACCGGCTACATCCGCCACCTTCTGGGCTTCATCGGCATCACCGACGTGACCTTCGTGACGGCCGACCGCATGGCCATCGACCCCGAGGCCACGCTGGCCGGGGCGCGGCAGCAGGTGGCGGCCCTGGCGGCCTGATCCGATCCCGACGACGAGGTCGCAGCCGGTGCTGCGGCCTCGCTTTGTCTGCGCGGCCCCCTGTGCTAATCTCGCGCCATGGGCCGTCACCTCTCTTCCCTGCTCGCTTTTCTTGCCGTGGCCGCCACGAGTCCGGCAGCCTCGGCACTGACCTGTGCGCTCGATTTCACCGTCGAGGTAACCCAGGGCGTCGGCCTGATCCGCCCCGGCACCCGCCTGCCCGGCAGCGCGGAATACACCACCACCGGTCAATCGATCCGGCAGGACGGTGGCGCCATGGCGCATCTGGCGCAGGGGTCCATGTCGATTGGCGAGGGGATCTCCGGCCCGATCTGGACGCTGATCACCACCTCTCGTGAACATGCCACCGATCTGGTCGGGGTCTATGCCCACCATATCGAGGGCCTGTCCTACGGCGGCATCCATTACGTCGGCCCGATGGCCCTGACGCTCTACGGCGCGCCCGGATCGCGCCCCGCGCCGGTGCCGCCGATCACTCAGGCGGAGTGGGATCAACTCGATATCCGGCGCTCGTTCTCGCTGCATGCGCCGGGCGACATGCTGGCCGGAGACGTGCTGGACCTGTCCGTCCTCTGCCACTAGCCGCGCCGCTCCCCGGCCCGGCCCCTGCCGCGATGATTGACTCACCCGCCGATCCCGCCTAAATCCCCCTTCAATAGCCGGAAAGCCAAGCTTCCCGGTCCCGCGCGCGTTCGTAGGATCGCCCCCCGTCAGCGAGTTTCGCCCACGGGGGCAAAACCCGTTTGGGTGTTGCCCTCGTCCGGAACGACCACTTGGGGCAATGCGCATCGGGGCTTGGGTTCGTGGGCTGCGTCCTTATCTTCAAGGGCAGACTTCCGGGATCGCGAAAGGGGCCACGCCCATGTTTGAGAATCTATCCGAACGCCTCTCTGGCGTCTTCGACCGGCTCACCAAGCAGGGTGCGCTGTCGGAGGATGACGTCCGCACCGCCCTGCGCGAAGTGCGCGTCGCCCTGCTGGAGGCCGACGTCTCGCTGCCCGTGGCGCGCAGCTTCATCAAGAACGTCGAGAAGAAGGCCACTGGCGCGGCAGTCACCAAGTCGATCACGCCGGGCCAGCAGGTCGTCAAGATCGTCCATGACGAGCTGATCGCGACGCTGCGCGGCGAAGGCGACCCCGGCAAGCTGAAGATCGACAACCCGCCCGCGCCGATCCTGATGGTCGGCCTGCAGGGCTCGGGCAAGACGACGACGACGGCGAAACTCGCCAAGCGCCTGAAGGATCGTGAGGGCAAGAAGGTCCTGATGGCCTCGCTCGACACCAACCGCCCGGCGGCGATGGAGCAGCTGGCCATCCTCGGCACACAGATCGGCGTCGACACGCTGCCGATCGTGCCCGGCGAGGACCCGGTCCAGATCGCCAAGCGCGCCAACACCCAGGCGAGCCTCGCGGGCTACGACGTCTACATGCTCGACACCGCCGGCCGCCTGCACATCGACGAGGAGCTGATCGCCCAGGCCGCCGCCGTGCGCGACGTGGCCAACCCGCGCGAGACGCTGCTGGTGGTCGATGGCCTGACCGGTCAGGACGCGGTCAACGTCGCGACGGAGTTCGATGACAAGATCGGCGTCTCCGGCGTGGTGCTCACCCGGATGGACGGCGACGGTCGCGGTGGCGCGGCGCTCTCGATGCGCGAGATCACCGGCAAGCCGATCCGCTTCGTCGGCCTCGGCGAGAAGATGGACGCCATCGAGACCTTCGAGCCCGAGCGCATCGCGGGCCGCATCCTCGGCATGGGCGACATCGTCGCGCTGGTGGAGAAGGCGCAGGAAACGCTTGAGGCCGAACAGGCCGAGCGAATGATGAAGCGTTTCCAGAAGGGTCAGTTCAACATGAACGACCTGAAGGGCCAGCTTGAGCAGATGCAGAAGATGGGCGGCATGCAGGGCATGATGGGCATGATGCCCGGCATGGCCAAGATGTCGAAACAGATCGAGGAAGCGGGCTTCGACGACAAGGTGATCGTCCGCCAGATCGCCCTGATCCAGTCGATGACCAAACGCGAGCGCGCCAACCCGGCGATCCTTCAGGCGAGCCGCAAGAAGCGGATTGCCAAGGGCGCGGGTCAAGAGGTCAGCGACCTCAACAAGCTGCTCAAGATGCACCGCCAGATGGCGGACGCGATGAAGAAGATGGGAAAGATGGGCAAGAAAGGCCTGATGCGCGGCGGCCTCGGCGCGCTGATGGGCAAGGGCGGCGGCATGCCCGCGGGGATGGACCCCTCGGCCATGGCCGGCATGGACCCCAAGGCGCTGGAAAAAGCGGCCAAGCAGATGGGTGCCGGCGGCGGTGGCCTGCCGGGGCTCGGTGATCTCTCGGGTCTGGGCAAGAAGAAGTGACCCTGCGTGCCCGCCATATCGCGCGCCCGGTGATCCCATGCTGATCATCCCCACGCTCCTTTCCGAGCGGCTGACGCTGCGCGCGCCCAATCTCGGCGACTTCGAGGCGATCGCCGCCTTCCGCGCGTCGGAGCGGTCGCATTTCGTCGGCGGTCCCTCGACCGAGGGCGAAAGCTGGCAATACCTCGCCGCGCTGATCGGCCATTGGCACCTGCGCGGTTACGGCCGCTGGATCGTGGCTGAGACCGGCAACGAGGAAGAGGCGCTCGGCATCGTCGGCCCGCTCTGCCCCGTCGACTGGCCCGAGCCCGAGATCGCCTGGACGATGTTCGAGAAGGGCGAAGGCAAGGGCTACGCCTACGAGGCCGCCCTGCTGGCGCGCGATTACGCCTATCAGACGCTGGAATGGCAAACGGCCGCGAGCTTCGTGCACGCCGAGAACGCGGCCTCGCTGGCACTGGCCCGCAAGCTCGGTTGCCACCTCGACGGCACCTTCGAGCATGGCCGCTTCGGCACCATGCAGATCTGGCGTCACCCCTCTCCGGCGGAGGTCTCGGCATGATCCCCGTTTTGCAGACCGAACGGCTGACCCTGCGCGGCCCCGAGCCCGGCGACTGGCCCGGCTTCCGCGACTACTTCGCTTCCGAGCGCGCCGCCTATACCGGCGGGCAAAAGGATGAGAAGCAGGCCTGGACGATCTTCGCCGCCGAATTTGGCCATTGGACGATCCGTGGCTTCGGCATGTGGACGGTGGAGCACGAGGGCGCGCCAGTGGGCATCGTCGGTTGCTGGTATCCCGCCGGCTGGCCGGAGAAGGAAATCGGCTGGATGCTCTGGGAGAACGCCGAGGGCCGCGGCATCGCTTACGAGGCCGCGCAGGCCGTGCGCGCCCATTGCTACGGGCCCTTCGGCTGGACCTCGGCCGTCAGCTACATCCACCGCGACAACGCGCGCTCCATCGCCCTGGCCGAGCGCCTCGGCTGCCGCCTCGATGCCGCGGCCACCCACCCCAACCCCGACGCGCTGGTCTATCGCCACCCGTCGCCACAGGAGGCCGCTGCATGAGCGACGCCGTTGCCAAAGCCGCCGAGGTCCTGAAGGGCCACCGCGAAAGCATCGACCGGCTCGATGCGATCCTGATCTACACCCTGGGAGAGCGCTTCAAGCACACCCAGGCTGTCGGCCGTCTCAAGGCCGAACACGACCTTCCCCCGAGCGATCCGGCCCGCGAGGCCACGCAGATCGCCCGGTTAGAAGACTTGTCTCAGCGGGCCGATCTGGACCCCGTCTTTGCCAAGAAACTCATGCGCTTCGTCATCGACGAAGTCATCCGTCACCACGAACAACACCAATCATAGGGGCACCCGCCCCGGTCTTTAGGAGAAATACACCATGGCCATGAAAATTCGTCTCGCCCGCGGCGGTTCCAAGAAGCGTCCCTTCTACCGCATCGTTGCTTCCGACAGCCGCATGCCCCGCGACGGCCGCTTCATCGAGAAGCTCGGCACCTACAACCCGCTCCTGCCCAAGGACAGCGAAGACCGCGTCAAGATGGATATGGAGCGCGTTCAGCACTGGCTCGACAAGGGCGCTCAGCCCACCGACCGCGTGAGCCGTTTCCTCGAGGCCGCCGGCGTCGTCGAAAAGAAAGAGCGCGCCAACATGAAGAAGGCTCAGCCCGGCAAGAAAGCCGTCGAGCGTTCGGAAGAGAAAGCCGCCAAGGCAGCCGCCGCCGCTGAAGCAGCCGCCGCCCCCGCGGAAGAGCCCGCAGCAGAAGAAGAAACCGCCGCAGAGGAGTAATCCTGCGCGGCCCTGCGCGCCCGGTGCACCTGTGCCGGGCCGCAGACCTCGAACCTGTGTGAGGGCAGGACGCGACCGTCCTGCCCCGCACGCCCCCGCCCTTCCATCTGTCATAGGTTCCCCATGCCTGCATCGCCCTCCAAACCCGACCACGTCTGCGTGGGTGCGATCTCCGGCTCCTTCGGGGTGCGCGGGGAAGTGCGGTTGAAAAGTTTCTGCGCCGAACCCTCCGACATCGGCTCCTACGGGCCGCTGAGCACCGAGGACGGCGCCACCTCCTACACGGTCACCCTGACGCGCCCGGTCAAATCCGGCTACGCGGCCATGCTCTCGGGCGTCGCCACCAAGGAAGAGGCCGACGCCCTGCGCGGCACCCGGCTCTATGCGCCCCGCACCGCCCTGCCCTCGCTGCCCGACGACGAGTTCTATCACGCCGATCTCGTGGGGCTCGCCGCCATCGACACCGGTGGGGAACCCATCGGCAAGATCGCCTCGGTCGCCAATCACGGCGCGGGCGACATCCTCGAGATCACCGGCCCCGGCCTCGGCAATGGCCTGCTGATCCCCTTCACCCTTGCCGCCGTCCCCACGGTCGACCTCGCCGCTGGCCGGGTCATCATCGACATGCCGGAAGGCCTGCTTGATCCCGCGCCCGCCCCCGAGGCGCCCGCGCCCCCCCTCGGCCAGGATTACGACTGAGGCGCCCACCGCCGCACCGCCAAGCCGCGACCACCCGCGCTGACTCGATCGCCGCAATCTGCTACCCTCTCCGCCGCTGCCCGTGCCACTCCGGCGTGGCAAACCTGAAGGAGAGGCCATGCCCCACGACAGCATCCTGTCAACGATCGGTAACACCCCCCTGATCCGCCTCGCCCAGATCGAACCCACCGGGGGCGCGGAAATCTGGCTCAAGCTCGAATCCGGCAACCCCACCGGCTCCTACAAGGACCGCATGGCCGTCTCGGTCCTCACCCGCGCCATCGAGCGCGGCGCGTTGCACCCCGGCGACCGGGTGGTGGAATATACCGGCGGCAGCACCGGCACGGCGCTCGCCTTCGTCGCCGCCGCCCTCGGCCTGCGCTTCACTGCGGTCTTCTCCGATGCCTTTTCCGCCAGCAAGAAACAGGCGATGGAGGCCTTCGGCGCCGAGGTTCTCGTGGAGCCAAGCGAAGACGGCACGATCACGCCCGAGCTGATCCAGCGCATGAAGGCCCACGCCTATGCGCTCGCGGAAGAACCGGGCAGCTTCTACGCCCACCAGTTCGGCTCCCCCGATGTCCGCGCGGGCTACGCCCCCATGGGAGCCGAGATCGCCGCCAGCCTCGACGGCAAGCTGGATTGCCTCATCGCCGCCGTGGGCACCGGCGCCGCACTCATGGGCGCCGCCGACGGGCTCGCCACCGCGGGCTGCACGCCCGACGTCATCGCGCTCGAACCCGCGCAATCGCCGCTCCTGACCACCGGCAAGGGCGGGCCGCACCGGGTCGAGGGCATCGGCGTGGGCTTCGCCCCGCCCTTTCTTGAGCAGTCCCGCCTCGCCGACATCCGCGCCATCGACCAGACCCGCGCCTTCGAGATGTGCCGCACCCTGGCGCGGGAGGCCGGCATCTTCTGCGGCGGCTCCACCGGCCTGAACGTGACCGCCGCCATCGACATCGCGCGCGAGTTCGGCCCCGGCAAGAAGATCGTCACCCTCGGCTGCGACACCGGCGCGAAATACCTCGGCGGCCACATCTACGGCTGAAGCCCCCGCTCCTTCATCTTGGCAAATACAACTCTGGGGGTGGACGCTTTCCCACCGGGAAAGCGTCAGGGGGCTAGCCCCCTTCCCGGCCCGCTCAGGCGCGCAGGCGCCAGCCGGTCTTGAAGATCCAGCCGATGACCGCGATGCAAAGGCCCGTGAACCCAAGGATCGCCACCAGCGACCAGACAAGGTCCACGTCCGCCACCCCGAAGAAGCTCCACCGGAACCCCGAGATCAGGTAGACCACCGGGTTGAACAACGTCACCGTCTGCCAGCTCTCGGGCAGCATCGAGATCGAGTAGAAGGCCCCGCCGAGGAACACCAGCGGCGTCACCGCCAGCAGCGGGATCAGCTGCAACTGCTCGAAATTCTGCGCCCAGATGCCGATGATGAAACCGAAGAGGCTGAACGACAGGCAGGTGAGCACCAAAAAGGTGAGCATCCAGAACGGGTGCAGGATCTGCAGGTCGACGAAGAAAAACGCGGTGCCGAGGATGATCAGCCCGATCATGAAACTCTTCGTCGCCGCCGCCAGCACGTAGCCCGCGGTGATCTCCAGAAAGGAGGCGGGCGCCGAGAGCAGCTCGTAGATCGTGCCGATGAATTTCGGGAAATAGATCCCGAAACTGGCGTTGGAGATCGACTGGGTCAGCACCGTCAACATGATCAGGCCGGGCACGATGAAGGCGCCGTAGCTGACGCCCTCCACCTGGTCGATGCGCGAGCCGATGGCGGTGCCGAAGACGATGAAATAGAGCGAGGTCGAGAGCACCGGCGAGACAATGGATTGCGCCAGCGTGCGGAAGGTCCGGGCCATCTCGAAGACATAGATGGATTTGATCGCCTGAAAGTTCATGCCGCGTCCCCTTCCTTCACGAGACCCACGAAGATTTCTTCCAGCGAGCTTTGCTTGGTTTCCACGTCCGACACCACCAGCCCCTCGGCTTGCAGCGCGGTCAGAAGCCGGACGATACCGGTGCGTTCGGCGCGGGTGTCGTAGCGGTAAACCAGCCGCGCGCCGCCGTCCTCGAGCTCGAGATCCCGGCCCCGCAACCCTTCCGGCAGCGTGGTGATCGGCTCGGCCAGATCGATGCGCAGCTCCTTCTGGCCCATGCGCGCCATCAGGTCGGCCTTCTCTTCCACCAGCAGGATGCGGCCGTTGTTGATCACCCCGACACGGTCGGCCATGGCCTCGGCCTCCTCGATGTAATGGGTGGTCAGGATGATCGTCACGCCACTGTCCGAGAGGGTGCGCACGATCTCCCACATATCCCGGCGGAGCTCCACATCGACGCCGGCCGTGGGCTCGTCGAGAAACAGCACGCGCGGCTCGTGGGACAGCGCCTTGGCGATCAGCACCCGCCGCTTCATCCCCCCCGACAACGTACGGATCGCGTCGTCCTTCTTGTCCCAGAGCGAGAGCTGCCGGAGAATTTTCTCGAGGTAGGCGTCATTGCGCGGCTTGCCGAAGAGCCCACGCGAGAAACGCACCGTGTTGATCACCTTCTCGAAGGGTTCGAGGTTGATCTCCTGCGGCACGAGGCCGATCAGGCTGCGCGCGGCGCGGTACTCGGACTGGGTGTCATGGCCACCGACCGAAACGGTGCCGCTGGTCGGTTGCACGATGCCGCAGATCGTCGAGATCAGGGTCGTCTTGCCCGCGCCGTTGGGACCGAGAAGCGCGAGGATCTCGCCCTCGGCAATCTCCAGCGAAACGGCATCCAGCGCGGTGAACCCGCCGTCGTAAACTTTCGTCAACCGGTCAACGGTCAGGATGGGTTTGGTCATCGGGCGAGGCTCCTTGCGCAGAGGCTCAACCTAGGGGGGCGGCTGCGGTCAGACAAGCACCGGAACGCCCCTGCCTCGCGTCAACTGACAGGACCTGCCTGCGAGAAGGAATTGATCGCCCGCCCGCGCCCGCGTAGAGGAAGCCCATGACACAGCCCCCGACCCGATCCCATGGCCGCCTGTCGCAATCCGCGAGCCTGAAGCCGCGCGAATTGATGACCGACCGCCCCCGCCTCGCCAAGGCCTGGTGCGCCAAGGTGATCACGCTGTTCCCCGAGACCTTCCCCGGCGTGCTCGATGCTTCGCTGACGGGCAAGGCCCTGCAGAAGGGCATCTGGGCGCTGGAGACGATCGACCTGCGCACCTTCGGCACCGGCAAGCACCGGCAGGTGGACGACACGCCCGCCGGCGGCGGCGCGGGGCTGGTGCTGAAACCCGACGTCATGGGCCGCGCGCTCGACATTGCCTCGCAGGGAACGCCGCAGGACCGGGCCCTGTGGCCCATCGTCTACCTCTCGCCGCGCGGCAAGCCGTTCACCCAAGCCGACGCCGAGCGCTTCTCCAAGGCACCGGGCATGACGCTCGTCTGCGGGCGCTTCGAGGGGTTGGACCAGCGGGTGATCGACCACTACGGGATGGAAGAGGTCTGCGTCGGCGATGCGGTCCTCACCGGTGGCGAGATCGCCGCGCAACTGGTGCTCGACGCCACCACGCGGCTGATCCCCGGCGTTCTCGGCAACGCGGAATCCACGCAGGAAGAGAGCTTCTCGGACGGCCTGCTGGAGCATCCGCAATACACCAAGCCCGCCGAATGGCGCGGACACGCAATCCCGTCGGTGCTGCTGTCAGGCGATCACGGCAAGGTCGCGAAATGGCGCAAGGAGCAATCCGAAGCCCTGACGCAGGAGAGGCGCCCGGATCTGTGGGCCAAGCATGTCGAGGGCAAGGATACGGATTAGGGACTGGATTGCGGACGGAGCGGGCTTTCGCTGTGTTGGCGATCAATTTCGGTTTTGAGAAGACGGAGGACTTCGAAGAGTATGTTTCGTCGCTTGTCTAAGTTGCGGGCTGACGTAGCATCGGAGGGTTTGTGCGTCTATCAGATTGAAAGTGGTTCGCGACGTTGGGGGATAGTTTGTGACGAAAGACAGTTTGGGTCCGACTTTCAAATCGCACCGTGATTATCATCATTTCCAACTCGAGGTCTTGAAGTCACGTCGTTACATTAGGTCTCTGGAGGCGGAAGCTTTTCTGCAAGCCGTCGCTGCCACCTGTGCTACGCGAGAAAAAATCGTCAAACCGGGCGCTGGGTTGAGGCGCGCCCAAGTAGCACATGGGCTGAGACCTGTTTATCAGACTGACGACGATGGCGAAGAAATCCACATCGACGACATTGAATGCGCGGCCAGCAAAGCACGCATGCTGCCTTTGCGTGACCAAGCCTCTGACGGGCGCGTGAACTCGCGCGGTATCCCTTTTCTATATATGGCGACAAACAACGTCACGGCAGTATCGGAAGTCAGGCCCGCGATCGGCGCCTACGTGACCATCGCCACTATGAAATGTTTGCGCGCATTGAAACTAATCGATTGCAGCGTTCTTGTCGAAAGGCGATTCATCTATTTCAACGAGCCAGAGCGCGCCAAGATAGAAGAGGCTGTCTGGTCTGATATCGACCGGGCATTTTCAGCGCCTGTTGACAGGTCTGACGACGCAGCGGAGTACGCTCCCACATAGATTCTTGCGGAATTGTTTCGCTCGCTCGGCTACGATGGTGTGGCGTACAAGAGCGCGTTCGGCGAAGACGGCTACAATGTCGCAATCTTCAATATTGACGATTTTGAAGTCGGGCGGTGCCAGCTATTTTTAGTAAAAGACATTGCGCACAAAATCGAACGCCAACCCGACTAATCCGTACTGATGGAGTGCACTTCAGGCGTACTTCCGGAATGAAGAATTAAAGCTTTGAGAGATTTACGTATTAGCTCAAGATGACCGCTTCGGATGTGTAAGCGGACATCGGGAGGGGAGCAGCCGCATTCGTCACAACGGGCTCTTTCCGGACTTTCGCAGCAAGCTGCATGAATGTCACCTCAGGACCTCAAAGCGGGCACTCAAATGCACCACCGCGCCTTTACCACACCAGCCCGAAAACCCTTGATCCCTTGGGCCCACGCGCCTATACGCCCCTAGTCTGCGGTTGGAATCAGCCAGCGGGCCTTGGTGCTATTGGACATCCGCGGAGTTTCGGCGCGGTCTCAGCCACGGCACCACCAAGGAATGAAGCTTGCACCACCTCTGGCGGGCGCCCCCTAAAGGGATCAGCGCGGACCCGGTCGAAAACCAGAGCTCTAGGGCGGACGGAAAATCAGCGGGCAAACCGCGCATCATCAAGGAGCGTTTCAGATGAACCTGATCGCAGAACTGGAAGCAGAGCAGGTCGCCGAACTTGCCAAAGACATTCCGGATTTCAAGGCTGGCGATACCATTCGCGTCGGCTTCCGGGTTACCGAAGGCACACGGACCCGTGTGCAGAACTACGAAGGCGTCTGCATCGCGCGCAAGAACGGCCACGGCATCGCCGGCTCGTTCACCGTCCGCAAGATTTCCTTCGGCGAGGGCGTGGAGCGTGTGTTCCCCCTGCACTCGACCAACATCGACAGCATCACCGTCGTGCGCCGTGGCCGTGTCCGCCGCTCGAAGCTGTACTACCTCCGCTCGCGTCGTGGTAAGTCCGCGCGTATCGCCGAGGACACCCGTTACAAGCCGCTGAAAAGCGCTCAGGCATAAGGAGATCACGAGATGAAAAAGGACCTGCATCCCGAGTACCACGTGATCAACGTGAAGATGACCAACGGCGACGTCGTTGAGATGCGCTCGATCTGGGGCTCCGAGGGCGACACCCTCGCGCTCGACATCGACCCCACGGTACACCCCGCGTGGACCGGCGGCGGCGCCCGCCTGATGGACACCGGCGGCCGCGTGTCGAAGTTCAAGAAAAAGTACGAAGGCCTGGGCTTCTAAGCACCCCGCCTTTTGCACGATCCAGACGCCGCTCCCTCGGGGGCGGCGTTTTGCGTTTCACGAGACATATCCTTCGACCGGCACGCCCTCCGCGAAGACAGGCCGCCGCGTGGCCACGGCACGCGTCGCCTCGTCCTTCTGCCCCAGGCGCATCAGGCAGAGCACCCAGGTCAGTTCCAGCAAGTCCCGCTGCGCGCGCGAGCCGCCGAGCCGCGCGTGATCGGCCATGACCGGGGTCAGCCGGCGCAGAGCCTCGGCCCAGTCGCCCCGCGCCACGGCACCCCATGTCCGCGCGACCGGTGCAACGAGGTCCGCCGCATAGCCGCGAGAGGCCTCGGCGATCCGCGCCAGCGCCGCGCCGTCTCCTGCCATGGCATGGGCCAGCGCCGCGTGGATGTCGGCGAAACTCATCCCCGGCGTGGCGAAATGCTGCGAGGCATAGGCGCTCAACTCGTGCCAATCCTCCGGCGGCACATCGAGCCCGGCGATCTCGGCGCGCCACAGCAGTGCCGCGCCATCGGTGATCTTGTTGAGCGGCAGCGACTGGCTGGCGGTCGGCGCGACCCCCTCGCGGTAATGGGCCCACATCGCATCGGCGTCGCCCTGCTCCAGCGCCCAGAGCGCTTCGTGCCAGCTCAGGTGCCCATGCAGCAACGCGCGCCGGTCATAGCCCCGCATCCAGTCCGAGAGGTAGCGGCGGCCTGCGTCGGTCTCTCCCATCTCGTAGAGCGTATGGGCCTTGAAATGCGAGCCATTGGCGTTGGCGTCGTTCAGCGCCAGCGATTGCTCCATCAGGGTCAGCGCCTCGTCGAGCCGCCCCACTTCGCAAACCGCCTGCCCGTGTACGGACAGCAACCACCAGTCGTCGCCCAGATGGGGCATCAGCCGCGCGGTGAAAGCCAGCTGCGCCGCCTCGCGCCCCGCCTCTCCCGACAGGCCGATCAGCCCGTAGATGTTGGTGCAAATCTGCGCCACCAAAACGTCGCGCGGATAGCTTTCGACATGGGCCTCCACCGCGCGACGGGCTTCGACCGGTTTGCCGGACAAAAGGAGCGTGAAAATCCCGACCTGGGCCACTTCCCGCGCCGAAATCCCCCCGGTGAGCGCGCCTGCCCTGGCCACCGCCGCCTTCGCGCCTGCCATGTCCGCGGCATACATCGCCGCCCGCGCCGCGCCGACATGGGCCAGCGCGAACCCCGGATCCGCCTGTATCGCACGGGCGAAGGCCGCCTCTGCGCCATGGGTTGCCGCGAGGATATGCGCCACCCCCTCGTCATAGGCCGCGACGGCTTCCACCGAGCCCGTCGACAGCGCGTTTCCATATCGATCTTGCTGCATCTCTTGCGCCTCCCTTGCGGCAAAAGGGTCGCACGGCGGGCACGATCCGTCCAACAAACACGGCTTTCCGCTTAACAATCCCCCCGCGCGCAGCCTATACAACGCCAGAGCGGCCCGCACGGAATGAGGCTGCAGGGTAACATATCAGGACAGGCCATGGCGCATATCATTGTTCTCGGAAACGAGAAGGGCGGATCGGGTAAATCGACCACCTCCATGCACATCGCAACAGCGCTGGCGCGCCTTGGCTACGTCGTCGGCGGCTTGGACCTGGACCTGCGCCAACGCAGCTTCCACCGCTACCTCGACAACCGCCGCGCCACGATCGAGCGCAAGGGCCTCGACCTCGCCTGCCCGATCGTGCTGGACCTGCCCGACGTCGACCCCGGCGATCTGCCCGAGGGCGTCAACGTCTACGACCACCGCCTCTCGGCCGCCGTGACCGAACAGGAAAACCGCTGCGATTTCATCGTCATCGACTGCCCCGGCAGCCACACGAGACTGAGCCAGGTGGCCCACAGCCTCGCCGATACGCTGATCACCCCGCTCAACGACAGCTTCGTGGACTTCGATCTGCTGGCCAAGGTCGACCCCGAGAGTTTCGCCCTTAAGGGCCCCTCGGTCTATTCCGAGATGGTCTGGCACGCCCGCCAACTCCGCGCCAAGGCCGGCCTGCAACCGACCGACTGGGTCGTGGTCCGCAACCGTCTGCCGGCGCAGCAGATGCACAACAAGGCAAAGATGGGCCGCGCCCTCTCCGAGCTCTCCAAGCGCATCGGCTTCCGCGTCGCGCCGGGCTTTTCCGAGCGCGTCATCTTCCGCGAACTCTTCCCCTCGGGCATGACGCTCCTCGACCTGCGCGACATGGGGGTGGAGCGGATGAACATCTCCAACGTCGCCGCCCGCCAGGAACTGCGCGACCTCCTGACTGCCCTCAACCTTCCCGGCGTCAGCGTCGACTTCTGACGCGCCTTCATCTTGGCCGATACAACTCTGGGGGTGGGCGCTTTCCCCCGGAAAGCGCCAAGGGGGCTAGCCCCCTCTCTTAATATAAAGGTAACGCGGCGCAGCCGCACCTTTTCCCACCCCCTCAATCGTAGCGCAGCTCCGTCGCCTTCCCGCGGAAGATCACGTAGGCCAGCACCGAGTAGCCGGCGATGATCGGCACGACGACGCAGGCGCCGATCAGGATGATGAGCAGGCTTTCCGGGGCGGCGGCGGCCTCGTAGATGGTCAGCCGGTCGGGCACAACGTAGGGGTAGAAGCTGTAGGCCAGCCCCACGTAGGCCAGCGCGAAAAGCGCGGTGGCGACGGCGAAGGGTTGCCAGGATCGGGCGTCGTTCTCGTACGGCATGACCCGAACCATGCGCCAGAGCCACAGCACCAGCAGGCCGGAGATCACCGGGATCGGGGCCAGCCAGAAGACATCCGGAAACTGCAGCCAGCGATCGAATATCCGCGTCGACACCAGCGGCGTCGCCAGCGACACCGCACCGATGCCGAGGATCACGCCCCAGAGGCTGTCACGCGCCCATTTCACCGCCTTCACTTGCAGACCGCCCTCCATCTTGTGGATCAGCCAGCAGGCGCCGATGAAGCTGTACCCCACCGCAAGGAACGCGGCGGTGAGCGCGGCGAACAGGAACGTGGCCCATGTTTGCTGCAACCCCATGACGTAGAGGCCGAGCATGAAGCCCTGGGACAGCGCCGTGAGGGTCGAGCCTGCGAAGAACACACAGTTCCACAGCCGCTTGTGCCGGGCGTGGGCCTTGGCGCGGAACTCGAAGGCCACGCCGCGCAGGATCAACCCGATCAGCATGATGAAGACCGGCACGTAGAGCGCCGTCAGGATCATCCCATGCGCCGTCGGGAAGGCCACGAGCAGCAGCCCAACTGCCAGCACCAGCCAGGTCTCGTTGGCGTCCCAGAACGGCCCGATGGAGCCGATCATCCGGTCCTTCTCGGCCTCATCGGCGAAGGGGAACAACAGCCCCACACCGAGGTCGAAGCCGTCCAGCACCACGTAAACGAGGATCGAGAATCCCATCAGCGAGGCGAAGGCCCAGGGCAGCCAATCGGCGGGATTTGCGAAATCAGGTAGCATCGGTTCTCACTCCCCCGGTTGCAGCGCTTCAACCTGCGCCTTGCCGGAATGGTCCATGTCGTAGGCAGGCGCGTCCTGCCCCCGTGCGGCGAGGCGGGCGAGGTAGACGATGACGGAGATGTAGGCCAACAGCAGCAAGCCATACATCACGAGGTAGCCCGCAAGGGTGCTGGCGACCATCGGCGCCGGCACGTCCGCCACGGCCATCTCGGTGGTCATCACCCCCTGTACCAGCCACGGCTGGCGGCCGATCTCGGTGGTGTACCATCCGGCAAGGGTGGCCACCCATCCGCTGAAGGTCATCGGCACCAGCAGCCAGATCAACGGCCGCGGCAGACCCTCTGCCGCGAACCAGCGCTTGGCGTGCGGATCGGGGTGCAACCGCCGCCGCTTCCACATCAGGAACACCGACAGCCAGGACACCGCCAGCATCGCCATGCCGGTGCCGACCATCGTGCGGAACGACCAGAAGACCGGCAGGACGGGCGGGTGCATCGCGGTGCCGTCCTCGGCCACGAAATCGTTGAGCCCCTGCACCACGCCATCGGCATGGTGGGTCAGGATCAGCGAGGCGACCGAGGGGATTCCGACCTCGAACCGGTTCTCGCGCGCCTCGGCATCGGGCAGCGCGAACAGCAGCAGGGGTTGATGCGGGCCGGTCTCCCAGATGCCCTCCATCGCGGCGACCTTCTGGGGCTGGTGCTCCAGCGTGTTCAGCCCGTGCATGTCGCCCATGTAGATCTGCACCGGGATCAGCAGCGCCCCAAGGCAGAGTCCCACCTTCAGCGTCGCGCGCAGGTCGGCCGCGCGGTCCCCCAGAAGCCAGCGGAAGGCCGAGACACCCGCCAGCAGGAAGGCCACGGTCAGCCCCGAGGCCAGCAGCATATGGACGAAGCGGTAGGGCATGGAGGGGTTGAAGACGATCGCGAACCAATCCGTCGCATGGGCCACGCCGTCGATCATCTCGAAGCCCTGCGGCGTGTGCATCCACGAGTTCAGGACGATGATCCAGAAGGCCGAGACGGTGGTGCCGAAGGCCACGAGGAAGGTCGCGAGGATATGCAGCCAGCCCGGCACGCGGGAGAAGCCGAAAAGCATGATGCCGATGAAGGCCGCCTCGAGGAAGAAGGCCGTGAGTACCTCGTAGGCCAAGAGCGGCCCGGCGATGTTGCCGACCGTCTCCATGAAGCCGGGCCAGTTGGTGCCGAACTGGAACGACATGGTGATGCCGCTGACCACGCCCATGGCGAAGGAGAGGGCGAAGACCTTCACCCAGAGCCGATAGACGTTCATCCACTTGATGTCGCCGGTCTGCGCGAAACGGACCCGGAAGAACAGCAGCGCCCACCCGAGGGCGATGGTGATCGTCGGGAACAGGATATGGAACGAGATGTTGGCCGCGAACTGGATGCGGCTGAAAATGAGGGTGTCGAGAGCTTCCATCAGCTTATTCCTTCCGCAAGCGGCGCGTGGGCATCACGTTGCCAGCCTTGTCGATCAGGCCCGCGATCTTGCTGCCCAATGTCATCATCTTGACCAGGCGTTCCGTTTCAAGCTTCTCCATCTCGTCGTAGAAGCCTGTCATCAGCTCGATCATCTCGCGCAGCTCCGCGATGCGCGCCTCGGCGTAGGCGTCCCCGGCGGGGCCGGCCATCTCCAGCTCGCGCAGCTTGGTGAGCGTCGGGTCGATCTCGCGCTTCTTGCGCTCGGCGATGAGGATGCGGGTGATTTCCCACAGGTCCTCGGGGGTGGTGAAATAGTCGCGCCGGTCGTCGGGGATGTGGCGCAGCCGCACGAGACCCCATGCCTGCAGCTCCTTCAGGCCCATCGAGGTGTTCGACCGGCTGACGCCAAGCCCCGCCGTGATCTGCTCGGCGTTGAGCGGCTCGGACGAGAGGAACAGCAGGGCGTAGATCTGCCCCACGGTGCGGTTGATGCCCCACCGGCTGCCCATTTCACCGAAGTGCAGGACGAACTCCTGCTGAAGGTTCGAGAGGTTCATCTGCCATCCTGTTCGCGCTTGTCTGGCATTTCAGTTATTTCTGAAATTTATATAGAGGCGCTGCCGCGAAAGGCAATGTGGCCGCCGGGCCTGCGCTGAAATGTCCTCAAGCGGTGGCGAGGGCCAGACCGTCCACCACGGCGGTGAAGGCGTTGGAGCGGAGCACCTTGGCCTCGGGGCAGATCGCCTGCGCCTCGGCGGCGATGAAGCCCATGAGGGAGGAGCCGCCGACGAGGATGATCCGTGCGATCTGGCGTCCCTCGACGTCCGCGCGCTGCAGGGTCTCGTCCATGGCGTCGCGCAATGCGCTGCGCGTGGGCGCGAGGTCGCGGTCCAGATCGGTCTCGCTCAGCGAGATCCGCAGCCCGCGCTCCAGCGCGCCCATGTCGATGGCGGCGGCCTCCGCGCCGTTGTTGGCGGCGATCTTCCCGCGCTCCACCGCGAAGGCCAGCTCGTGGCCGAGCTCCAGCTCCAGCACCTCGGCGAAACGCTCCATCGCCGGGCGGTCGACCGCGTGGCGGACCATGTCGGCCACCATCCGGCGGGTATCCTGCGTGTAGAGGAAGGGGATCTTGGCCCAGGTCGAAAGCTCCACATAGGGCGCGCGGGGCACCGGCAGCAGGCCCGCCCCCATGGTCCGGCGCAATTGGCCGCCGAGGCCGAGGACTGGCATCGCGTGCGCCATGGAGACCGCGTGATCGAAGTCGGTGCCGCCGAGGCGGATGCCGTGGCTGGCGAGGATCTCTGGCCCCCGCGCGCCGTTACGGAAGACCGAGAAGTCCGAGGTGCCGCCGCCGATATCGACGATCAGCCCCAAGCCCTCCGGCGCGCCCATTCCCTGACAGGAGATCGCAGCGGCCTCCGGCTCGGGGAGGAAATCAACTTCGGTGAAACCGGCTGCGAGGTAACAGCCGCGCAGGTCCGCCTCGGCTTGGGCGTCGCGCTCGGAATCGTCGCTGTGGAAGCGCACCGGGCGGCCGGACAGCGCGTGGGTGACGGGATGGCCCGCCTGCGCCTCGGCGCGGTCGCGCAGGGTGGTGAGGAAGGCGGTGATGACCTCGGCCACGGTGCGACGTTTGCCGCCCAGAAGCCGCGTCTCGTGGAGGAGCGGCACGCCAAGGATGCTCTTGAGCGCGCGCATGTAGCGCCCCTCCTCGCCCGCGATCAGCGACTGCGCGGCCTGCGTGCCGATCTGCATCGCGCTGCCATCGGCGGGAAAGAAGACAGCGGTGGGCAAGGTGGCCTCGCCCGCCTCCACCTCGATCCGGGTGATCTGGCCCTCCCGTAGGAGAGCGGCGGCGGAGTTGGAGGTGCCGAAATCGACGGCGAGAACGGGGGAATGGGTCACGGAGAGGCCTGCAGTGGCGAGGGGCAAGGCCGCGCTGGCTATCGGAGTTCAGCGAGGCATACAACCCGGCCAAAGACCTGATGCTTGGCGTACACACCCGGTACACGGACCGTGCACACAAAAGAAAGCGCCGCCACCGGGTGAACCAGTGGCGGCGCGCTCATTTCTCAAGACACAATTCGCGTCAGGGGCGAGAAGTTAGCCTTCGTATTCGGGCTGTGCTTCCAGCTCTTCCTGCGTGGCGTCGATGTAGACGCGCACGTCACCACCTTCGCCGCGAACGATCTGCAGTTCCTCGAAGGTCACGGCGATGGAGTGCTCGCCCAGACCAAGGAAGCCACCGATGTCGAGCACGGCGCGGTCCAGCGAACCGTCGTCGTTCAGCAGAAGCTCGCTCACTTCACCCATGTCTTCGTTGTCGGCGCCGTAGACGTTGGCACCGGTCAGGTCGTCAGCGGTCATCTCGTCGTAGCTTACGTTCTCGTAGCCATCGACTTCAACGGCGGGCATCGAGAGACGGGGACGGTCGGTTTCTTCGATCTCGACCATGGTCTCGTCTTCGGCCATCACGGCGTCGCCATCGGTCATGGCTTCGGCGTTGGCTTCGGCTTCGGCAGTTGCTTCACCGTCGGTGGAGACGTCTGCATCGGCATCGACATCGATGTCTACGTTGTCGCCATCCATGTCGGCGTCAGCGTCCATGTCCATATCGGCGTCCATGTCCATGTCTTCGTCCATGTCCATGCCCATCGAGGTCCGCTCGAATTCGGGGGCCTGCTCGACGTCGGCTGCGGCAGCGTTGACGACAAGGAAGAACTCGTCGGCGTCTTCACCATCGGAGACGAACTGGATCTGGTCCATGTTCACGGCAACGTCACGCTCGCCGATACCGAGGAAGCCACCAACACCAACGATCACGGACTGAACTTCGCCGTCGCGGGTCAGGATGATCTCGTTGATCTCACCGATGTCGTCCCACTCCTGCTCACCGTCTGCTTCGACCATGTCGCCGGTCTCGTTCTCGGTGACGTAGACGCGCATGCCGATCACGTCGGAGGCGTTCAGGTTCATTTCGGCGTCAAACGCCATGTCGGAAAACGGTGTGTTCGAGTGGGCATCCGCATATGCGCCGGTGGCCATTACGGATGCGGCGGCGGTGGTAATAAGAAAACGTTTCATGTTGTCTCTCCTTATGTCGAGGGACGCGTTTAGATCGCGCCTTGCATTGGAGAAACGGACTCCCCGCTTGTTTGTTCCCGATCCGGGGCGGCAAACCGACAGGTATATTTGTGAAAGTTGAAGGAACAATTTCGGCTTTAAAGCGTTGGTGCGCGCCCGCAATTTGAATGACGTGGCACCCCTGAACGGAAAAGGCCCCGCCGTTGCCGGCGGGGCCTTTCCTAATCAATGCGGGAACGATCAGTCGTCCTGCTTCAGCGCTGCGCCAAGGATATCGCCGAGGGACGCGCCGGAGTCGGAGGAACCGAACTGTTCGACGGCCTCTTTCTCTTCCGCGATCTCGCGTGCCTTGATCGAGAGACCGAGGCGGCGGGACTTGGCGTCGATGTTGGTGACGCGGACGTCCAGCTTGTCACCGACCTGGAAACGCTCGGGGCGCTGCTCGGAACGGTCACGGCTGAGGTCGGAGCGACGGATGAAGGACTTCATGCCTTCGTAGTCCACCTCGATGCCGCCCTCTTCGATCGCCGTCACTTCAACGGTGATGATCGAGCCGCGCTTGACGCCTTCGATGGTCTCGCCGAAGGGATCGCCGTCAACTGCCTTGATGGACAGGCTGATGCGCTCCTTGTCGGTGTCGACCTCGGTGACGACGGCCTTCACGATGTCGCCCTTGCGGAACTCACCGATCATGTCTTCGCCACGGCCTTCCCACGTCAGGTCGGAGAGGTGAACCATGCCGTCGATCTCACCTTCGAGACCAACAAACAGGCCGAATTCGGTGATGTTCTTGACTTCACCTTCAACCTGCGTGCCCTCGGGGTGGCTCTCGGCGAACACTTCCCACGGGTTGCGCTGGGTCTGCTTGAGGCCAAGCGAGACGCGACGCTTCACGGTGTCGATCTCCAGCACCATCACTTCGACTTCCTGGGAAGTGGAAACAATCTTGCCCGGATGGACGTTCTTCTTGGTCCAGGACATCTCGGACACGTGGACGAGGCCTTCGACACCCGGCTCCAGCTCAACAAACGCACCGTAATCGGTGATGTTCGTCACGCGGCCCGTGTGGACGGTGTCCAGAGCGTACTTGGCGGCCACGGCATCCCATGGGTCGTCCTGCAGCTGCTTCATGCCGAGGCTGATGCGGTGCGTCTCTTTGTTGACCTTGATGACCTGCACCTTGACGGTCTCGCCGATGGTGAGGATCTCTTTCGGGTCGTTGACGCGGCGCCATGCCATGTCGGTGACGTGCAGCAGGCCGTCCACACCGCCCAGGTCGACGAATGCGCCGTACTCGGTGATGTTCTTGACCACGCCGTCCACGACATCGCCTTCGTTCAGCTTGCCGATGACCTCGGCGCGCTGCTCGGCGCGGGACTCTTCAAGGATCGCGCGGCGCGAGACAACGATGTTGCCACGGCGACGGTCCATCTTGAGGATCTGGAACGGCTGCTTGAGACCCATGAGCGGGCCCGCGTCGCGGACCGGGCGGACGTCAACCTGCGAGCCGGGAAGGAACGCAACTGCGCCACCCAGATCCACGGTGAAACCACCCTTCACGCGGCCAAAGATCGCGCCTTCGACACGCTCTTCCGCGGCATATGCCTTCTCCAGACGATCCCAGGCGGCCTCACGGCGGGCCATCTCGTGCGACAGCACGGCCTCGCCACGGGCGTTCTCGACGTTGCGAAGGTAGACTTCGACTTCGTCGCCGACCTCGATCGAGGGCGCTTCACCGGGATTCGCGAATTCTTTGAGTTCGACACGGCCTTCCATCTTGTAGCCGACGTCGATGATGGCCTGGCCCGCTTCGATCGCGATGACCTTGCCTTTGACAACAGAGCCCTCGTCGGGCGTGTCAATTTCGAAGCTTTCGTTAAGGAGGGCTTCGAATTCCTCCATCATGTTATTTGCCATGTGGCGTCTGGTTCCTATCAATTTGATGCTGGCCGCGCGGTTGTCTCCGCCGGTCTTATGGTTGCGTCCGCGTTGTGGACATGGATTGATCCGCGACACGTCGTTGAAACGAAAGAGGGGCCGGAAACTTCCGACCCATGCCTGACCCTTCGTCCCCCGACTTATCTGCCGTATTGGACAGGCGGCGTATAGCGGGCGTCGGCCTTGTTTGCAAGGGGTGAGCCGCCGCGCCAGCCCGCGCCGGCCTGCAACCGCCCATCACGGCGGGCCGGTCGCTGCACCGGCGCCCCGGTCGGGCAGAACTGCCCTAGTCCGCGGTGCCGCGCTTTTCCTCGACAGCCGCGATTGCCGCGGCGATTGCAGCCTCTGCCGTCATCTCGCTGGTGTCCAGCGTCAGGGCATCCTCGGCTGCGACCATCGGCGCCGTGGCCCGCTCGGCATCGCGGGCGTCGCGCGCACGCACGTCGGCCAGCACTTCATCGTAGTCGGCCTCCAACCCCCGGCCGGCGAATTCATCCAGCCGCCGCTTGGCCCGCACCTCGGCGCTTGCCGTGACGAACAGCTTCACCTCGGCCCGCGGGCAGATCACCGTCCCGATGTCGCGCCCATCCAGCACCGCGCCGCCGATGCGATGGGCGAAGGCACGCTGGAACTCCAGCAGCGCATCGCGCACCTCGGGGATCACGGCCACCTTGGAGGCCGCCTGCGCGACCTCGCCCGTGCGCAGGGTGTCGGGGAAGGACAGATCCTCCGGTGTCAGCGCACGCGCCGCGTCAATCGCACGCTCTCCACGCAGAACCCGCGCCCCCACGGCCCGGTACAACAACCCGGTATCCAGATGCGCAAACCCGAACCTGTCGGCCACCGCGCGGCCGATCGTTCCCTTGCCTGCCGCGGCAGGCCCATCAATGGCGACTGTAAATCTCATAGGGTTCTGGTTCTCATATAGACGCCCCCCAAGGCAATCGCGCTGAGGATCAAAAACGCGTATTTCGTCACGGTGGCCCGGCTTGCGGCGAGAAACATCGGATCCGAAGGCGCCTCGGCCCGCAACAACGCGGCCACGCGCGCGTTCTCGATCAGATCGGCACCGAGGTAGAAGAGAGGCAACAGCGCGAGGATACGCCAAGCCCCCGAAGGCCGCCGCCACAGGGGCCAGCCCAGAAGGGCGGCCAGCGCGATGGGAAAGACGGTATCGAGCCTGTGCACATCGCCAAGGTAGACCGCGCGCCCCTGATCGGAGAGCGCCTGCAGGAAAGCGCGCCCCTCCGCGGCGGAATAGCCGGCGAGGCGCGCGTCGAAAGGGGACATGCCGCCGGCCTCGGGCACCAGCGCCGCGAACCAGAGCCACGCCAGCCCGCCATAAAGCGCCGCCGTCAGCCCGGCGAGGCCACGCCACGCGCGGCCCTCGGTCATCGACAAGGCTCCGAAAGAAAGATCCCGGTCTGAAGTCGCATCGGCTGCCCCTGCTTGCTACGGCCTCAGCCTAGGCAGATCACGCGCATCGCACCAGCCTCGACGGCTCCGACACTCACGCCGACGCTGGCTCCAGAACCGCACCGAGATCGCCCATCAAGCTCTCGAAAATCGGGAAAGAGGTGGCAATCGGCCCGGCATCGTCAATGGTGATCCCCTCACAGCTGGCGAAACCGGCACAGAGGAAGGACATCGCGATCCGGTGATCCAGATGCGTCGCGACTGTCGCGCCACCCCGCACGCCGCCCGGCCCGCGCCCGTGGACGATCCACCAGTCGGGCCCATCCTCGACCTCGACCCCGTTGAGCCGCAAACCATCGGCCATGGCGGCGATCCGATCGCTCTCCTTCACCCGCAATTCCTTGACGCCGCGCATCACCGTCTGCCCTTCGGCATTGGCCGCGACCACCGAGAGGATTGGATATTCATCGATCATGCTCGCCGCGCGCTCGGGCGGCACCTCGATGCCTTTCATCTCCGGCGAGAACTTGGCCCGCAGGTCGGCAACCGGCTCGCCGCCCTCCTCGCGCGGGTTCTCGTAGGTGAGGTCGGCGCCCATGTCGCGCAGGGTCTCGAACAGCCCCGCGCGCGTGGGGTTGAGGCCGATGTTGGGCACCAGAACGTCGGAGCCCTCGGTGATCAGCGCGGCACAGACCGGGAAAGCCGCCGAAGAGGGATCACGCGGCACCGCGATCACCTGCGGCCGCAACTCGGGCTGTCCCTGCAAGGTGACGACCCGGCCCTCCGGCGTCACCTCGGTGGAAATCGTGGCGCCAAATCCTGCCAGCATCCGCTCGCTGTGATCGCGCGTGGCCTCTGCCTCGATCACCACCGTCTCGCCGGGCGCGTTCAGCCCCGCCAGCAATACGGCGGATTTCACCTGCGCCGAGGGCACCGGAGTCGCGTAGCGCACAGGCATCGGATCGGCCGCCCCCACCAGCGTCATCGGCAAACGGCCCTGCGCCCGCCCGTAGGCCTTGGTCCCGAACAGCGCCAAGGGGTCCGTCACCCGCGCCATCGGCCGCGACCGCAGCGAGGCATCGCCGGTAAAGGTCACGGCAATCGGAGAGGTTGCCATCGCTCCCATCAGCAAGCGCACTCCGGTGCCCGAGTTGCCGCAGTCCAACACATCCTCCGGCTCCGCGAACCCGCCGACGCCAACCCCGTGGATCGACCACGTGCCATCATCCTCGCGCGTCACCTCGGCGCCGAAGGCCCGCATCGCCGAGGCCGTGTCGAGCACGTCCTGTCCCTCCAGCAGCCCCGTCACCCGGGTCTCGCCCACCGCCATCGCACCAAAGATCAGCGACCGGTGCGAGATCGACTTGTCCCCCGGCACCTCTGCCACGCCAGTCAAAGCGCCACCGCGGCGGGCCATCATCGGTTTCGGATCACCATGTGCGGACATGTCAAAGGCCTTCCAGATCGGCGTAAATTCATCGAGAGCGGTGATAGACCCGGCCCGCGCGGGCGTCCACACCTCAATGGCTGGACACACCGCTCCCCTTCATCTTGGCCGCTACAACTCCGGGGGACGCGCGCTCGCAAAAGCGCGCGGGGGGCTGGCCCCCTCCCCGCTCAGGACTTTTGGAACGTCAGGTAGTGGGGCACCCGCCCCTCGCGGAGCGCCTTCTGCTCATAGCGCGTCGACACCCAGTCTTCCCAGGGCGCACGCCAGTCAGACGGGCCCTCGGCGAGCCACTCGAACCCCGCCTTCGGCACCTCTTCCAGGGTCTGGCGCACGTAGTCCTCGATATCCGTCGCCACCCGGAACTCGGCGCCATCGCGCAAGACCTCGTGCAGCGGCGCGAGGTGCTCCGGCGTCACGAAGCGGCGGCGGTGATGTCGGGCCTTGGGCCAGGGATCGGGGTAGAGCAGAAAGGCCTTGGAGATACTGCCCGCTGGCAGCACATCGAAAAGATCGCGCGCGTCGCCGGGGTAGACCGCGAGGTTCTCTACCCCCGCCGCGCGTATCTTGCCCAGGAGCATCGCCACGCCGTTGATGTAGGGCTCGCAGCCGATGATCGCGACGTCGGGGTTGCTGGCGGCCTGGTGGACGAGATGCTCGCCACCGCCAAAGCCGATCTCCAGCCAGACGTCCTTGCCGCCGAACCGGGTCTCGAGATCCAGGGGCGTGCGGTCGGGGTTCACTTCCCAATCCACCGGACCCGGCGAGAGCCGCGCGAGGTCCTCTTGCAGATAGCGTTCCTGGCTGTCGCGGAGATCATGGCCTTTGCGGCGGCCATAGAAGTTGCGGTGCGGGCGGTTGGGGTGGGGATTTTTCATGGTGGCGGCGGAGTAGCCTGAACGGCGCGCCGGCTCAAGCCTCGGTGGTGGCTGTCAGGTTGCGCCGACGCGACCCCCGCGCCCCCAGACTTTTGCAAAAGTCTGCCCAAAGCCTTGCAAGGCTTTGCCCCACGCCCTTGCAAGGGCGTGGGAGGCGCAACACCCCGAGCAAACCACCACTCTCAGAGCGCCGACTTGATCGCGTCGACGAGGTCCCTGCGCTCCCACGAAAATCCACCGTCCGCCTCCGGCGCGCGGCCGAAGTGGCCGTAGGCCGCGGTGCGCGCGTAGATCGGGCGGTTGAGCTCCAGGTGCGTGCGGATGCCGCGTGGTGTGAGCACCATGACTTCACGCAGAACGCGCTCGATTTCCGCCTCATGGACCGCGCCGGTCTGGTGGGTGTCACAATAAAGGGACAGCGGCTCGGCCACGCCGATGGCATAGCTGAGCTGGATCGTGCAGCGCTGCGCCAACCCGGCAGCCACGACGTTCTTGGCAAGGTAGCGGGCGGCGTAAGCGGCCGAGCGGTCCACCTTGGTCGGATCCTTGCCCGAGAAGGCGCCGCCGCCGTGCGGCGCCGCACCGCCGTAGGTATCCACGATGATCTTGCGGCCCGTCAGGCCCGCATCGCCGTCCGGCCCACCGATGACGAATTTGCCGGTGGGGTTCACGTGCCATTTCGTATCATCCGAAATCCAGCCGTCCGGCAACTCGCCGCGGATATAGGGCTCCACAATGGCGCGCACATCCGCCGAGCTCAGCGTCTCGTCGAGATGCTGAGACGAAAGCACGATGGAGGAGACGCCAACCGGCCGGCCATCCTCGTAGCGCACCGTCAGCTGCGATTTCGCGTCGGGGCCGAGCACCGGCTGCTCGCCGGATTTGCGCACCTCGGCCAGTTTCTTCAGGATCGCATGGGCGTAGTGGATCGGCGCGGGCATTAATTCAGGCGTCTCGTCAACGGCGTAGCCGAACATGATGCCTTGGTCGCCGGCCCCCTCTTCCTTGTCCTTGGCCGCATCCACGCCTTGGGCGATATGGGCCGATTGCTCGTGCAGCAGGTTGGTGATCTCTACCGTTTCATGATGAAACTTGCTCTGCTCGTAGCCGATGTCCTTGATGCAGGCGCGCACGATCGGATCGACCTTGTCCATGTATTCGGCCAGCTTGTTCTTGTCGCTCAACCCCACTTCGCCGCCGATCACGACCCGGTCCGTCGTGGCGAAGGTCTCGCAGGCGACGCGCGCTTCGGGTTCCTGATCGAGGAAAGCATCGAGGATTGCATCGGAAATCCGGTCGCAGACCTTGTCGGGGTGGCCCTCGGAAACGGATTCCGAAGTGAACAGGTAGTTTTGACGCGCCATGGGGAGTGCTCCATTGAATAAAACCCCACGCCAGGAAGCCGTTGTGGGGGACAGAAGGCCGCTTACGCCCCTTTGCGTCGGCATTCAATGGGGCGCGGCGCGGCGGGCGAGCAGAAGTCCGGACAATGTGACAAATATCGCGAGGATCAACGCCGGCAGATCGCCGCTGCGGGCATAGAGCGTCGGCGGCAGGGCCGCAGGGAGGCGGGCGTCGAGCGTGCCTTGAGTGTCCATATCCAGCGTCGCCACCAGCGCGCCGCGGGCGTCGATCACCGCAGAGACGCCGGTATTGGCGGCGCGGATCAGCGGCAGCCCCTGCTCCGCCGCGCGCAGGCGAGCCAGCGCAAGATGTTGATAGGGCATCGCAAAACTGCCGAACCAGGCATCATTCGTGACCTGCACCAGCCAGTCGGGCCGGTCCACGGCACGGATATGGCGCGGGAAAATCGCCTCGTAACAGATCATCGGGAAGGCCCGTCCAAGCGGACCGAGGTCCATCAGCGCCGGCCCCGCGCCGGGTCGGTAGCCCCCCGAAAGCTGCTGCGCGAGGCCGCGCAGGCCGAGGCGTTCGGCCCATCCGCGCAGGGGCAGATATTCGCCGAAAGGCACGAGGTGATGCTTGTCGTAGACGCTGGCGACCTCTCCGGCCGAGTCGAGATGGGCCAGAATGTTGCGGGGCTCGCGGCCCGCGTAGCGCTGGCCCCCGATCAGGACCTCAGCCCCGGACGCGGCCTCGGCGATCTGCGCCCGCGCGGCCTCTGAACGGTCCAGGAGGTTGGGCAGACTGGTTTCGGGCCAGACGACCAGATCGGGCGCGCCGAGGGGGCCGGGGGCTGCTGCGGTGAGGCTGAGGCCCCGCTCGAAGAACACTGGGATCATCTCGCGCTGCCATTTCAGGTGCTGCGGCGCGTTGATCTGCACGACGCGCAGGATCGGCGCGTCAGGATCAGGTGCGGGCGCGGGCGCAGCCAGTGGCAGCAGGCCGATCAGAGTGCCGAGAGCGAGGGGGAGAACCGAAAGCGCGCGGTGGCGGTTCAGGTAAAGAACGGCCGCGAGTGTCGAGAGGGTGAGTGCGAAGAGTGTCAGACCATAGGGGCCAAGATAGGCGGAGAGCGCCAGGGCGTCGCTTGCGATCAGGCCGTGGCCGGGCTCGGCCCAGGGCAGGCCGGTGAAAACGACGCCGCGCAGCGCCTCGGTCAGCGTCAGCAGACCCGCGAAGACCAAAGCGCGCGCCGGGCCTGCGCAGAGCCGTGCCGAGAGCCAGCCCGCAAGGGTCCAGAAGAGCGCCAGACCACCGGCCAGAAGGACCAGCGCGAAGGGCGCCATCCAGCCGGTCGCCACCGGATCGACGAAGAAGGGCTGGACGATCCAATGCATCGACACGGCGAACCAGCCCGCGCCCGCGGCCCAGGCCCGCCAACCCGCCTCGCGCGGTGTGGCTGCGGAGACGACCAGCGCCGCGATCAGGGCGAATGCGGGGAAGAGCAGCACCCAGAAGTTGAAGGGCGCCAGTGCCAGCGCCGCCACCGCGCCGCTGGTCGCGGCGCCGGCGCGCACGATCCAGCGAGACGGGGGCAATGTCACTCGGCGGCCTCGGCCGGGAGACGGACACGCAGGCGCTTGATCCGGCGGGGATCGGCGTCGATCACCTCGAATTCCACGCCCGAGGGATGCGGCACGACCTCGCCCCGCGCGGGGACACGGCCGGTCAGAAGGAAGACAAGGCCGCCGAGCGAATCGACTTCTTCCTCTTCCTCCTCGTCCACGAGGTCCACGCCGATCTCGGACTCGAACTCGTCGAGCGGCGCGCGGGCCAGTGCCAGAAAGGCGCCGTCCTCTTCCCGGATCCAGGGCTGCGCCTCTTCGATGTCGTGCTCGTCCTCGATCTCGCCGATGACCTGTTCGATCAGATCCTCGATCGTCAGGAGGCCGTCGACGCCGCCGTATTCATCGATCACCAACGCCATGTGGGTCCGGTCCGCCTGCATCTTGGTGAGCAGCACGCCGATCGGCATGGAAGGCGGCACGTAGAGGACGGGGCGCAGGCTCTCGGAGAGGATGAAGGGCTCGTCATCGCCGTTGAACCCGTGCCGCAGGGCAATGTCCTTGAGGTGCACGAGGCCGATGGGATCATCCAACGTCCCGTCATAGACCGGCAACCGCGTCAGGCCGCTGTCGCGAAACACCTGCACCAGATCGGGCAGGTCGGTGTCGCTGGCGACCGAAGTGATCTCGGCACGGGGAATCGCGACATCCTCGACCCGCATCTGACGCAGGTTGGAGATACCGGGAAGCCGGGGGCCAAGGGTGTGGGTGTTGATCTCGGTGCCGGGAGGCGGATCCCCTTCGGGATCAGAAGCCGACGCTTCGGTGCCGAAAAAGCGTGCTAAAAACCCGGGCCGTTGAGCCGGGGTGTCTTCGTCGTCGAGAAGCGCGCCACGCGCCGCGGGAGACGACGGATCAGGATTTGAGCTCATGGCTCCTTTCCACAAAAAACCGGGCCGTAATTGCCCCTACGGGCCTAATATGGGTCAGGCACCCCCAGACTTGCAAGTATCCGCGACTCCAAGCTTTCCATCAGTGCCGCATCTGCATCGGTCTCGTGGTCGAAACCAAGGCAATGCATGACCCCGTGAACCAGCAAATGCTGGACGTGATCCACCAGCGGTTTTCCGCCTTCCGCGGCCTCGCGGGCGCAGGTCTCAAAGGCGATCGCGATGTCGCCGATCTCCTCGGGCATGGCGTCGGGATCGGGTGCGGGCAGATCGGGCATGGCGCCGGGAGTGGCGGGCGCCCGTTCCATGCCGGGCCAGGAAAGGACATTGGTGGGGGTGGGCTTGCTGCGAAACGCGGCGTTCAACTCGGCGATGCGCGCGTCATCGCAGGCCATCAGCGACAGCGAAAAGGCGCGGGACGGGATGTTCAACACGACGAGGCAAGCCTCGAGCCCGGCCTCGGCCAGCGCTTCGAGGTCCAGGGCCTCCCATGCGGGGTTTTCTATGAGGAGATCGATTTCCATGGCCTCCCATAGGGCTTGCACCGGGCGGCGTGCAATCCCTTGCGTAAGCGCGCTTTGATGGGACGGGGGAGCGGGGGCCAGCCCCCGGACCCCCGGAGTTGTACGGGCCAAGATGAAGGGAGGCTCGGAGGCGTGCTGTGGGCCGGGGTGTGTGCGGCGCGCGGGTGGGCGCACCGCGGCGGGGTCAGCCGACGGGGGCTTCCTTGTCATAGGCCTCGATGATCTTGGCGACCATGTGGTGGCGGACGACGTCCTTGGCGGTGAAGTAGTTGAAGGAAATGCCGGAGACGTCCTTCAGGATGCGCTCGGCGTCGGAGAGACCGCTGCTGACGCCGCGCGGCAGGTCGACCTGGGTGCGGTCGCCGGTGATGACCATGCGCGATCCTTGCCCCAGTCGGGTCAGGAACATCTTCATCTGCATCGAGGTGGCGTTTTGCGCCTCGTCCAGCACCACGTAGGCGTTGGAGAGCGTGCGGCCGCGCATGAAGGCCAGGGGCGCGATCTCGATGGTTTTTTCCTCGATCAGCTTGGCGAGTTGCTTGCCGGGCAGGAAATCGTTCAGCGCGTCGTAGAGCGGCTGCATGTAGGGATCGACCTTGTCCTTCATGTCGCCGGGCAGAAAGCCCAGGCGCTCGCCCGCTTCCACCGCCGGGCGCGAGAGGATGATCTTGTCGACATGGCCGCTCATCATCTGGTTCACCGCGACCGCGACGGCGATATAGGTCTTGCCGGTGCCGGCGGGGCCGATGCCGAAGGCCAGTTCGTTCTCGTAGAGGGCGCGGACGTAATCCTGCTGCGCCTTTGTGCGCGGCTCGACCGTTTTCTTGCGGGTGCCGATCTCCAGCGTGCCGCCCTTGAACATCTCGATCTGGTCGCCGTCGCGCACGCCGGTGCCCGCCGCGGTGCCATCGGTGGGTTTGCCGAGGCGCACGGCGGCGTCGATATCGCCGGCTTCGACCTCCTTGCCCTGCTCGAGACGCTCGTAGAGCCCCTGCAGGACTTCGGCGGCCCGGTCGCGCGCCTCTCCGAGGATCGCGAGAATATTGCCGCGGCGGTTGATCTGGACGGAGAGCAATTGCTCCAGCTGCGCGAGGTTGCGGTCGTATTCGCCGCAGAGCTCGATCAGCAGCCGGTTGTCGGAAAATTCGATCGTGCGTTCGGGGGATTCGGCGGCAACGGAGGAAGCGCTGGTCGGGTCCGAGGGGGGCAGCGTGTTGATTGCCAAAGATTTCTCCGGTCGGGCTGATGGGCCCCGGACCACCCGAGGCGCCTGTCACCTCCGAGTCTGGCCGCAGGGCCGGGTGTTGTCCACATCCCAAAGCGGTCTGTCCCCAATATTTTGCGGTAGCAGGCGCGCGGGAGGCAACACTTGCCCGATATCAACGCGAAACGGGCGACCGATGGGGCCGCCCGTTTGCAGGTGTCCTGGAGTGCGATCAGTTGCGGACGCGTGGCACGCGGTCGGCGATGCCGGGGCTGCCGGAGCTGTAATCGCCGATGATCGAGCCGCGCGGCGCGGGCTCGGTGCAGACCGGCAGGCCGGAGCGTGGGTCCAGACGGCGCGACCAATAGCCTTCGAGGCCATCGTCGATCATCCAGATGTGGCACCCGTCGGGGTCGATGTAGATGCCAGCCTCGAGCCGCGAGAGCGAGCCCGCGTCGCGGCCGCGGTCCTCGCCGATGGCGACCACCGGCGGCTCCCCATTGGGGCCGACCCGCGCGGGGCCGACGCCTTCAAAGTTCTCGACACAGCCCATCAGGGCCAGCGGTGCCGCGATCAGCAAAGGAAGTTTGAATACGTTCATGGTCTTGGTCCCTTCCTCCGCCTCAGCGGTAGCACACGATTTCGACGCGACGGTTGCGCTGCATGTTCGCCGCCGAATCGTTCGGGGCGACCGGGCGACGCTCTCCGTAGCCGATTTCACGGGCCACGCGGGCACCGACGGAGCGCGCGACATTGGCCACGGCACGGGCGCGACGCTCGCTCAGGCGCATGTTGTATTCGTCCGAGGCACGGCTGTCGGTATGGCCGTAGATCGCGTAGGCATAGGCGCCGGTCTGGCCGAAGAACTGCTGCAGATGCGCGCGTCCGGCGCCGGTGAGCCGGGCGCTGTCGGTGTGGAAAAGCGTATCGGTATTGGCGACGCCGCAGGGGTTCACGTCGAGGCAGACCGGCATCCCGTTCTCGGGGTTCACGCGGCCTTCCATGTAGCCCTCGATGCCGCCGTCGGCGACCCAGTGCAGGCAGCCGTCCGGATCGACCCAGAGACCGGGCTGAACCTGCCCACTAATGACGATTTGCTGCTGTGCCGCGACCGGGGTCGGGGCGGCGACGAACGCCCCCGCAACCAAGACGGCAACGCCAAGCGCGCCTGTCAATCCTCGCGTAAGCCCGCGTTTAAGAGCGTAGATCACTCGTGCATCCCCCTAATGTTCCTTCAGGTCAACGCCATGCGGTCGAGACCGTAGATCAATCATTTCCAGTGCCTTTTCGGCGACCTGGCAGAGCCGATTTAGAAAAGGCTTAGATTTCGGCAGGATAGCACCTTATCCCCACATGGGAAGGGGTTTATTCGCGCTCTGGTTGCGGAAATGGAAACAGCGCAAGTCCGATTCGGCTCAATTTTCGCGAGCCATTGGGCGTGCCATTTCCACCGCGCGGCCGAATTTGCCCGCAACTTGTCCACGAATTCGGAACGATTACCCCGTCCGACCCTGAATTGTTTCCACACCACCCCAAATTCGCGCGTCGCTGCAAAATGTTATGGCGGTCAAATCTTAACATCGTGCTAACGTATCATCACACGTCGGGGACGTTTGGGTCTCTGCCAAGGGAGCAATCCCTTGTCCCGAACGCCCCCTATTACCTGGGGAATTTACATGTTCAGAACCTTTTTATCCGCAGCCCTCGGGGGCTCGCTTCTGCTGTGGTCCGGCGCGCCCGCCGCGGCCAATGGCTACCACTACCCGATCATCGTCAACACGGTACAGGTCACCGTCAGCTGCTTTCGCGGCCCGTGGTCCGAGATCATCTGGGACCGGCCGAACCCGGTCTTCATCGATAGCCTCGTGAACGTGGGCTACAGCTACCCCGAAGCCCACGCCATCGGAGAGCGGGTCTGCACCGATCCGACCACGGTGGACCGGCCTGACATGGCGGTGCAGGTGATGCACCAGATCATCGCGCAGAACCCGCCACGCTGATCACGGGCCGGGGGCGGGCGCTGTCCCGCCCTGCGGCTTCAGACGAGGCGGCCGGTGAGCGAGTTGGTCATGCTCTCGATGATCTCGACCTCGGCGATCTGGCCGCGCAGCGTCTCGGGGCCGTCGACGTGGACCGAGTGCAAGTAGTCGGACTTGCCGATCATCTGCCCCGGCTTGCGGCCCGGCTTCTCGAACAGCACCTTCACCCGGCGCCCGACCATGGCGTCCTGCGCGGCGCGTTGCTGTTTCGTCAGCAGCGCCTGCAGCCGTTGCAGGCGGTCCGAGGCTTCGGCCTCGCTCACCTGCCCCTTGCGCTCGGCGGCGGGGGTGCCGGGGCGCGGTGAATACTTGAAGGAATAGGCGGTGCCGTAGCCGACCGTCTCCACCAGATCGAGCGTCGCCTGAAAATCCTCTTCGGTCTCGCCGGGGAAGCCCACGATGAAGTCGCCCGAGAGGTGCAGGTCCGGGCGCGCGGCGCGGATGCGCTCGATCAGACGGATATATTCTTCGGCGGTGTGCTTGCGGTTCATCGCCTTGAGGATCTTGTCGCTGCCCGCCTGCACCGGCAGGTGGAGGTAGGGCATCAGCTCGGGGCAATCGCCATGGGCGGCGATCAGGTCGTCTTCCATGTCGTTGGGGTGCGAGGTGGTGAAGCGCAGGCGCTCCAACCCGTCGATCTTCGCCATCTCGCGGATCAGACGCGCCAGCCCCCATGTGCCGTCTTCTGCCGCGCCGTGATAGGCATTCACGTTCTGCCCCAGAAGGGTGATCTCGCGCACGCCGCGTTCCACGAGGTCACGGGCCTCGCCCATCAGCCGCTCCGCCGGGCGCGAGACCTCGGCGCCGCGGGTATAGGGCACGACGCAGAAGGCGCAGAACTTGTCGCAACCCTCCTGCACCGTGAGGAACGCCGTCGGGCCGCGGGTCGCGCGGGCCTTGGGCAGCTTGAGGAACTTGTCCTCCTCGGGAAAATCGGTGTCGAGCGCCTTCTCGCCGCGATCCACGGCCTCCATCATCTTCGGCAGACGGTGATAGGTCTGCGGCCCGACGACGAGGTCCACCAGCGGCTGGCGGTTCATGATCTCTTCACCCTCGGCCTGCGCCACGCAGCCCGCGACGCCGATCTTCAGGTCGGGATTGGCCTCGCGCAGGGGGCGCAGGCGGCCAAGCTCGGAGTACATCTTCTCCGCCGCCTTCTCGCGGATGTGGCAGGTGTTGAGCAGGATCATGTCCGCCCCCTCGGGGCTGTTCACCTGCTCGTATCCTTCACCGCCCAGAGCCTCGGCCATGCGCTCGCTGTCATAGACGTTCATCTGACAGCCATAGGTCTTGACGAATAGCTTCTTGGTCATCGGGGCGCGCCTCGGGCGGGAATAGGGAAATCTCAACGGATGGGGTGTATCCTGTGCCTGCCCATGGTTCAACCGATGGCCTTTTGCAGCAACGCCCAATTGCAAAAACGGGGCGGGAGGGGCATCTTGGCGGCAACCAATAAGACCGAGCATCAAACCCGATGAATTTCGAGACTCTCTCCGCCTTCAAGACCGCGCCTGCCACCGCGTTCGGCAAGGGCCCTTTCGCGGTGCTGATCGCCGAGGACAAGGTGGAGCTGGCCTCCTCCCTCGACCACCTGCACTCGCTGGCCTTCAAGGCGATCTTCGTGCTCGCCCCCGAAGAAGTGGCGGTTCCAGATGCCCCAAAGAACGCCGCCTCGAAACAACACGTCATCCGCCACCCCTCGCGCCAGCCCGGCGCGACGCAGGCGATGGTCAATGCGCTGATCGAGAAGGTGCCGGGTCAGTGGATTCACTACTGCTACAACGGCGAATACCTGTTCTATCCCTTCTGCGAGGATCGCACGGTCGGGGAACTGGTGACCTGGGTGATGGAAGAGCGTCGCGCCTCGGTCCTGACCTATGTGGTCGATCTCTATGCCGGTGATCTGGGCGCGCATCCCAACGCCGTCGATCTCGACAGCGCGCTGCTCGACAGTTCCGGCTACTACGCCGAGACACGGCGCGGCGGGGCGGAGCGGACGGAGGTGATGGAGCGACAGCTCAATTTCTACGGCGGGTTGCGGTGGCGGTTCGAGGAACATGTCGCCAAACCCAAGCGCAAGATCGACCGCGTGGGCCTGTTTCAGGCCGCGCCGGGGCTGACCCTGCGCGAGGATCACACGCTCTCTGATGAAGAGATGAACACCTACGCCTGCCCGTGGCACCATTCGCTGTCGGCGGCGATCTGTTCGTTCCGGGTCGCCAAGGCGCTGCGCACGAACCCCGGCTCGCGCCACGATATCCCCTATTTCCGCTGGCACAAATCGGTGCAATTCCACTGGTCCTCCATGCAGTTGATGGAGTTGGGCCTGATGGAACCGGGGCAATGGTTCTGACCGGCGGACGCTGACGCTGCGACCCGCATCAGCGAACAATTCGCGACAAACTTTGTGCATTTTCCGTAGGGCCGCCGTGGGCGGAGTAAACGGACGTTAGCTCTTTTGGCCTATCCCTCGTCCGTGAGGTATCGCGATCGGACAGGATCATGGCGTTCAATGACAGGCGTTTGACGCAGCAAGGCCGCGCAGTTTCGCGTGACGCGGGTGGCGACGGCGATCACCGCAACGATCCCGGCAAGACCTTCGTGATCCGCGACGGGCATGGCTGCGACGTGATCAAGGGCTTCAGCCCGCGCGACACGATCGCCTTCGACATGGCCGAAATACGCACCGTGAGGGATGTTTTCGCCCGCACCTCGGGGATCACCGATACCACCATCCGCTTCGACAACGGCGACTGGCTGCGGCTGGAGGGTATCGCTCCCAAGGTGCTGAAGGCCGAGAATTTCTCTTTCACCGTGGGGCCGATCTGCTTTCTGGCGGGCACCCCGATGCTGACCGAACGCGGCGAAGTGCCGATCGAGGACTTGCGCCCCGACGATATCCTCTGGACCAAGGACCACGGTTGGCAGGCGCTGCGGCTGGTGGTGCGCGAAACCATCGCGTTCACCCACCGCGACGACAAGGCCAAGCCAATCCTGATCCCGGCCGGCGCACTGGGGCCCGGACAGCCAGCGGTGGACCTGAAGATTTCGCCGCAACACCGGATTCTTCGGATGATGGAGGACACCGGGGATGAGGTGCTGGTTCCCGCCATCGATCTGGTGGGCCGCAACGGCATCCGCCAGATGCGCGGCAAGAAACGGGCCGAATACCTCAACGTGGTGATGGAGCGTCATTCGGTGGTGCAGGTCGCCGGATGCTGGCTCGAAAGCCTGCTGGTGACCTCGCGCTACCTGTCCGGGCAGACCCGCGCCGCGCGCCAGCTGCTGGATCGTGCACGGACCACGGCCCCCGCCCGGCGGGTGGAGCGTATCGGCGTGCGACCGCGACACCTGAAGACGGGATGAACGAAAAAGGCGGCCCCAAGGGGGACCGCCTCGCGTCAGGTCTGTTCAGGCGATCAGGCCTCGACAGTATCCGCTTCGATTGCTTTCGCGGAAGAGCTGCCGATCTCGATCCGGCGCGGCTTGAGTGCTTCGGGCACTTCGCGCACGAGGTCGATGTGCAGCATACCGTGCTCGGCCACGGCACCGGTCACGCGGACGTGGTCGGCAAGCTGAAAGCGCTTCTCGAAGGCGCGGGTTGCGATACCGCGGTGCAGATAGGTGCGGTCTTCGTCGCTGTTCTCGCGCTTGGCGGCGATCACAAGCTGATGCTCGCGCTGCTCGACCGACAGATCGGCGTCGGAGAAGCCGGCCACGGCAACAGAAATCCGGTACGAATGCTCGTCCAGTTTCTCGATGTTATACGGGGGGTAGGTGCTTTGTCCGGCGTCCTGGGTCAGAACCCGGTCCAGCATATCGGCCACACGGTCAAAACCGACAGTGGCACGGTAGAGAGGGGAAAAATCATAGGTTCGCATGGGTCATCCTCCATTGAGCGATAACAGTCTGTGGCACCGCCCTGTGCGTCAGGCACGGTCCCGGTTGATATGATGTCAGCCCGCTTGGCGGCACCGACAGGATGCATTTGGGAAGGGATAATCGCGGTTTCAAGACCCTCGCGCGGGGTGTTTTTTCACGGTCTTATGAAGCGCGCGCCGATGTTCTCGCGCGCGTCGGCACCGTCGAGAATGAAGGAGGAGGAAGCGCCCCCGATCGGACTTCTGGCAACCGGCTGCGCCGGCTCTGCACTGGCCTGCGCCATCAGCGTTGTCAGGTGATCCTCCACCATCACGGCGAGAGAGACCTCGCCGCTGCTGGTCTGCGCCCCGGCGGAGATCACGGCGACCAGCTCGGCGCGACCCTGATTGACGCGCAGCACCGGTGAGCCGGATACGCCCGAGACCACCTCGCAATTCATCGACCGCACGGACTCCTGACGGTTCAGGATCTCGCACCCTTCTTCGATGGAGGCATAGCCCTCGCGGTCGCGCCCATAGGAGACGACGGTGACCCGATCCTCGCGCCAGGGCGTGCTGGCGGGCAAGATCGGCGCGATGGCGGCATGGGGGATGGGCGCCGCGAGGTGCAGCAACGCCAGATCGCGGCCGATCATCTCGAAATCCGGTCCGTGCTCGGGCTGGTACTCGGGCAGAACGGTGATCCGCCGCACGTTGCGGACTGCCTCGGCATGGCCATGGCGGAGCCCGGCCAGAAAGGTGAGGTCCGACGCCGCGAAGGGCCGCGCGGTGGTCGGGTGAAACACGCAGTGGGCCGCCGTCAGCACGAGGTCCGCGCGGATCAGCGTCGCGGTGCAAAAGGACGCGCCGGTATCGAGCCGCCCCACCGCGCGCCAAAGCTGCACCTCCGTCCCGGTGTTGAGCGCACGCAGGCTGCCATGCCCCTCGGTCAGTTGCACCTGCGGCAGGTTCTGCCCCTGCGCGGCGAAGGGGCCGGCAAGGGTGAGAAGCAGGACAGAGGCGATGCGAGCGATTTTTGCGCGACCCATGGAGGCTCTCCCATACGTTTGAGAGGAGGCCTAGCGCCCAAGCGGGGCGAGATTATGGCCGCGCCGCTCGCCGCGCCGTCGAGGGGGCGCCGCGTGGGGCGGGCGCAGGGGTAGAGTTGTATTTGCCAAGATGAAGGAGGGAGCGGGGCGTGCCGTCGCAGGCCGCGCCGCGGGTTTTCGGGGTTGAGATGGCTCAGCGCAGGATCGGCACGGCGGGCGCGCCGGGATGGCGGTCCAGCGCGGCCGGGCGCGGGCCGCCAGTGGCCCAGTCGAGCAGCTCAACGGTGTGCACGATCGGCACCGGGGTCGCGCTGCCGATCTGCATCATGCAACCAATGTTTCCGGCGGAGATGATGTCGGGGCGCAGCGCCTCCAGCGTCTCCACCTTGCGGGCCTTGAGTTGGCCGGAAATCTCCGGCTGCATCAGGTTGTAGGTGCCCGCAGAGCCGCAACACAGGTGGCTGTCGGCGGGCTCGAGCACGGTGAAACCTGCGCGCTTGAGAAGCTGCTTCGGCAGGGTCTTGATCTGCTGGCCATGCTGGAGCGAGCAGGCGGCGTGGTAAGCGACCTTGATGTCGGTGCCCGGTTTCTCGATGCTCGCGTCGGTCACGAGGTCGGCGAGAACCTCGCTGATGTCGTGGGCGATCCCGGCGACTGCGGCGGCATCCTCGGCCAGATAGGCATCCTCGCGGAACATGTGGCCGTAGTCCTTCACCGTCGTGCCGCAGCCCGACGTGTTGATCACGATGGCGTCGAGCCCCTTGCCCCGCATCTCGGCCGCCCAGGCCCGGATGTTCCGCGCGGCGGTGGCGTGGCTTTCGCGGGTCTTGCCCATGTGATGGGTCAGCGCCCCGCAGCAGCCCGCGCCCTCGGCCACCACCACCTCGGCCCCCAGGCGCGTGAGCACCCGGATCGTGGCATCGTTGATATCGGTGTTGAGCGCCTTTTGCGCGCAGCCCGTCATCAGGGCCACACGCAGCTTTTTCGCCGGTCCCGGGTTGGTCGCTGGAAAGGTCTGCGGGTCGTCGTTGCGGCTGACCGGAGGAATATGATCCGGGGCCATCGCCAGCATCGCCCGCAGGCGCGCGTCCGGCATCAGCCTCGCGAACGGGCGCGCAATCCGAGCGCCGAGCAGGGCGAGCCGGAACCGCATCGGATAGGGCAGGATCCGCGCCAGCGTCCAGCGCAGCAGCCGCTCTCCCCACGGTCGTTTGTAGGTCTGCTCGATATATTCCCGCGCGTGATCCACGAGGTGCATGTAATGCACCCCCGACGGACAGGTCGTCATGCAGGCGAGGCAGGACAGGCACCGGTCCACGTGTTTGACCGTCTTCTCGTCCGCCGGGCGCCCGGCTTCCAGCATGTCCTTGATCAGGTAAATGCGGCCGCGCGGGCTGTCGAGTTCATCGCCGAGGACCTGGTAGGTCGGACAGGTGGCGGTGCAGAACCCACAGTGGACACAGGTCCGCAGGATCTCGTTCGAGCGCGCGGTGGCGGGGTCGCGCAATTGCTCGGGCGTGAATGTCGTCTGCATGTCAGGCGCCTCTCATCAGGCCGGGGTTCAGGATCGCGCGCGGGTCGAACCGGGCGCGAATGCCGCAGGACAGCGCGGCGATGCCGGGGGCTTCCGGCTGGAACACCGGTACGGATTTTCGCAGCACGGCGGGGGCCTTGATCAGCGTCGCGTGACCCCGTGACGGGGTGCTGCCCACGGCGTGCTGCAATGCCAGATGCGCGCGGGCCTGATCCTCCGCCGTGGAGTCTGCCGCTGAGGCAAACCACATCAGCCCGCCGCCCCAGTCGAGCAGTAGCGCGCCGCCGAATTCGGCTAGATGCGCCTCGGCCAAAGCGGGCGCATCGCCCGGCGCAACCGAGACTCGCGTGACAGCAGCGGACGCCGCGAAATCCGCCACATCTGTGATCTTTCGCCAGATCGCCTCGGAGGCGTCGTGATCCAGAACGCTCACCTCGCCGCGCGGCGCAAGCAAATCACTCAACTGCCGGGCGCGGTACGCGACAGAGGCCTCGAAACCCTCGATCCGCAGGCAGGTGTCGCCCCTCCGCGCCGCCGCGCCGGTCACCTCGAAAGGAGAGCCCAGCGCCGCCGACATCGCCGCCACGCTCTCGCTCAACGAAAGCTCATGCAGAACCACGGTGGCGGAAATCTCGGGCCGCGGCAGCACCTTCAGGGAGACCTCGCTGAGCACGCCGAGCGTCCCGTAGGCGCCCGCCATCAGTTTCACCAAATCATAGCCGGTGACATTCTTCATCACCCGCCCGCCATTCTTCAGGACTTGCCCGCTGCCATCGACAAACCGCACCCCCAGAAGATGATCGCGACAGGCGCCGACAGCAATGCGCCGCGCGCCGCTCGCGTTGGTCGCCACAACCCCGCCCAGCGTCGGCGCGCCCGTGGACCCGAGCAGCGCCCGGTGGTCCATCGGCTCGAACGCCAGCCTCTGGTTCTCGGCCGCCAAAACCGCTTTGATCTCGGCCAGCGGCGTACCCGCGCCAGCCACCAGCGTCAGCGCCCCCGGCTCGTATAACGATATCCCCGAGAGCCCCGCCGTCGACAGAACCTCCCCTTCAACCGGCACGCCGATGTCGCGGGTGCCACCGCCCACGATCCGCAACGGCCCGGAAGCGCCCCGCACCATCTCCGCCAGTTCGTTTTCGTCCGCAGGGCTCAACATGCCGCCTGCTCCTTCATCTTGGTAAATACACCTCCGGGGGGCGGGCGCCTCTTCCGCAGGAAGAGGGGCACGGGGGGCTGGCCCCCTCCCTCACCCGCCTCAGGCGGCCACGTCACGGGTCCGGCGCCCTTCCGAGGCCGCCAGCGGAAACACCTTCGCCGGGTTCAGCAACCACGCCGGGTCGAACACATCCTTCACCGCCATCTGCGCCTCCAGATCCGCCTCCGTGAACTGCGCCCCCATCAGGTCTCGCTTCTCCACGCCCACGCCGTGTTCCCCGGTCAGGCAGCCGCCCACCTCGACACAGAGCCGCAGGATATCCGCCCCGCATTGCTCGCAGAGCGCCAGATCGCCGGGCTTGTTGGCATCGAACATGATCAGCGGATGCATGTTGCCGTCGCCCGCATGGAAGACGTTGCCGACCTTCAGGCCGTAGCCCTCCGAGATTTCCTTGATGCCCGTCAGCACCCGCGGCAACTCACCCACCGGGATGGTCCCGTCGAGGCACATGTAGTCCGCCACCTGCCCCACGGCCCCGAAGGCGCTCTTGCGGCCAAGCCAGATCCGCGCCGCTTCCTCTTCGGTCTGCGCCTCGCGGAAATCCACCGGGTCGTGAGACTGCGCGATGCGCTTGATCAGCATCAGCTGCGCGTCGATCTCCGCCGCGCTGCCCTCCACCTCGACGATCAGCACCGCGTCGCAATCGGGATAGCCCGCGTGGGCATGGTTCTCGGCCAGCTCAAGGATCGGACGGTCCATGAACTCGATCGCCACCGGCAGGACCCCCGCCTTGATGATGTCGCTGACGCAAGCGCCCGCCACCTCGTTGCTGTCGAACCCGATGAGCACGGGCCGCGCGCCCTCGGGCTTGCGCAGGATCCGCAATGTCGCCTCGGTCACGACCCCCAATTGCCCCTCCGATCCACAGATCAGCCCGAGCAGGTCATAGCCGCCACTGTCGAGATGGGCGCCGCCGATCTCCAGTACCTCCCCCGCCATGGTCACCATGGTGACGCCGAGAAGGTTGTTCGTGGTGACACCATATTTCAGGCAATGGGCCCCGCCCGAGTTCATCGCGATGTTGCCCGCGATGGCGCAGGCCAGCTGCGAGGACGGATCGGGCGCGTAGAAGAAATCCTCCTCCTCCACCGCCCCGGTGACCGACAGGTTCGTGCGTCCCGTCTGCACCCGGATCACCCGGTTCTCATAGTCCGTCTCCAGCACCCGGTTCATCCGTGCCACGCCGAGGATCACGCAATCGGCCGTCGGCAGCGCGCCACCGGCCAGCGACGTCCCCGAGCCGCGCGGCACCACGGGCACGCCCTCCGCATGGCAAATCTTCAACACGGCCGCCACTTCCTCGGTGGTCGAGGGCAGCACCACGGCCAGCGGCGGGCATTTGTAGGCGGTCAGCGCGTCACATTCATAAGCGCGGGTCTGGGTCTCGTCATGGATCACCGCCGAGCCCGGCAGGACGGCCTGCAACAGCCCCACGATCCGCGCCTTCCGCGCGATGACGCGCGCGTTCGGTTCTGGCATCCGCATCGGAACTCCCCCTCCCCCTGCCACCCGCGATACGGGCGAATTGGTAAAATAATATAACCAATACCCCCGCATGACAAATGTTTTCACGCGAGCGCCCCGTGCGATCTTGCGGCTGCGCGCGTTCCTGCCCAGAAGAGAGCCCATGGAATGGGTCAAAGTCTTGCACCTGCTGTGCGTCCTGGGATGGATGACCGGCATCTTCGCCGCCCCGCGCGCGCTGATCTTCTGGAAACGCGAATGGGCCGCCAGCGGCAGCTTCGGCCCCACCGGCGATCTCACCATCCGCATCTATCGCTTCTCGCTCGGCCTCGGCGTTATCGCCGTGCTCTCCGGCCTCTACCTCGCGCACCTCTGGGGCTGGCCCACGTGGTCCCTGACGAAGCTCGGCCTCGTGATCCTGCTCGCCGCCCATTACGCCTGGACTGGCCGCCTGATCCTGCGCGCCCGCAAAGGCATCTTCGAGCAATCCGACCGCTGGCTGCGCGTCTATAACGAGATCAGCGTCTTCGCCGTGATCGGCATCCTGATCCTCGTGGTCTACAAACCGTTCTGAGCGCCCGCCCCTCACGGCCTCGTGTCGTGCAAGCCGCGCCCCTGCCGACTATCCTCACGCCCATGCGATACCTGATCCCCCTCCTCCTCGCGGCCGCCCCGGCAGGCGCAGACCCGGCCGAGATCGTCGACGTCACCGCCACCCCCGCCGCCAATGGCTGGCGCTTCGAGGTCACCCTCGCCCATGGCGACACCGGCTGGGAGGACTACGCCGACGGCTGGCGCGTCGAACTGGCCGACGGCACGATCCTCGCGACCCGCGTCCTCGCGCACCCGCATGTGGAGGAACAACCCTTCACCCGCGCCACCAGCGGCGTCACCATTCCCGACGAGACGACCGAAGTCTTCATCCGCAGCAGCACCAACACGCAGGGCTGGGCCGAAACCACCACGCAAGCCCCCCTGCCGCGCCCGGAATAACGCACCCCGCCCGCCGCTCAAGCGCGCCGCCGCCCCTTCATCTTTTCCCAAATACGGACAAACCCGCCCTCTCCCCGCACGCATCACCCGCGTCACCCGCGCGCCATGCGCGGTGACAGCCTACTGACGCCCTTCGCGCAGCCATCCGGCCAGCATCAGGCCCGCCGCCAGGATCAGGAAAATCCACGCCCGGATGAACGGCGTCACGGTCACGTCGGTCGTCACATAGGCCTCCCGCGTGGTCAGCCCGAGCCAGCCGCGGCCGTTGGCGCTGCGGCCCTCCGAGACGCGGCGCAGGTCGGGAAGGCCCTCTTCCAGCCGTACCGACCGCCCGCCGCTGGCGTCGAGCAGCGGCTCCAGGGTCTCGCTACCCGCGATTGTCACCTCGAACTCCCGCGGCGCGGCGGGGCCGAGCGCGATGACCCGCTCGCGGTCGCCTTCCACCAGCCGGTAGAGCCCCTGCGCCTCGCCCTCGATCTGCGCCGAAAACGCGCCGGGCGCAGTCTCTTCCAGCATCACTTCAAGCTCTTCGCCCTCGGGCGTGGTCACGATGACCGAGCCGACGTCATCGGCGAGCGTCCGGCGGGTGATGGTGATGGTCTGACCATCGACCTCGGCCACCAGCGCCTCTTCCTCGAGGTCCGGCTCGCCCATCATCCAGTGGGCCAGCCGACGCAGCAGTTCCAACTGCGGGCCGCCGCCCTCGTAGCCGCGATCCCAGAGCCAAGCGTGATCCGAGGCCAGCAGCGCCACGCGGCCCTCGCCCACCCGGTCGAGCATCAGGAGCGGCGCACCGTCCGCGCCTTCCATCACCGTCTGTCCACCCTGCTGCGACAGCTCGATCTGGCGCAGCCAGCGGCCCCAGGGCGCCTCGCTTTCCGGCAGGGGCGTGTGCTCTGTTTCCAGCCCCGTCGTCACCGGATGCCGCGCCCCCAACGCGCTGATCGTGGGCAGGTAGGGCTGCTCGATCACCCGCGCCGTGGGGCGGCCGGGCAGGATGTCCGCCAGCGGCGTGCGGTAGAGAGAGGAGGCCCCCGCGAAGTCCGGCCCCGCCGCCACCAGAAGCGCGCCGCCGTCTTCCACGTAGCGGCGGATGTTGTCGATGTAGACCATCGGCAGGATGCCCCGGCGCTGGTAGCGGTCGAAGATGATCAGGTCGAAATCGTCGACCCGCTCCATGAACAATTCCCGCGTCGGAAAGGCGATCAGCGACAGCTCGCCCACCGGCACGCCGTCCTGCCGGTCGGGAGGCCGCAGGATGGTGAAATGCACAAGGTCCACCGACGGATCGGACTTCAGCAGGTTGCGCCAGGTGCGCTGGCCCGGATGCGGCTCGCCCGAGACCAGCAGCACCCGCAGCCGGTCGCGGATGCCGTTGATCTGCACCACGGCGGCGTTGTTGCGGGTGGTCAGCTCGCCCTCGGCCTCCGGCACAGTGAACTGGATCACGTTCTGCCCCGCGTGCTCCAGCGTGAGCGGCAGCTCGAGGCTCTCGCCCACCGGCACCACGTAGGTCTGCGGCGCGCCGCCATCGATGGCGATGACGATCTGCGAGCGGCCCTCCAGCCCGGCGGGCACGGCGCCCTGATCCTCCAGACGGATCGTCAGCAAAAGCTCTTCGCCGATGATGCCGAAGGCCGGCGCGGTCTCGACGACAAGGCGGCGGTCCCAGTCTGTATCGTATCCGGTGATCAGCGCATGGATCGGCGCGGGCATGTCAGGGACCAGTTCCGGATCATGCAGCCGCCCGTCGGTGATCAGCAAAGCACCCGCGATCCGGGCGCGCGGCTCTTCCGCCATCAGCCGTTGCAACTCGGTCATCAGGAGCGTGCCGGCATTGTCCTCGGCGTCCCCCACCCGCGCCACGCGCGTCTCCATCCCGAGCGCCGCAACCTCGGCCTCCAGCGCCGCCAGTGCCTCGGCAGTCTGCGCCGGACGGTCGGCGATCCGCTGGCTGGCGCTTTCATCAACGACCAGCAGAACGATGTCGGAAAGCGGTTCGCGCTCCTCCGATTGCAGCGACGGGTTGACCAGCGCCAGCAACAGCACCAGCCCGGCCAGAAGCCGGTAGGGCCAGCCCGCCAGCCCGCGCCAGATCGACAGGGCGAGGATCAGCACCAGCGCCGCGCCGAGGGCGTAGACCACCGGCCAGTCGAGATGCGGGTCGAAGAGGATCTGGCTTGCCATATTCACTGTCCCAACCGGTCAAGCAGGGCCGGGACGTGGACCTGATCGGATTTGTAGTTGCCGCTGAGCACATGCATCACGAGGTTCACCCCGAAGCGCAGCGCGATCTCGCGTTGCCGCTCACCGGCCTGCCCGCGCCCCACGGGGTAGAGCGGCCGCCCGCGGGCGTCCTGCGCCCAGGCCGCGGCCCAGTCGTTGCCGCCGATCAGCACCGGCGTCACCCCGTCGTTGAGGTTGCGGAAGGGCATCCCCTCGATCTGTTCGGCGTCCGAGGGCGCGGCCTCGACCCAGACATCGCGCGACAGGTGGCGGCCGGGGAAATCCTGCAACAGGTAGAAGGTCCGCGTCAGCACGTGATCCTCGGGGATCGGCTCCAGCGGCGGGATGTCCAGCGGCCCGGCGATGGCCTGCAGCCGCCGCCCTTCGGGCGTGCCCGAGCCGAAGCCACCGACATGGGCATCGCGGGTGTCGAAGACGATCATCCCGCCGCCGCGCAGGTAGTCGTTGAGCCGTCGGTAGGCATCGGCCGAGGGGATCTCCTGATCGGGCGTCACCGGCCAGTAGAGCATCGGGAAGAAGGCCAGCTCGTCACTTTCCAGATCGACGCCGATGGGCGGCGCGGGCTCGACCGAGGTGCGCTGGTAGAGCGTGTTCGACAGGCCCTGCAGTCCCGCGCGGGAGGTCTCGTCGACCTCCATGTCGCCGGTCAGAACATAGGCCAGCGTCGCCTCGGAGGTCGCCAGCAGCGCCAGCTCCTCGTCCGGCGTCAGCTGCGCCTGCGCCTCGGGCGCAAGAAGCAGCGCCGCCGCCAGAACCGCCGCGCTTTGGGTGAGACGCCCGAGCCGGCCCGCGAGCCAGAGCGCGGCCAGCGCATCGATCAGCAACAGCACGAGCGCGGCTGTCAGGAACGCCGCCATCAGGTCGGTGGGGCGCGTCACTGACATGCCCTCCACCGGCACATCGGCAGGCCATTGGGCGGCGACCAGCGCCGTTTCCGGCCGCATGACGTTGCGCGCAAGCCGGCGATCCTCGCCCGAGTAGAGCCCCGGCAGAACCTCCGCCGAAAGCGGCGCCGTGGCGAGGTCCTCGCCCGTCACGCCGGGCCGCGTGCCCGCGTCGCGCAGCACGCCGAAGCCGTCGAGCACCTCTTCCGGTGTCCAGACCGTGCCCTCCAGATCCTCGGCTTCGGGTGCGACCGGGCGCGTCGAAATCGCCAGCCGCTCCAGCATCTGCACGAAAAGCCCCGAGAGCGGCAGGCTCGACCATTCGGCATTGGCAGTGACGTGGAACAGGATCACCGAGCCTTGCCCCAAGCTCGCCCGCGTGACCAGCGGCGTGCCGTCCGAAAGCGAGGCGATCGTCCGCTCCGAGAGCGTCGGATCAGGCTGCGCAACGACCTGGCTCGTCACCTGAACGTCCGAGGGGATCGCCAGCCCGAAGAAGGGAGAGCCCTCCTCGAAGGGCCGCAGCGCCTTGGGCTCGCCCCATGACATCGCGCCGCCCACGGTCCGGCCGCCCACGCGCAGGCGCACCGGCATCAACGGCCCGGCCGCGTCCCGCGCGAGGTCGGAAGCCGCAAGTCGTGGCCCGGCGAAGCGCACCAGCAGGCCGCCGTTCTCGACCCATTCGACAAGGCCCGCCTCCTCCTCCGGGGCCAGCGTCGCGATATCGGCGAGCATGATCACGTCGGGGCTGGCAACAAGGATATCCGACAGCGCGCCCTCCATCAGGTCGGCGGTCGGCTCCAGCGCTTGCCGCAGGTAATGCAGGGGCGAGAGCAACGTCTGCTGCTCGTCGTCGGCGCCTGCCGAGATCAGCGCCACCTGCCGCCGCTGCAAGGCGTCATCGGTCAGGGCAACGGCACCCGCGTGCCGTTCGCCGGCGATCTCGAAGCGGGTGATCCGGTTGCGCAACTCGGGCGGCAGATCGAAGCTGACCTCCGCTGTCGGCGCACCGGCCTCAACCGTGGCCGAGGCGCGGGCGAGGTCACGCGGCAGCCCGGCGGGGTCGAGGCCATGGGCCACGATCGTGACTTCGCGCGGGGTCTCTGCCCCAAGCCGCGAGAGCGTGCCGCGCACCATGCCGTCCTCGAACCGCGGCGGCGCCAGCGCGATCAGATCCCGCGCGCCCTGAAAGACCGAGAGGGTCCCGAGGGCGGCAAAGCGCTCGGTCAGCGCGTCGCGCCCGGGGTGGGCCAATCCGTCGGAGAACCAGAACACCTCTGCCGGGCCGTCGAGCGTCGCGGCCCAGTCAAGCGCGGCCGCCATGTCCGGCCCATAGGGCGCGGGCGCCAGCGTCGGCACGCGGGGCGCCCAGGCGTTGGCGGCCTGAAACGCCGGGGCCGCGGCGGGCAGGTTCGTCAGCTGCACCAGCGCCACCTCGCGCCCGGCGCGGGCGGCGTCGTCCAGCAGCAGCTCCACCCGGTTCTGCCGCGCGGGCCAGTCCCGCGCCGAGGCCCATGAGCCGTCCATCACGATCAGCAACGGCCCCTCGCCCGCCGCGCGCTCCTCCTGCGGGTTCAGCACCGGCCCGGCAAAGCCGATGATCGCCGCCGCCACCGCCACGATGCGCAGAAGCAACAGCCACCACGGCGTCTTGTCGGTCTGGCTCTCGTCGTCGGAAAGGCCAAGCAGCAGCGCGATCCCCGGAAAGCGGCGCTTGATCGGCGCGGGCGGCACCGCACGCAGCAGCCACCAGAGCACCGGCAGGCCGATCAGCGCCAGCAGCAGAAGCGGCGAGGCAAAGGCGAGCGGCCCGATCATCAGCGACGCTCCAGCGCCTGATAGAGCCAGAGCAGCGTGGGTTCGGCGGGCGCATCGGTGTGATGCACGTGGAAGCGCCAGCCGGTGCGGCGGGTCATCTCCTGCAGCGCATCCTTCCGCGCGGCGAGCCTTTCGAGGTATTCATCGCGCAGGGCTCGGGCTTTCAGGGTCTCGAACCGGATCGTGCCGCTCATGCTCTCGAAAAGCGTGCGCCCGTCGAAGGGAAAGGCCTCCTCCACCGGATCGAGGATTTGTACCAGTGCGCCGCTGACACCCCGGTCCGTGGCCCGCCCCAGAACCGTCTCGATGGCGGACGGATCGCCAAGGAAATCGCTGAAGAAGACGGCCCGCGCGCCGGCCGGCATGATCTGCGGCTTGGGCGCGCCGTATTCGGGCCGCTCGGCGCCATCCATCAGCGCATCCGCCATCCGCAGAAGCTGCGCCTGCCCGCCGCGTGGCGGCTCGGCCAGATGGGTCAGCCCGACCCGCTCGCCACCGCGCACCGCGATGATCGCCAGCGCCATGGCCAGCGTCTGGGCGCGGCGCAGTTTCGAGGGCCGCGACCGGTCGCCCGAATAGGTCATCGAAGCCGCATCATCGACCCCGATCATCACCGATTGCGCCGCCTGCCACTCGGTCTGGCGCAGGAAATGCCCGTCCGAACGTGCGCTCCGCCGCCAGTCGATGGCGCGGTAGCTGTCGCCCATCTCGGCGGGGCGATACTGCCAGAACTCGTCCCCCGTGCCCGCGCGTTTTCGCCCATGCACCCCGAGGAGCACCGTCGCGGCCAACTGCTCGGCATCGGCCATGAGAGGTGGCAGCGAGGCGGCAACCACCTCGGAGCGCGAGCGCAGGCTGTCGGGCGTATGGAGGGAAAGTTCGCTCAAGCCGCGGCCTCGACGCGGGTGACGCGGGCGGTGACCTCATCGATGACCTGCTCCAGCACCAGCCCCTCGGCCCGCGCCGCGAAGGACAGCGCCATCCGGTGGCCCAGCACCGGCCGCGCCAGCGCCGCGATGTCTTCGACCGAGGGCGCCAGCCGCCCGTCCAGCAAGGCCCGCGCCCGTGCCGTCAGCATCAGCGCCTGCGCCGCGCGCGGACCGGGGCCCCATGCGACAGCGCGCTTGACCACGTCGGGCGCGTCCGGCTCGGCAGGTCGACAGGACCGCACGAGGTCGAGGATCATCTCCACCACGCTTTCGCCCACCGGCATCTGCCGCACGATCTGCTGCGCGGCGATCAGTTCCTCGGGCGTGAAGACCTCGCGCGCCGCCGTCTCCAGCGTGCCGGTGGTGGCAATCAGGATGTCCCGCTCGGTCTGGCGGTCGGGATAGGGCACGTCGATCTTCACGAGGAAACGGTCCAGCTGCGCTTCCGGCAGCGGATAGGTCCCCTCCTGCTCGATCGGGTTCTGGGTGGCCAGCACGTGGAACGGCGCGGCCAGCGGGCGATGCTCGCCGGCGATGGTCACTTCGCGCTCCTGCATCGCCTGCAACAGCGCCGATTGCGTCCGCGGCGAGGCACGGTTGATCTCGTCGGCCATCAGGAGCTGGCAGAAGACCGGCCCCTCGATGAAGCGGAAATTGCGCGAGCCGTCGTCCGCCGTCTCCAACACTTCCGAGCCGAGGATATCCGCCGGCATCAGGTCCGGGGTGAACTGCACCCGGTTGGCCGACAGCCCCATGACTGTCGCGAGCGTGTCGACAAGCAGCGTCTTGCCCAGCCCCGGCAGGCCCATCAGCAACGCATGGCCGCCCGAGAGCATCGCCGCGATCGCAAGCTCCACCACCGCCTCCTGGCCGATGATCCGCTGCCCGATCGAGGCTTTCGCCTCGCCCAGCTTCGCCCCCAGGGCTTCGATCTCGGCGACAAGGGTATCGGGGTCAGCCATGGCAATGCTCCGCGTGGGTGTTAAATACAGATCAACAGGTAACAGACCTATTCCGCCGATCACAAATGACAAAAGGGGATGGGGGACAATTCATCGTGACCAAGGCAGCTTCCCGCCGCCCAGACACCGAAGGACACCGCAGACATGACATCAGGCACCGACCAATTGCTCAAAGCCGCCCAGGACGCTGAAAAAGAGGGCAAACTGCCCCCGGTGCACCTGTGGAACCCCGAGTTCTGCGGTGATCTGGACATGGAGATCCGCCGCGACGGCACTTGGTTCTACGAGGGCACGCCGATCGGGCGAAAGCGGCTCGTGCGGCTGTTCTCGACGATCCTGAAGGTCGAGGACGGGAAGTATTACCTCGTCACCCCGGTCGAGAAGGTCGGCATCCGCGTGGTCGATGCGCCCTTCGTCGCCACCGATATCGAGCAGACCGACGGCGGCATCCGGTTCACCACCAACGTGGGCGACACGGTCATCGCCGGCGCCGATCACGCCATCCGGGTGGAGCGCGACGCGGACGGAGAGCCCTCTCCCTACGTCCACATCCGCGCCGGGCTGGAGGCGCTGATCGACCGCAAGAGCTTCTACCGGCTGGTGGACATGGGCGAGGCCCACAGGGTCGAGGGCGAGGACATGTTCGGCGTCTGGTCCGATGACACCTTCTTCCCGATCATCCCGATGGCCGAACTGGACCTCTAGCCGCCCAAGAGCCGGTGCTGGTTCCACCACACAAGGTAGGCCAGCCCGGCCAGCAACGCCGCCTGTATCGCCCAAAGCACCGGCGCGGTCTCAACGCCCCAGGGGCTCTCCGGGCCGAACAGAACCGCGGCCTGCGCCCCGAGGGCGGCAATCGCCGCCACGATGGCCACGACGCGCAGAAACAGCGGGCCGACGACCACGCTGGCCCCCGCCGCGATGCCCGCGCAGACCGCGACCGCCAGTTGCAGATCGATCCGCTCGCCCCTGAACCCCATCAACGCCAGCGGCCCCGCGACGCCAAGGACAAGGACCAAGACGCGGACGAAGGGCAGAAGGGAAAGAACACGGCTCATGAGCCTTTGTCCGGCATTCACCCGCCCCGCGCAACTGCCCTGACACGCTCCTGACAGAACGCTGTCAGGAGGGGGATGCTAAACCGCCTTCATCACCAGTCGATGAAAGGAACCCCCCATGTCCGATGCCCACCTGATCCCCGCCACCAAACCCGCCGCCGACACCGCCCAAGCCGCCGACACGGCCCCGCCCCAGAACTGCGGCTGCTGGTTCGAGATCCCGGTCTCCGACCTCGACCGCGCCCGCGATTTCTACGGCAAGATCCTGCAACAGCCGCTCAAGATCGAGGACGGCGGCCCCAATCCCGTCGTCATGCTGCCCTTCAACGACGATACACCGGGCATCGGCGGGCATCTCTACCCCGGCACGCCCTCCCGGGACGGCGCAACCATCCACCTCGTGGTGCCCGACAGCCTCGATGCCGCCCGCGCCCGGATCGAGGCTGCCGGCGGCACGGTGGAAAGCCCCGATATCCAGATCCCGCCGGGTCATTTCTTCTACGCCCGCGACCCCGACGGCAATTCGCTCGGCCTCTTCAAGTTCAACGCCTGAACGCCCCCCCCCGCGCGCCCCGCCTGCCAGGGGCGCGCGCTCCCTGCTTCATCTTGGCCAATACAACTCAAACCCGCCCCCCGCCGCGCCACCCGACGCCCGAGGCGGCTCACTCGTCCCGCTTCCCCTCCGCCATAACCAGAGGTAGCCTTCCCCCATGCGCCGCGCCGACCGCCTCTTTCGTCTCATCGACCGCTTGCGTCCCGGCAAGCTGACAACCGCCCGCGCGCTCGCCGAGGCGATGGAGGTCTCGGAACGCACGATCTACCGCGACATCGCCCACCTTCAGGCGTCGGGCGTGCCGATCGATGGCGAAGCGGGCCTCGGCTACATGATGCGCGACGGCTACAACCTCCCGCCCCTGATGTTCACCGAGGAAGAGATCGTCGCGCTCAGCGTCGGCGCCCGGATGCTGCGCACCTGGGGCGGCACCTCCATGGCGCGGGGGGCCGACAGCGCGCTGGCCAAGATCACCTCGGTTCTGCCCGACGCCACCCGCACGCGGGCCGAGCGCCTGCGGTTCGAGGCCTGGACGACCTCGCCCCTCGATGCAAAGACCCGCGCCACCATCGACACGGTGGAGGCCGCGATCCAGGCCCCCGAGCGGCTCGCCGTGGATTACCGCGATGACAAAGGTGCCGAGACCGAGCGCATCCTGCGCCCCCTCGGCCTCTGGTTCTGGGGCTCGGTCTGGACCCTCGTGGCGTGGTGCGAATTGCGGCAGGCCTACCGGATGTTCCGCCTCGACCGGATCGCCGCCGCCCGCAGCCTCGGCATCTACACGCCCCTGCCCACCCAGAGCCTCGAGCATTTCTACGAGACCGAGTTCGACCGCGGCCACCGGAGCATCACCTGCCCCTCGACGCCCGAGTGATTTGCCGCCCCTCCCTTGCAGCCCCGCCGCCCGCGCCGCAGTATCGCGCCGACCATGGGGAGGGGACCGGCCATGCTGGATATCGCGCAGTTTGATCTGAACACCATCGATGCCGATTTCATCGAGAACCCCTACGCGACGCTCGCCGCCCTGCGCCAATCCGCGCCGGTGCACCGCAACGCCGACGGTTCGGTCTTCCTGACCCGGCACGACGATTGCCTCGCCACCTACCGCTCGCGCGCGATGCTCTCGAACAAGACCGAGGCTTTCGGCAAGAAATTCGGCGAATGCCCCCTGAAGGAGCATCATACCACGTCGCTTGTCTTCAATGACCCGCCCGACCATACCATCGTGCGCAAGCTGATCTCGGGCGCCTTCACGCCGCGCAAGCTGCAGGAAATGGACCGCGCGGTGGAGCGCATCGTGGCGCGGCTTCTGGACCGGGTGGAGGATCTGGGCGAGCTGGACCTGATCGCCGATTTCGCCATGATGCTGCCGACCGAGATCATCTCGATCATGCTCGGCGTGCCCGAGGCCTACCGGGCCGAGCTGCGCGGCTATTCCACCGCCATCCTCGGCGCGCTGGACCCGGTGGTCTCACCGGCGCAGATGGCCGCCGGCAACCGCGCGGTCGAGGAATTCGGCGCGGTGCTCGACGATTTGATCAACCACCGCCGCGCCAACCCGGACGCTGCCGCCGAAGGCGAAGTGCTGGAGGCGCTGATCTTCGGTGAGCATGAAGGCCGGAAACTGACCCAACAGGAGCTGGTGCAGAACTGCATCTTCCTGCTCAACGCCGGTCACGAGACAACGACCTCCTTCGTCGGCAATTCCGTCGACCTGCTGCTGCGCCACCCGGAAGAGCATCGCCGCCTGCGCGACGATCCCGCGCTGATCGGCACCGCGCTTGAAGAAATCCTGCGGATGGAAAGCCCCCTCCAGATCGGCAACCGCACCGCCGGTGAGGAGATCGCCCTGCCCTCCGGCACGACGCTGCCGAAAGGCACCTACATCCATACCTCGATCGCAGGCGCGAACCGTGACCCGGAGGTCTTCGCCGACCCCGACCGCTTCGACATCACCCGCAAGCCGAACCCGCAGATCGCCTTCATCACCGGCATCCACGTCTGCCTCGGCGCCTCGCTGGCGCGGATGGAGGGACGCATCGCCATCGGCGGGCTGGTGCAACGCTTCCCGAAACTTGCCCGAAGAGGCCCCGGCGAACGCCTCGGCCTCGCCCGCTTCCGTGGCTGGACCTCCCTCCCCGTCTCGGTGCGCTGACGGCGCGAGCCGCGCCGCCCGAGCGTGGTTTCCTCACCCGACCCGCAGCACCACGGCCATGGCGCTATCGCCCGCGGCGCAGCCCTGGAACAGGCCCGTGCCGCCGCCGCGCAGCGCCAGTTCCTCGATCAATTCGATCATTGCGCGCAGGCCGGTCGGCCCCTGCGGATGGCCCCAGATCAGGGAGCTGCCGTAGTTGTTCATCTTCCGCCAATCGATGCCATAGGCGCGAGCGAAGGCGATGTCGTTGACGGCAAAGGGGTTGTGCGACTTGATCGCGTCGACCGCCTCGATGCCGATCCCGGCGCACTCCAACGCGCTGCGAGCCGCCTTGATCGGCGCGGCGGGCATGAAGCCCTTCTCCTCGCGCGCCTGTCCCACCGACAGGATCTCGACCACCGGCCCGGCGTTGATCTCCTGCGCCCGCGCCCGGTCGGCGACCACGACCATCCCGGCATTGCCGTCGGCGGGATGGGTCTGGCCCGCGAAGGTGATCGTGCCGTCACGCAGCACGGGCTTCAGCTTCGCCAGTTTCTCGGTGTCGAGCGGCTCGACCCCCTCGTCCGTCTCCAGCCGCGCCACGGTCTTGCGGAAGCGCGCGTCGGGCACATCCAGCGCGGGCATGTAGCGGCGCTGGAAGGCGCGGTCGTCGGCCAGCGCATCGTCGTATTGGCCGCGTCGCACCGCCACGAGGTCATGCTGCTCCTCGGTGGTGATCCCCTCGCGGGCGGCGACGTTCTCGCCGGTTTGCAGCATCGCGTTGCAGGCCCATGGGTCGTGGCCGAAGTTGTCGAGCACCACGTTCTCGGCCTCGCCGGTGCCGCCCGGCCCGTGGGGCGCGGGGAAGTAGACATGGGGCCCGTTCGAGCAGCGGTCGCCCGAGACGATCAGCGCCTGCTGCGTGCCTTGCAGGCATTCGCCCACGGCCGTCGCGACCAGCCGCGCCCCGGTGGCGCAGGCCTGCGAGACCATCGGCGCGGCCAGCCCCTCCAGCCCCGCCATCGCGGTGAACCACGGGCCGCCGAAGAAGCTGCCCTTCTGGATCACCGTCTGCCCGAAGGCCGCGAAATCGAAGCTCTCGGGGGCGAGGTCCATGCGCGCAAGCTCGGCGCGGCCTACGTGGGCGGCAAATTCCACCGAGTTCAGATGCGCCAGCGTGCCCTGCCAGCGGGCGAAAGGCGTCGCCCAATAGGCGCCGTAGGGAATGAATGGCATCAGCTGTCTCCTACCATGATCACGCCGGGTCCGCCCGCGTAGAGACGCTCTACCAGGTCCGCGCGGCGCGCTTTGATCTTCGCGAAATTGAGGTTGCCCTTGGCGGTGATCTCGCCCTCCGCCATGCTCGGCGGCTCGGCCATCACCAGCACCCGCTTGATCTGCCCGGCCGAGCCGCCGGACCAGCCGCAGAGCCCGTCGAAGCTCTTGTCGGTGATCAGCGCGCCGTCGGCCTCCTCGGCGGTGTCGCGGCAGGCCTGTGTCGGCACCACCAGCGCCCCCACCTCACCCTTGCCTTCGCCCACCAGCACGACGTCCTGCGCAATGCCCTTGAGCGCCTCCAGCACCTTCAGGCGCAGCGTGCCCGCCCGCACCCATGTGCCGGTCATCAGCTTGAAATCCTCGCCGATCCGGCCATCGAAGCGCAGCCCCTGGTTCATGTTCGCGGGGTCCACGAAGGCCATCGCATCGCCGGTCTTGAAGAACCCTTCCTCGTCGAAGGCCTCGGCGGTTTTCTCCGGATCGCCGAGGTAGCCCTCGAAGATCGACGGCCCCTTCACCCGGACCTCGAAGCGGTCCTCCACTGGCAGCAGCTTCACGTCGACACCCGGCAGCGGCACGCCCACCACGCCTGAGCGCTCTGTCGGCTCGTGTTGCAGAAGGGCCGCCGGGGCGGTTTCGGTCAGCCCCCAGGACGAGGTGAAGAGCGGCAGCTCCCCGCGCACATCCCGTGCCATGGTCTCGAGGTCGGCCCAGACGTCCTGCGGCAACGAGGCCCCGGCGTAGAACAGCATGTCGAGGTCTTCAAAGAAGGCCTGCGCGAAAGCCGGGTCGTCCTTCATGGCGTCGCGCAGGGCGGCGAAACCCACCGGCACGTTGAAGCTGATCGTGCCCTGCTTCAGGCGGTTGTTCTCGATCGTCTTTCCGATCAGCGCGGGCACCGGCTTGCCGCCATCGATATAAAGCGCGCCGCCGTTGGCCAGCACCAGGTTGAAGTTGTGCGAGCCGCCGAAGACGTGGTTCCACGGCAGCCAATCCACCAGAACCGGGGGCCGTTCGCGGAGGAAGGGCAGCGCGGCGGCGATTTGCACCTGGTTCGTGCACATCATCCGGTGCGTCGTCCGCACCCCCTTCGGCGCCGAGGTGCTGCCGCTGGTCATCAGGATCTTGGCCACGGTATCGGGGCCCACCTCCACGCCGCGCAGGTCACCGCCCATGCGGGTCAGATCGTCGAGCGTCAGGCCGGGGCCATGGACCATCAGCGGCCGCGCGTCGCGCAGGCTGTCACGCTCGAAGATCTCGGCCAGCGCCACGCCATCCTCGGCGAAGACCGCGCCGGGTTTGACCAGCGAGGCGATGTAGTCGATCTGTCCGCGCGCCGCCGGGATCGCGGCATATTGCTCGGCCACCGGCACGATCGGCGCGGCGGCGTAGTGGCAAGCGAGCGTCAGCAGCCCGTGCGCCACCGAGTTGCCCGTAACCACCATCACCGGCCGCCCCGGTCCGACGCTGATATCGCGCAGACCCACGGCCATCGCACGCGCCGTGTCGCGCGCCTCGCGGTAGCTCACCTCGCGCCAACCGTCGCCCGCACGTTCCGCCAGAAAGACCGCGTCTGGCGTGGCCTCGGCCCAATGCTCCAGCCAATCGGTGGTGCGCTCCACCACCGGGCCGAGCTCGGCGCGCGCGCGCAGGAGAATGCTGCCGTCGGGGCGATCCTCGCGGATCACGTCATGGGGTTGATACTTGTTCAACGTTCCGGCCCTCCCAAGCCTCGGGTCCATTGTCCTCGATGCGGCGCAGGGCGGCGATGAGGGCCGCGCGCTCGTCGGGGGACATGCCCTTCGTCAATCTGTCGTCATAGGCGCGCAGGCTCTCGCTCGCCGCCGCCACCCGCTCGATCCCGTCGGGCGTGGCCGCCAGCAGGTAGACGCGCCTGTCGTTCTCGTCGCGCGCCCGCGAAATCAGCCCCGCGCTCTGCAATTCATCGAGGATCTGCACGAGGTTCGGCCGCTCGATGGCCAGCACCGCCGCAAGGTCCGACTGCCGGATCTCGGCATTCTCGGCGATGACCGACAGCGCCGAATAGGTCGTGCGCCGCAGCCCGAAAGGCGCCAGCGTGCCCTCGACCCCGGCGAAGATGCCGGAGTTCGCGCGCTTGATGTTGTAGCCCACCAGCGCGCGGAGCTGCTCGTCGGTCGCGCTCATTTGAATTCCGGCGCACGCTTGTCGAGGAAGGCGCGGAAGCCCTCCTTCGCATCGGGCGAGGTCTGCGCCATGGCGGTGCAGAGCGCCTCGGTGAAGAACCCTTCCTCGGGCGCCATCGAGTTGATCTTCGACACCCCGTGGATCGCGAAGTAGTTCGACATCCGCGCGTTCGAGGCGATCTGCTCTGCCAGCTCGCGCGCCTTGGCCAGCGGGTCGTCCGTGACGTAGTGGCAAAGGCCGAGCGCCAGCCCTTCCTCCGCGCCATAGGTCCGGCCGGTCAGCATCATCTCGGTCAGGCGATCCGGGCCGATGATGCGGCCCACACGCACCGTGGCCCCGCCGCCGACGAAGAAGCCGCGCTTGCCCTCGGGCAGTTGGAACCGCACATCCGGCCCCGCCACGCGCACGTGGCAGGCCGTGGCCACCTCCATCCCGCCGCCGATCACCGCGCCGCGCATGGCGGTGACGATCGGCAGGCCGCCGAATTGCACCCGCTCCAGCGCCCGGTGCCAGCCCCGCGAATGGGCCAGCCCTTCGGCGGCGTCGCGGTCATGCTGCTCGGCCAGGTCGAGACCGGCGCAGAAGTGGTCCCCCGCGCCGGTGAGGATCGCGACCCGCACGCCCTCAGGCGGGCTGTCGCAGAAGCCGGAGAGTTCAGCCAGCAACGCGTCGTTCATCGCGTTGCGCTTGTCGGGGCGTTTCAGGGTCAGCGTCGCGACGCGGCCCTCGATGGCGATGTCGAGGCTCATTTCGGCGGCAACCGTGTTGCGCCGTCAAGGCGGATGACCTCGCCGTTCAGGTAGGGATTTTCGACGATCGAGGCGACCAGCTGCCCGAACTCCGCCGGATGGCCGAGGCGCGCGGGGAACGGCACATTGGCGACGATGGCGGCGGTGGTTTCCTCGGGCAGGCTCTCCATCATCGGGGTGTTGAACAGCCCCGGCGCGATGGCGTTCACCCGGATGCCGGGCCGCGCCAGTTCGCGCGCCAGCGGCAGGCACATGGAGGCGATGGCGCCCTTGCTCGCGGCATAGGCCGACTGCCCTACCTGTCCGTCCTGATAGGCGGCGGAGGCGGTGTTGATCACCACGCCGCGCTCACCGTCGTCGAGCGGCGGCAGGTCCATCATCGCCTGCACCGCATAGGTCATCACGTTGTAGGTGCCGATCAGGTTCACCTCGATCACCTTGCGGAACAGGTCGAGCGAGGTCTTGCCCTCGCGCCCCACGATCCGCGCCGCGTGGCCGATGCCGGCGCAGTTCACGCAGATGCGCGGCGCCTGCCCGAAGCGGGCCATTGCGCTGGTCACGGCGGTGGCGGCCTGCTCGGCGTCGGTCACGTCGCATTGCTGAGAGTAACCGCCGATATCTGCGGCCACGTCGCGCGCCCGGTCGCCGTTGAAATCGAGTACCGCCACCTGGCAGCCCTGCGCCGCGAGGTAGCGCGCGGTCGCCTCGCCGAGGCCCGAGGCCCCGCCGGTCACGATCGCACCTTGTCCGTCTAGTTGCATCTCATACCTCCCCCGTTCCGTGGCCCTCCCGGCCACCTGAGAACCGGTTTTCCGACCGCGCCGGAAAACCGTTATGAGGTATAATCATCTACCAGACGATAAAGATCAAGGTAATCATTGGGAATGCCACGAGCAGCACCACGCGCAGCAGGTCCGAGACCACGAAGAACATGACGGCCTTGTAGGTGGCGGTCATTTTCGTGGCCTTGTCCATCGCGTTGATGATGAACAGGTTCATGCCCACGGGCGGCGTGATCAGGCCCACTTCCACGACGATCAGCACGAGGATGCCGAACCAGATCGCCACCAACTCGGTGTTGATCCGGTTGAGCGCGCCCGCGTTCACCCGCCGCAACTCCAGCGCGCGGGTCTGGTCGCGCACCAGCTCTTCGCCGTTGGCGAGGCTGGTGAAGATGCCCTCCAGCACGCCCTCTTCCATCTCGAAGTGGCCCTGGATCGTCGCCATGGCGCTGGTCTGCGCGGCATCCAGCGTGCCACCGCTGGCAAAGGCCTCCTGCAGGCTGGTGATCATCCCCGAGGTGATGTCCGGCACCAGCGACATGGCCTCCACCGCGCGGGCGGTGTGCAGGTCCAGCATCGAGACGAAGCCGAAGTCGAGCCCCTGCATGATCGGCCAGAAGATCGGGATCGTCAGCAGGATCATCGATAGGCTGTCCATGAAACAGCCGAGCACGAGGTAGAAGACGAGGATCAGGATCAGGATCACGTAGGGCGAGAAGCCCGAATCGCCGACCCATGTCGCGATGCCCTGGGGCACCTGCGTCAGGGCGAGGAAGCCGTTGTAGAAAGCCGCGCCGAGGATGATGAAGAAGATCATCGCGGTGGCGCGCGCGGTGACGGTGAAGCTCTCGATCAGGGTCACACGGGTCAGCCCGCCGTTGGCCCATGCGATCAGCCCGGTGCCGAGCGCGCCCACGGCCGCGCCCTCGGTCGGCGTGAACCAACCGGCGTAGATGCCGCCGACCACCGCGCCGAAGACGACGAGGACGGGCCAGATCTTCACCAGCGAGCCGAAGCGTTGGCTATAGGGCACGCGCGGGCGCACGCCGGCCCGCTCGGGGAACAGGCGAACGTAGATGGAAATCGCCAGCACGTAGCCCAGCGCCGCGATGATGCCGGGAATGAAGGCCGCGAGGAACAGCTTGGCAATGTTCTGCTCGACGAGGATCGCGTAGATCACCAGCACGATGGAGGGCGGGATCAGGATGCCCAGCGTGCCGCCCGCGGCCAGAACCGCGGTGGAGAAACCGCCCTCGTAGCCATAGCGCCGCATCTCGGGCAGCGCCACGCGGCCCATGGTGGCCGCCGTCGCCAGCGACGAGCCGCAGATCGCGCCGAAGCCCGCGCAGGCGCCCACCGCCGCCATGGCGACGCCGCCCTTGCGGTGGCCGAGCCAGCCTTCAGCGGCCTTGAACAGCGCCTGCGACATGCCGCCGAGGGTGGCGAAATGGCCCATCAGCAGGAACATCGGGATGATCGACAGCGAATAGCTGGAGAAGGTCGTGAAGGTCTCGGACTTCAAGCGGCCGAAGGGCACCTGTGTGCCGTCGGTCACGAGGATGAGCCCGATGAGGCCGGTCACGAACATCGACAGGCCGATCGGCACGCGCAGGAAGATCATCGTCAGAAGCAGCGGGAAGGACAGGATCCCGATGAGTTGGTCGGTCAATGTTCGGCTCCAAGATCCGCGGGGAGCATGGCTCGACCCGTCACCAGTTCAACCATCCGGACTGCCGCGAGATAGACGGAGACGATGGCTGCGAGGACCGCGCCCGTAAGGCCGATCGCATAGGAATACCAGACCGGGAACGACAGCTCCAACGTGGTCTGGCCTGAATTGAATTTCGCCATCATGCCGCCATAGAGCTGCGCGGCGATCAGCACGAGGACCGCGGCGAAGATCACCTCGGTCACCCCGCGCAGCACGCGGTTGGTGCCGTCGGACATCTGCGAGGTGAAGATGTCCACCGTCGCATGGCCGCCGGTGATCTGGCAGATGGGAAGGAAGGCGAAGACGACGAAGCCGACCCCGGCCTCGATCAGCTCGAACGTCCCGAGAACCGGGCCGACGCCTGCGTCGATCATCCACTGGCCCAGTCCGGCGAGGAAATCGGCATCCTTCATCCAATGGAACAGGCGGTCGAGGGCTCGCATCAGGACGGAGAAGACCGTCAGCAGGATGACCGCCGACAACATCATGCCGCCGAGGATAGCCATCAGGCGGGAGAGGGATAGGAAAGCGCGGTGCATGGGGGGGTTCCGGGGTGGAGGGTAGCTGAATAGGCCGCGGCAGTTGTCCTGCCGCGGCCCTACTTGGCTAGGCGATTACTGGGCGCATTCGCCGTTCATCAGCTCGCGCGCACGGTCGATCAGCGCCTGACCGTCCATGTCGTTCTCGGCCATGTCGGCGATCCAGTTCTCGTAGATCGGCTGAACAACAGGCATCCACTCGGCTTCCGCCGTGGCTTCATCGATGGTGATGATGTTGTTGCCCAGGTCGACCGCGATGTCGCGCGCGGGGCCGTCGGCATCCGCCTGCGTTCCGCCAGCGAAGATCGAGAACTCGAGACCCGAGTTGTCGTCAATGATCTGCTGCAGGTCTTCCGGCATCGCCTCGTAGGCGTCCTTGTTCATCGCCAGAACAAAGGTGAGGTTGTAGAGCGCATTGCCCTCGAACTCGGTGTGGTTCTCGACCAGTTCAGCCACGCGCAGGGCAGCGGTCACTTCCCATGGGATCGTGGTGCCGTCGATGACGCCCCGCGACAGGCCCTCGGTCACCGCCGGAACCGGCATGCCCACGGGGGTCGCACCGGTCAGTTCCAGCAGCTGGTTCACGAGGCGCGAGCCGCCGCGGATCTGCATGCCCTCGAGGTCCTCCGGAGTTTCGACCGGATCGGCGGTGTGGAACAGGCCGGGGCCGTGGACCCAGGTGCCCAGCAGGTGCACGGCAGAGAATTCCTCCTGCATGCTTTCCTCGTACATCGTCCAGTAGGCGCAGGACGCGGCGCGGGCATCGGCAACCATGAAGGGCAGCTCGAAAACCTCGGTCGAGGGGAAGCGGCCGGGCGTGTAGCCGACCACGGTCCAGACGATGTCGGCAACGCCGTCGATGGCCTGATCCATCAGTTCAGGCGGAGAGCCACCGAGCTGCATGGAGGGGTAACGCTCGATCGCGATGCGGCCGTCGGAAGCCTCCTCGACCTGATCGGCCCAGACGTCCAGAACCAGCGCCGGCACGTTGGCCTGCGCGGGCAGGAACTGGTGCAGCCGCAGCGTGACTTCCTGCGCGAACGCGCCGGACGCCGCCATGGCGCCGACAGCGGCCGTGCCCAGTGCCGTCATGAGTGTCTTCTTCATCATTTGGTCTTCCTCCCAGTGTGGTTACTCCGGAGACGCTTGCGTCGCCTTGGCCGGAACATGCGCAGTTGAGCTTCCCGAACTCAACTGCAAGATAGATGGATATGAAACATAATCGTTATATTATGTCACGATGTTTGTGCGTAAAGCACAATCCTACCGGCCTCTCCGCAATAAAAGTTCGCGCCCCGCATCAGGGCCTTCCGGCCCGCTTTCGGTGATTCCGCAGAATCACCCGACCCGCAAAGCCTACACGATGGCAGGCCCTCCGGTAGAATTCTTGTGTACACCTTGGCGCGCAAGTCGGAAGTCATCACGCGGCCCGCAACCAAGATGTCTGGATCGGCCCGAGCCGCGCCATCAACTCGTGAACCGCGGCGCGGCAGGCGATTTCGGCCCGGTCTTCTCCCAGCACCGCTTCGGCCGCCGGGTTGGAGCGCAGGGCCAGACGCCGCCACCCATGCAGCGCCAGCACCCGCAAGGCGAAGCGGTCCAAGGGCGCCTCCGGCAGCGCCTCAACCGAGCGGATCGTCGCGGTCAGCTTGGCGAAATCCTCCTCGCAGGCGGCATCGACCACCGCCGCGCGCACCCAATCCGGCAGCACGCGGTCGCCCGGCACGGCTAGCAGCCAATCGTCGGGGACACCCTCGGGATTGCCCGCCACAAGTGCCAGATTGCGGGAGAGAAGGACCCCCGCCGTCCCTTCCGGCAGCAGCAACAAGGCGTCCTGCGCATCGGGCGGCAGGCCGACCATCTGCCAGCCATCCAGACCCGCGGCGGGGCCATAGACCCGGTCTTCCACCGCCTGCACCTGCTTCAGCGCCGATGGCGACAGCGCGTGATAGCCCACGCGGCCATCGCGACGGCTCTCGATCCATCCATCCCGTTTCAAACGGTGCAGGGCCACGCGCATGGCCTGCGGTTGCAATCCGATCCGCTCCACCAGCGCCGAGAGCACGAGGCCCGAGACCTCTTCCCGGCTCGACCGTCCGACGTCACCCAGACAGGTCACCAATACCGACCACAGCTTCAGGGGCGCCTCTTCGGTCAGCGCCTCCGCCAGTGTGCGAACCGGATCACGCACCGCGGTACTCCGTCAGAAGGGGCGTCTCGCTCATTTGGCCACCATAGTCAGAAGCTCGTATTCCGCCACCGGCTCGCCGTCCTGATTGGTCACCGAGGCGTGCCAGCGCACCTCGCCGTACTCCTCGTTGCGGGATTTCCGGTCCATCACCGTCAGCTCCACCTCGATGCTGTCGCCGGGCACGACAGGCTTCAGGAACCGCAGGTTGTCGAGCCCGGTATTGGCCAGCACCGGCCCTTCGGCCGGCTCCACGAAGAGACCGGCGGCGAAGCTGAGGATCAGGTAGCCATGGGCCACGCGGCCCGGAAAGAACGGATTCCGCTCGGCGGCGGCGTCGTCCGTGTGGGCATAGAAGGTGTCGCCGGTGAAATGGGCGAATTGCTCCACGTCCTCCAGCGTGATCGTGCGCGCCTCGGTGCGCAGGCTGCGGCCGATGGCGAGATCGTTGAACTTCACCCGGAACGGATGCGCGTCGCCCTGCGTGCGCGCCGCGCCGGGGATCCAGCGCCCGGTCACGGCCGTCAGCATGGTGGGAGAGCCCTGTACCGCCGTGCGCTGCATGTAATGTTTGACTGCGCGGATGCCGCCCAGCTCCTCGCCGCCGCCGGCCCGCCCCGGCCCGCCGTGGGTCAGATGCGGCATCGGGGCGCCGTGGCCGGTGGATTCGGCCATGCTGTCGCGGTCGTTGATATAGACGCGGCCATGCCAGGCACCGATGCCGGTCACGACCTCGCGGGCGACCTCGGTGTCATGGGTGACGAGAGAGGCGACAAGGCTGCCGCCGCCCCGGTTCACCAGCTTCACGGCGTGATCCAGATCGCGGTAGCCCATGATGGTCGAGACGGGGCCGAAGGCCTCGGTCTCGTGGATCGCGACAGCGGCATCGGGGTCGGCGCAGTGGAAGACCTTGGGCGACACGAAGGCGCCCTTCTCGACGTCACCGGCGACATCGCCCTCGTAGACACATTCCGCCTCGCGCGCGATGGTCGCGGCCTTCTCCAGCACATCCTCGCGCTGGTCGGCCGACACGACCGGCCCCATGCGCACGCCCTCGTCGCGGGGGTCGCCCACGACGGTCCGCGACAGGCGTGCCGAAAGCCCCTCGATCAGTGGCTCCAACAGCGGCTCGGGCGCCATGATCCGGCGAATGGCGGTACATTTCTGCCCCGCTTTCGTGGTCATCTCGCGCGCGATTTCCTTGATGAAGAGGTCGAACTCCGGGCTGCCGGGCGCTGCGTCGGGGCCGAGGATCGAGGCGTTCAGGCTGTCCTGTTCGGCGGTGAAATGCACCGCGCGGTCCAGCAGGCCCTGATGGCCGCGCAGCATCCGCGCCGTCTTGGCCGAGCCGGTGAAGGTCACCGCGTCCTGCGGCCCGAGGTGATCCAGCGCGTCACCCACGCCGCCGCTGATCAGCTGCAACGCGCCATCGGGCAGAACCCCGGCGTCGAGCATGATTCGCACGCAGAGCTCGGTCACGTGGCAGGTCGCCGTCGCCGGCTTCACGATGGATGGCACGCCCGCCAGCAGCGCCGGTGCGATCTTTTCCAGCATCCCCCAGACCGGGAAATTGAAGGCGTTGATATGGAGCGCGACACCCAGTTTCGGCGTGTAGATATGCTGCCCCCCGAAGGCGCCGGTCTTGCCCAGCGGCTCGAACCCGCCGTCGATCAGGACATGCCCCTCGGGCATCTCGCGCCGCCCCTTGGAGGCGAAGACGAACAGCGTGCCGATCCCGCCGTCGACGTCGAAGCCGTGATCGGCCTGCGTCGCGCCGGTGGTGAAGGACAGGTCGTAAAGCCGTTGCTTGTTCTTGTTGAGATGCAGCGCCAGCGCCTTCAGCATCCGGGCGCGGTCGTGGAAATCCATCGCGCGCAGGGCCGGGCCGCCGACCTCGCGGCCATAGGCGATCATGCCTTCCACATCCAGATCCGCCCGGCCCGCCTTGGCGATCACCTCACCGGTGGAGGCGTCCGCGATCGGGCGCGCACCGGCGTCAGGGGCGATCCAGACACCCTTTGCGAAACTCTCAACGTGTTGCACGATATTTCCTCCCCGAAAATTCTTGTAACACTTTGCGCGATCCTTCAGGATGCCGCAAGCAAGAGTTTGGGAGGCGACTGCATTGCGCGTACATTCTGGAACGACAGCGCCGAAATCGCCGCGCTTGTGCCGCCGCGCTGCAGGGGGAGACGCACCATGACGCCGAAGCAACGCGCAACCCGCAGCGCCGAGGCCATGTGGGCCGGCGACAAGGCCTCGGCCTGGGTCGGCATGGAGATTGCCGAGATCGACGAAGGCCGCGCCACCCTGACGCTCGATATCCGCGAGGATCACTGCAACGGCCACGGCATCGGTCACGGCGGCGTGACCTTCATGCTGGCCGACAGCGCCTTCGCCTTCGCCTGCAACTCCCGCAACGTGACCACCGTGGCGCAGCACAATTCGATCAGCTTCCTCGCCCCCGTCCGCCTCGGCGACACGCTTACCGCCACCGCCGTCGAGCAGACCCTGCGCGGGCGCTCCGGCATCACCGACGTTACCGTCACCAACCAATCCGGCGAGACCATCGCCCTGTTCCGGGGCGCCTCGCGCGCCCTCGGCTCCCCCCTGTTCGAGGAATAGACATGCGCGACCTGACCCCCCCTCGTGATTCGCTCGACCCGATCGAGACCGCCTCCCGCGATGAGATCGCGGCGCTGCAACTCAAGCGCCTGAAATGGTCGCTGCAGCACGCCTATGACAACGTCCCCTTCTACCGCTCGAAGTTCGACGCGGCGGGGGTCCACCCTGCCGACCTCACGTCGCTCAAGGATCTGGCGAAATTTCCCTTCACCGTGAAATCGGACCTGCGCGACAATTATCCCTTCGGCATGTTCGCCGTGCCGCGCGACCAGATCACCCGCATCCACGCCTCCTCGGGCACCACCGGCAAACCGACGGTCGTTGGCTACACCCAGGGCGATATCGACATGTGGGCCAACATGGTCGCCCGCTCGCTCCGCGCCGCGGGCACCCGCCCCGGTGACATGCTGCACAACGCCTATGGCTATGGTCTCTTCACCGGCGGCCTCGGCGCCCACTACGGGGCCGAGAAACTGGGCTGCACCGTGGTGCCGGTCTCGGGCGGCATGACCGCGCGGCAGGTCACGCTGATCGAGGATTTCCAGCCCACGACGATCATGGTCACCCCTTCCTACATGCTCAACATCCTCGAGGAATATCACCGCCAGGGCGTCGATCCGCGCAACTGCTCGCTCGAAGTGGGCGTCTTCGGCGCCGAGCCCTGGACCAACCAGATGCGTTCCGAGGTCGAGGCCGCCTTCGACATGCATGCCGTCGACATCTACGGGCTGTCCGAGGTGCTCGGGCCCGGCGTTGCCAGCGAATGCGTCGAGACCAAGGACGGCCTCCATATCTGGGAAGACAATTTCTACCCCGAGATTATCGACCCGCAGACCGGTGAGGTCGTGGAAGATGGCGAGATGGGCGAGCTGGTCTTCACCACGCTCACCAAGGAGGGGATGCCGATCATCCGCTACCGCACCCGCGACCTGACCCGGCTCCTGCCCGGCACCGCGCGCATGATGCGGCGGATGGAGAAGGTCACGGGCCGCTCCGACGACATGATCATCCTGCGCGGCGTCAACGTCTTCCCGACCCAGATCGAGGAACAGGTGCTCACCGTCGAGGGGCTGGCGCCGCACTATCAGATCGAACTGGTGCGCGACGGCAAGATGGATGCCATGCGCGTCCACGTCGAAAGCCTGCCCGAGCACGGCGACGGAGAGGCGCAGGCCGTGCAGGCCGCGACGCTGAAGCACCGGATCAAGCAGGTCGTCGGCGTGACCGCCGTGGTCGTCGTGGCCAAGCCCGGCACCGTGGCCCGCAGCGAAGGCAAGGCCACGCGGGTGATCGACAACCGCAGTTAAGTGGAGCCCGCACACAAAGCGTTACAAAATTTTGCCCATTTTCACCGGGCGTAACGTTTTATTGGACGCAAGCGGGTAAATCTGCTAGTTTGATCCCAACGCGCCTATTGGTTCCCCCCGGAGCCTCGCAGGCATCTGATGGAGTGACCCAATGTACGCTCAAATGGTGAAATCCGAGGCGACCTCCGACGATCCGGAGATGCTCGCCGCGTTTCAGGCCCGAATCGATGCGGGCGAGAAGATCGAGCCCAAGGACTGGATGCCCGAGGGCTACCGCAAGACGCTGATCCGCCAGATCGGCCAGCACGCGCATTCCGAAATCGTCGGCCAATTGCCCGAGGGCAACTGGATCACCCGCGCCCCCACGCTGGAGCGCAAGGCGATCCTTCTGGCCAAGGTGCAGGACGAGGCCGGCCACGGTCTCTACCTCTATTGCGCCGCTGAAACGCTTGGGATTTCCCGTGACGAGATGACCGAGATGCTGCTCGACGGGCGGATGAAATACTCCTCCATCTTCGCCTATCCGACCCTGACCTGGGCCGATATGGGCGCGGTCGGCTGGCTCGTGGATGGCGCGGCGATCATGAACCAGGTGCCGCTGCAACGCACCTCCTTCGGCCCCTATGCGCGCGCCATGATCCGCGTCTGCAAGGAGGAATCCTTCCACCAGCGGCAGGGTTTCGACATCATGATGAAGATGTGCTCCGGCACCCCGGAACAGAAGCGCATGGCGCAGGACGCGCTGAACCGGCTCTGGTTCCCCTCGCTGATGATGTTCGGCCCTTCCGACAAGGACAGCGTCCACTCCAGCCAGTCGATGTCGTGGAAGATCAAGATGAACTCCAACGACGAGCTGCGCCAGAAATTCGTCGATCAGACCGTGCCGCAGGCCGAGTACCTCGGGCTGACGATTCCCGATGAAACCCTCGCCTGGAACGAGGAGAAGGGCGGCTACGACTTCGCCGAACCCGATTGGGACGAGTTCTTCGACGTGCTCAAGGGCAACGGCCCCTGCTCCACCGATCGCATCGCCACCCGCAAGGCGGCATGGGACGACGGCGCATGGGTGCGCGAGGCGATGAACGCCCACGCCGCCAAGAAATCCACTGCGAACGTCGCGGCTGAATAGCCCCGGCAAAGTGTAAGGCATTACAATGATTGACAAACGCGAATGGCCCCTGTGGGAGATCTTTATCCGTGGCCAGCACGGTGCATCGCACCGCCACGTGGGCTCGCTGCATGCGCCCGACGCTGAAATGGCGATCCTGAACGCGCGCGATGTCTATACCCGCCGCAAGGAGGGCGTGAGCATCTGGGCGGTTCCGGCCAGTGCCATCGCCGCTTCCAGCCCCTCGAAGAAGGGGCCGATGTACGATCCGGCGGAGGACAAGGCCTATCGCCATCCGACGTTCTTCAACATTCCCAAGGAAGTGGGGCCGATGTGATGGGTCTGCTACTGGAAAATCCTGCGCCCCAGGACACAAGTGATCCGGCGGCGCTCTTCGAGTTTCTCCTGAGGATGGGCGATACGACCCTGATCCTCGGTCACCGCCTGTCGGAATGGTGCGGCAAGGCGCCGATCCTCGAAGAGGACATCGCGCTGGCCAATACCGCGCTGGACCTGATCGGCCAGACCCAGATGTGGCTCGGCCTCGCCGGAGAGGTCGAGGGCAAGGGCCGCACCGCCGACGATCTCGCGATGCTGCGCGATGCCTGGGATTTCCGCTGCTGCCTCCTTGTGGAGCAGCCGAACGGCGATTTCGGCCAGACGATCATGCGGCAGTTTCTGTTTGATAACTGGCACTTAGCTATGTTGCGCAAGCTTGAGCACCACGCCGACGAGCGGATCGCGGCCATCGCGGCCAAGGCGGCGAAAGAGGTGACCTATCACGCCGAGCGCTCCACCGATCTGGTGATCCGCCTGGGCGATGGCACGTCTCAAAGCCAGGCCCGGATGCAAGCAGCCCTCGACCTGCTCTACCCCTACGTGGGCGAGCTGTTCACCCTCTCCGGCGAAGATCTCCGCCCCGCCTATGACGCGACGATCGAGGCGGTTCTTGCCGAGGCCACGCTCACCGTGCCCGAAAGCCGTTTCGCCCACCACGGCGGCTTCTCCGGCGCGCGGCATTCCGAGCATCTGGGCCACCTGCTGACGCAGATGCAGTGGCTCCAGCGCGCCTATCCGGGCGCCCAATGGTGAAGCCTTCCACCGACCAGATCTGGGCCTGGCTCGACGAGGTGCCGGACCCGGAGATCCCGGTAATCTCGCTCGTCGACCTCGGCATCGTCCGCGACGTCGCGTGGCAGGACGAGACGCTGGAGGTGACGCTGACGCCCACCTATTCCGGCTGCCCCGCCACGGCGGTGATCGAACTGTCGGTGGACGAAGCCCTGCGCGAGAAGGGCATCGCGGACCTGCGCCTCAAGCGCCAGATCGCCCCGCCCTGGACCACCGACTGGCTCTCCGACAAGGGCCGCGCCAAGTTGGAGGCCTACGGCATCGCCCCCCCCAACCCCGCCGGCGGCCCCTCGCAATGCCCGCGCTGCCAGTCGACCGCGCTGGAGCGCATCAGCCAGTTCGGCTCCACCCCCTGCAAGGCCCAATGGCGCTGCAAGGACTGCCTGGAACCCTTCGATTATTTCAAGTGCATCTGACCATGGCCAAGTTCATCCCCCTCACCGTCACCGACATCAACCGCACCACCGCCGACGCGGTCTCGGTGCGGCTTGCCCCCGCCGACGGCTCCACCCTGCCCTTCACCCAGGGCCAGTATCTCACCTTCCGGCAGGAGATCGACGGCGTTGAGCTGCGCCGCGCCTATTCGATCAGCGCCGGCGTCACCGACGGCACGCTGGAGGTCGGCATCAAGAAGGTGCGTGGCGGCGCCTTCTCCACATGGGCCAACGAGAACCTCAAGGTCGGCGACACGATCGAGGCGCTATCCCCCATGGGCACCTTCCACACGCCGCTCTCGCCGGACGCGCGCCACCATTACATCGGCTTCGCCATCGGCTCCGGCATCACCCCGGTGCTGTCGATCCTGCGCAGCACCCTCGCGGTGGAGCCCCACAGCCGCTTCACCCTGATCTACGCCAACCGCTCGGCGCGCGACGTGATGTTCCGAGAGGAACTCGAAGACCTGAAGAACGAGAACCTCACCCGCCTGAACATCGTCCACATCCTCAAGAACGACCCCACCGGCATCGACCTCTTCACCGGCCGCATCGACGCCGAGAAGCTGGACGCCATGTTCGCGCAATGGGTGGACGTGGAGACCGTGGACGCCGCCTTCATCTGCGGACCGGAATCCGCCACCGAGACCATCGCCGACCGCCTCGCCCACCACGGCATGGACCGCGACGCGATCAAGTACGAACTCTTCGCCGCCGCGCAACAGGGCAAGCTGCCCCAGACCGCGATCCGCGACGACACCGCCACCTCCACCACCGCGACGATCATCGTCGACGGCACGGCGCAGGACGTCGACGTGGCACCGGGCGAAACCATCCTCACCGCTGCCCTGCGCGCCGGGCTCGATGCGCCCTATGCCTGCAAGGCCGGCGTCTGCTCCACCTGCATGTGCAAGGTGATCGAAGGCGACGCCGAGATGATCACCAACCACGCGCTGGAGGACTACGAGGTCGCCCGCGGCATGGTGCTCAGCTGTCAGGCCCTGCCCACCGGCGACAGCATCACCGTGGAATACCTCGACCACTAGCGCCCTCCTCCGCGATAAAAAAAGAGCCGCGTCCCAATTCGGCACGCGGCTCCTTCATCTTGGCAATTACAACTCCCCGCGGAGCGTCCCGCAGGCGCCCGCAGGCGCAGAGGCCCGAGGCTCAGACCGCCTCGAGCGCCACGGCAATCCCCTGACCCACGCCGATGCACATGGTCGCCAACGCGCGCTTGCCGCCCGAAAGCTTCATCTGCAAGGCCGCCGACCCCGCGATCCGTGCCCCCGACATGCCGAGCGGATGGCCAAGGGCAATCGCGCCGCCGTTGGGGTTTACCCGAGGGTCATCGTCAGCGATCCCAAGCCCGCGCATCACCGCAAGCCCCTGCGCGGCGAAGGCCTCGTTCAGCTCGATCACGTCGAACTCCCCGATGCCAAGCCCGAGACGCGCCATCAGCTTCTGCGAAGCTGGCAAGGGCCCGATCCCCATGACCCGCGGCGCGACACCGGCCGTGGCACCGCCCAGAACCCGCGCGATGGGCGTCAGCCCGTGCTTTGCCGCCGCCGCTTCCGAGGCAATCACCAGCGCAGCCGCGCCATCGTTGACGCCGGAGGCATTCCCCGCAGTCACGCTCCCGCCTTCGCGGAACGGCGCGCGCAGTTTCGACAGGGCCGTGAGGTCCGTGTCCGGGCGCGGATGTTCATCTTCCTCGACAACCAAGGGGTCGCCCTTGCGGCGCGGGATGGTCACCGGGGTGATCTCTTTCGCCAGACGACCCGAGGCCATGGCCTCTCCGGCCTTGCTCTGCGAGCGCAGTGCGAAAGCGTCCTGATCCTCGCGAGAGACCTCATAGTCTTCCGCCACATTCTCAGCCGTCTCGGGCATCGAATCGATCCCGTATTGCTTCTTCATCACCGGGTTCACGAAGCGCCAGCCGATGGTCGTGTCATAGATCTCGGCCTTGCGCGAAAAGGCGGTCTCGGCCTTGGGCATGACCATGGGCGCGCGCGACATGCTCTCGACGCCGCCGGCCACCATCAGGTCGGCCTCACCGGCCTTGATCGCGCGGGCGGCAGCGATGATCGCATCCATGCCGGAGCCGCAGAGACGGTTGATCGTGGAGCCGGGCACCTCGACCGGCATTCCGGCCAGAAGCGCGGACATGCGGGCCACGTTGCGGTTGTCTTCGCCGGCCTGGTTGGCGCAGCCGTAGTAGATGTCCGCGACCTCGGCCCAATCGACGCCGTCGTTCCGCGCCATCAACGCGCGCAGGGGGATCGCCCCCAGATCATCCGCGCGAACGCTCGACAGAGCGCCGCCGAACCGCCCAATGGGTGTGCGGATATAGTCGCAGATAAAAGCCTCAGCCATGTCATGCCTCCCCGTGTTGGTCGCGCCAAGGTAACAGGCGCGCGGCGGGGAGGAAAGCGTTACCGTCAGGGCGCAATATAGTGCGCGAAGTAACGTGACCCGCGGCGTGAGCCTACGCCGCTGCGGGCACACTCAGAAGGCAAACGCGCCTCGGTCACAGCCCGGCAATGACCTTGTCCAACGTCGCCGGATAGTCGCGCACCCGCACGCCCGTAGCGTTGAAGATGGCGTTGGTGATGGCCGCAGCCGCGCCGCAGATGCCGAGTTCACCGATGCCCTTGGCCTGTAGCGGGCTCGCCCAGTCGTCGCGTTCTTCCAGAAGCTCGACCGTCAGCTGTGGCACGTCGGCATTCACCGGGATGTGGTACTCGGCGAGGTTGTGGTTGGCCACATGTCCATCGCGCGGATCGAAGGCCAGCTCTTCCGTCAACGCCATCCCGATGCCGAAGGTCATCCCGCCAAGACACTGCGACCGCGCGGTCTTTGCGTTCAGGATGCGCCCGGCGGCGAAGCTGCCATGCATGCGCCGGACACGGGTCTCGCCCGTGGCTGCGTGGACGCCGACTTCTGCAAAGTAGGCGCCAAAGGTGGCCTGACGCACCGCATCCGAGGTGTCACCCGGCAGCACATGGCCGACCTTGGCGATTTCGTCGCCGCGCAGCACATCGGTCAAGGCCGTCGTCTTGTTGGCATAAGTGGCCTGGGCGTCTTTCAGAAGCAGATCACGCTCGTCGACCTCCAACCGGTCGGCAAGCTGGCGCCGGATCGCTTCGCAGGCGAGGTAGACGGAGGTGCCGCTGGAGGATGCTCCCCATGAGCCGCCCGAGCCGGACGCCGGGGGCAGATCCGTGTCGCCGAGGACCACGTCAACCTTGTCGCGCGGCAGGCCGAGCATCTCGCCCGCGATCTGGCCGAGGATCGCGTAGGTGCCGGTCCCGATGTCGGTCATATCGGTCTCGACCCGCGCGGTGCCGTCGGGCCGCAGCGTCACGCGGGCCTGGCTTTCCTTCAGGATGTTGACCCGCGCGGCGGAGGCCATGCCGTAGCCGATCATCCAGTCGCCGTCGCGCCGTTCCTTCACGCCGGGCCGGTCGTTCCAGCCGAACGCTTCGGCACCGCCTTGCAGCGCTTTGCGAAACCGGCGGGAGGAGTATTCCTTCCCGCTCTCGGGGTCTTTCTCGGGGATGTTGCGCAGGCGGAGTTCGACCGGGTCGATGCCTGCCGCATGGGCCAGCTCGTCCATCGCGTTTTCCACGATGGTCACGCCGACAGCCTCGCCCGGCGCGCGGACAGAACCGGCGCAAAGCCGATGCAGGCGCGCCAGATCGAGCGACATCTTGCGATTGGCCGAGGCATAGAGGAAGTGCGACGCCTGCAGGACCGGCTCGGCAAATGTCTCTCCGGGGAGGTTGGAGACACGGGCGTCATGGCCGAAACCGCTCAGGCGCCCGTCGGCATCGGCAGCAAGGCGCAGCCGCTGGCGGGTCTCGGACCGGCGCATCGTGGCCTCGTAGACCTGCGGGCGTAGCAGCGCGACAGAGACCGGCCGCCCCACTTCCTTCGCCGCGATGGCCGCGGCCACCGCTTCCGGCGCCAACCCCAGTTTGGAGCCGAAGCCGCCACCCACGTAGGGCGAGATGACCCGGACCCTGTCGGGATGGATGCCGAGCGAATCCGCCAATTCGTTGCGGTTGTATTTCAGCATCTGGTAGCTGCCGCGCAGGATCAGGTCGTCCCCCTCCCACGTCGCGATGGAGGCGTGCGGCTCCATCGGCGAGCTGGAATGGGACGGGGTGGTATAGACCACATCGACGCTGTTCTCGGCGGCGCTCATGGCGGCCTCGAGGTCGCCCTGATCCAGCGCTTGACCTTCCTGAGGCTCGACGGCAGCGGTCTCGGGGTCGACAGGCACCGGCTCGCCGTTCTCAAGCGTCACGTCCAAGGCCTGCGCCGCGTGTCGAGCCTGCTCGAAGCTTTCGGCCACGACGACGGCGATCAATTGGCCGAGGTACGCGACGTGCTGCGGCCCCTGGATCGGCGCCTCGTTGGCAGTGCCTTGGGCGGGATTGCGCAGCAGACGGTCATCCTGGATCACCGACAAAACGCCGGGCATCTTCACTACGGCATCCCGGTTCGAGAGCACGACACGGCCGCTGTTACCCGGCGCGCGCACCATGACACCATGCGCCATGCCGTCGACCTGCCATTCGTTGGCATAGGTGGCGGTTCCGGTGACCTTCAGCGGTCCCTCAGGCCGGTCGAGCGGTGCGCCGACCAGCCCCTGCGCCATGTCATCCAGCCGCCGTTCGGTCGCCGGCGCGTCCATCTTGAACTGCTCGGTCATGGCCGTGCCTCCGTCAATTCGCTGAGCACCGACACAAGCGTTCGGCGCGCGAGGGGGATCTTGAAATCATTGTCGCCAAAGCCCTGCGCCCCGGCGAGAAGCTGATCGGCGGCCTTGTGGAAGAGCGCCTCTGACGGCGCCTCGCCCACCAGCAGAGCCTCGACCTGCGCGTCGCGCCAGGGTTTCGGCGCCAAGCCACCGAAGGCGAGGTCAGCGCGTGTGATCCGGCCATTCTCCACGGCCACGACACTGGCGACGGACACCAAGGCGAAGGCGTAAGACGCCCGGTCGCGGACCTTGCGGTAGGTCTGACGGCCGTCGACGGGCGCGGGCAATACGACAGAAGTGATAAGCTCGCCGGGCTCCAGCACCGTTTCCCGGTCCGGTCGATCGCCGGGGAGGAGGTAGAGGTCATCGAGCGACAATTCGCGGGTGTCACCGGCCTCATTCAACGTCTCCACCCGAGCACCCAGGGCGCGCATTGCGACGGCCATGTCACTGGGGTGCGTGGCGATGCAATGCTCGGACGTGCCCAGGATCGCGAGGATGCGGTTGAACCCGTCCCGCGCGGCGCAACCGCTGCCCGGCTCGCGCTTGTTGCAGGCCATCGCGCGGTCATAGAAATACAGGCACCGCGTGCGCTGAAGCAGGTTGCCCCCGGTGGTCGCCTTGTTGCGCAGCTGACCGCTTGCGCCCGCAAGCAGAGCGCGGCTCAGCACCGGCCAATCGCGGCGCACGCGGGTGTCGTTCGCGAGGTCACTGTTCGTCACCAAGGCACCGATCCGGAGCCCGCCATCCTCGGTTTCTTCGAACTGGTTGAGCTCCAGCCGGTTGATGTCGACCAGAGCATCGGGCGTCATGACTTCCAGCTTCATCAGGTCGAGCAGGTTGGTCCCGCCCGCGATGAAAGTGCCGACCTCGGCCGCACGGCGCGTTGCATCCTCGGTATCTTCGGCGCGGATATAATCGAACGGCTTCATGCGCTTTTCCCTGCCGCTTTCCGGATCGCCTCGACGATGTTGGGATAGGCGGAGCAGCGGCAGAGGTTGCCGCTCATGCGCTCGGAAATCTCCTCGGTCGTGAGCTCGGCGCCGTTCTGCAGATCGTCGGTCACATGGCTCGGCCAGTCGTTCTTGACCTCCTCCAGCATCGCCGTGGCCGAGCAGATTTGCCCCGGGGTGCAATAGCCGCATTGGTAACCGTCTTCGCTGACGAAGGCTTCCTGAAGCGCGCTAAGGTTGCCGGGCTGGCCGATCCCTTCGATCGTCGTCACTTCATCGCCATCGTGCATGCAGGCAAGCGTCAGGCAGGCGTTGATGCGGCGGCCGTTGACCAGAACCGTGCACGCCCCGCATTGTCCGTGATCGCAGCCCTTCTTGCTGCCAGTCAGTCCGAGATGATGGCGGAGGGCATCCAGCAGCGTTGTGCGTGGATCAAGCTCCAGCCGCTGGTGGGCGCCGTTGATGGTAAGGTCTGTTTGCACGGGAAATATCTCTGAATTGGTTCAGGCTTGCTAAACCAACCCGCGCGTAAGTGCTTGGTTCCGAACTTTAACCCCGCTGCGCCGTCGCTTGCCGCAATGGTGGCGCAGATTTTCCTGTGGGTATCAGCTTCGCATCCGGTCAAACTTGGGGTCGTAAGGCGACGGCTCGATGACCCGCGCGGCGACGCGCCTACCGCACAGATCAAGCGCCATCTCCGATCCCGGGCTCGCAAGGTCCGGGTCTACGAAAGCATAGGCGAGGTTCATGCCGACGCGGTGGCCGAAATCGCCCGACGTGATGGTGCCGACGACGGTATCGTTCTGCATCAGCGACGCGCCCGGATGCGCGGGGGCACGGCGGGTATCGATGCTCAACGAGACCAGCTGTTTTTGCGGCCCCTTCGCGTGACGCTGCAACAGCGCCTCCCTGCCGATGAACCCGTCCTTCTCGAGCTTCACGAAGCGCGCCAACCCCGTCTCGAACGGGTCGAACTCGGTGATGAGGTCGGCTTTCCAGTGCAGGAAGCCTTTCTCCATGCGCATCGATTCCACCGCACGCGCACCGAAGAGTTTCAGGCCAAAGGCCTCGCCGGCCTCGCGGAGCGCGAGATAGGCGGCATAGAGCGATGCGTTCGGGACGTGGATTTCATAGGCCAACTCGCCGGAGAAACTGACGCCCATCACCACGGCGGGCGCGTAGCCGATGGTGCATTCGCGGGTTGAAAGCCACGGGAAGGCTGCGGCCGACCAATCCCCGCGGGCAGATGCCGAGAGCACTTCCCGCGCCTTCGGCCCTGCCAGAACAAGGATCGTATGCTCGTTGGTCAGACTGCGCAGCTGCACGTCCTCGTCCGGGCGAAGATGGGCGGCGAGCCAATCCATGTCGTGATACTCCGACGCGGCCGCCGATCCGTACCAGACCCTGTCGGGGCCGCGATCAGAGGCGGGCAGATTGGCCACGGTCGCCTCGCCCTTGATGCATCCATGCTCGTTCAACAGATAGCCCAACCCGACACGTCCGTCGCGTTTCGGGACGGTTCCGCAGATCATCCGGTCGAGGAACCTGTGCCGGTCCGCCCCGGCAATCTCGATCCGGTTGAAGCCATTGACCTCGGCCAAGCCGACGTTGGTCGCCACGTTGGAGACTTCAGCCGCCACCACGTCGAACGCCTCGTCAAAGTCGAAGCCGAGGGTGGGATGAAACTCCGGCGACGGCTTGATGTAGTCGACCCGCTCCCACCCGTTCACGACGGTGAATTCGGCGCCTTCCGCGGCCATGATCGGCGTGAGCGGGGTCGTCTTGGCATTGCGCCCGGCGGGGCGATGCTCGTGCGGGAAGTGGAAGCGGAATTCGTTCTGGTAATCCTCGACCGCTTTGCGGGCGGTCAGCTCGACCGTCGCATGGCCGGTGAACCGACGCGGATCGATGACCCAGGTGTCGTAGCACGCCTCTCCGTGGACGATCTGTTGCGCCAATAGCCAGCCGTGGCCGCCGCCTTCGCCCAGACCCGCGCGGAGACCGATGATGCAATAGGCGTTGCGCTTGCCGGGGATCGGACCGACCAAAGGCGCGCCGTCGATGGTGTAGGTGATCGGGCCGTTCACCACCCGCTTGATCCCCACGTCGGCCAGAACCGGCATCCGCTCGAACGCGCCTTCGAGGACATCCATCACCCGGTCGAGGTCGTCGGGGCAGAGATCATTCGAGAAGCTCGGGCTGATGCCATCCATCCCCCAGGTCTTGCAGTCCTGCTCATAGAACCCGACCAGCAACCCGCCCTTTTCCTGACGAGAGTAATAGTCCGAGATCGGGCACCGCAGCAGCGGCATCCTGTGCCCGGCCTCGGCAATGGCGGGGATATCTTCGGTGATGAAATACTGATGCTCCATCGAGGCGACCGGATGCTGGACGCCCATCATCGCGCCGACTTCGTTCACCCGGTAGCCACCGGCGTTCACCACGACGTCACAGTCGATGTCGCCGTGCTCGGTGTGGACGGTCCATGTGTCGTCCTTGTGCTGCGTCAGGCCGATCACCGGCGTGTTGCGGTAGACCTCGGCCCCCGCCTTGCGGGCGTGAAACGCCAACGCCTGACACAGTTGCGCCGGGTCGATATCGCCGTCTTCCCCGTCCCAAAGGCCGCCCAGAAGGTTCTCGTTAGAGATCAGGGGGTGACGGCGGGCGCATTCCTCGGCGTCGAGGATCTCGTAGTCCACCCCCATACCCCGCGCCATGGAGGCAAAGTGGCGATAGCCCTGCATCTGCGCTTCGGTATTGGCCAGCCGGATACCGCCATCGCCGTGGTGATAGCCGACCGGGTATTCGGGATCGTCGCGCAGCTTCTTGTAGAGCGCGATGGAGTGGGATTTGAGACCCACCATCGTTTGGGTCATGCCGAAATTCGTGACCTGCGCCGCGGAGTGCCACGTGGTGCCCGAGGTCAGCTCATCCCGCTCCACCAGAACCACATCGGTCCAGCCCTCCTGCGTCAGGTGATACAGCGTCGAGCAGCCCGCGATGCCGCCGCCGATGACAACAGCCTTGGTTCTGGATTTCATCGCGCGCACTCCCCTTGTCGATTGGCGTCACTGTGGCGAAAGCCCAATCCTTTGAAAAATCTTTTTATGCGAGATATAATCTCAAGATTATTGAGGTAGAGCCATGTCCCTGTCCCTTCGCGCCATGCGATACGTTCAAGCCGCGTTGCGCCATGGCTCCATCACGCGGGCGGCGGACGAGATGCATGTCACGCCCTCGGCCATCGCCGCGGCGCTGGATCAGACGGAAGCAGCTTTCGGCATGGCGCTCGTGACCCGCGCGCGGGCGAAGGGAATTTCTCCGACAACAGCGGGCCGCGATATCGGGCGCCGCATCGATGATCTGCTGGAACGCTATGACCGGTTGCTGACGGATGTCTCGGACCTGCAATCCAACGTCACCGGCAATCTGGCGATCGGCTACAACGCGCCACTCGCCCCGGCCTTCCTGCCCTTTCTTGCCGCGCAGATGCTGGCCTCGCATCCGGGCGTGACCTTCACGTTGACCGAGGGCGACAACGACACCGTTCAGAAGGGTTTGCAGGACGGGCAGTTCGACATGATCCTGTTCGTCGAAGAGCTGCCCGATCCACAGATTGAAACGCAACCGCTGCTTCATGCGCCGACCTATTGTCTCTGCCCGGCGGATCACCCTTTGGCCAAGCAAGAGGCCGTTACGGTCTCTCAGATCGTGGGCGAGCCGCTGATCCTGTTGGATCGCCCTGCCGCGCGGCGGTACTATCTCGACGTGCTGCAGCAAGGCGGCGACGATGTCCGCGTCGTAGCCACCGCCAATTCAACCGAGATGGTGCGGTCCCTCGTCGCCTCGAACGTCGGGGTCTCTTTGCTGAACATGAAGCCGGGAAACGCGCCGTCCTACGCCGGAGACAACATCCGCTGCCTGCCGATCTCTGACACCACGAGCGGCGTCACCTTGTCCCTCGGCTTCGCGCCGGGCCCAAAACGCAGATTGATCCGGACATTTACGGAGAGCTGCATTGCCGCCTGTAGTGGGCCGTTGGGTGACGATTTGACGATTGCCGACGCGTGACAAAGCCGGCTGCAGACCACACCGAGTTAAGTCGGAGTTTGAGCTGTCGTCACGTCACGCCTGTGGAGCATGTATCCACGAGGCGGCCAGAACCGGCGCTCACGCAAACACGCGGCAGGAGCCGATTTCCGTCACGATCATCATTTTGGCTGAGGTCCACCGCGTTGGGGGTGGTGAGTGGCGGACTGGGGAGGATTCGAACCCCCGACCCCTTGATTCGTAGTCAAGTACTCTATCCAGCTGAGCTACCAATCCGCGTGGGATGCATTTAGCGTCGCCGAATGGTCAGCGCAAGGGGCAATCAGGCAGCAATTCCGCTTGGGAGGAACATTGCGAAGGTTGTGCCGTCCGATCCGGTGCTTTTCAGGGTCAGGCTGCCGCCATGTCCGCGCAGGATTTCCGAGCAGATCGTCAGGCCGAGGCCCGTGCCGCCCACCTTGGAGGTCGAGGCGAAGGGTTTGAACAGCGCCTCGCGCGCACCGTCGGGGAGGCCGGGGCCGGTGTCGCAGACCTCGATGAACCAGCCGCCCTCCTGCGTTCCCGCGCGGACGATGACCTCTCCGGGCATACCTGTCGCCGTGATGGCCTGACGGGCATTGCGCACGAGGTTGGACAGCACCCGGTGCAATTGCTCGGGGTCTGCGCGCACGACCATTCCGGGCTCGATCACCGCGTCGTAGCTGACTTCGCCATCTTCTTGCGCGAGGTTGTCGTTATCGAGAACATCGTCGACGAGGGCTTCCAGCGGCACCCTGTCCAGCTTCGGCGCGGGCTCTTCTGCGCGGCCAAAGGCCAAGGTGGCCTCGGTCAGGTTGATCGCACGGTTGAGGGAGTTCACCAGCTTCGGCGCGATCCTCTTCACCGTTGGGTCCTGCACCGTCTCGAGCCGATCCGCGACGAGCGTCGCCACCGAGAGGATGTTGCGCAGATCGTGGCTGATCTTGGCCACGGCCTCGCCCAATTGCGCCAGCCGCTCGCGCTGCCGCAGAAGCGAGGTCAGCTGCGTCTGCATCGCGTGCAACGCCTCTTCCGCGTCGCGCAATTCACGGACCGTGCCGCGCGGCGTGATGATGCGGTTGGCGTCTTCGGGCGCTTGCGCGTAGCTGATCATCGCGTGGACCACGCGCTTGATCGGGTTAACCATCAGCACCCGTACCGCGCCAAAGAGCAGCACTGCCGTGAAGATCGAGATCACCGCCGACAGAAGAAAAACACGCAGGCCGTAATCGATCATCGCCGTGCGCAGCGGCTCGGTTTCCATCGTGATCTCGATCAGCAGACCGGCCTCGCGGACCGGCTGACCGATGACTCGGATGTTCTGCTCCTCGGCCTCGAGCAGCCGCATCGAAGCATCGCGAATCAATTGCCACGCCGGAGGGTCGCGCAGATCGAAGGTGGCCGAAATGGGCTCCATCCCGTCGGTGGACAGTACAAGCTGGCGCACCGCGTCGCGGCGCAGCACGACGTTGAGGACTTCTGCGTTTTCAAGCAGTTCGTACTCAAGGTCATCGTCGATCATGCCGTCCGCCGCCAAAAGCGCGAGCGAGGCGATCTGAGCCCGCTCCAACCGGGCGAGCAGGTAATCTTCACGGAAGCGCGCGATGGAGGGGACGAAGATGAATACCTCGGCCAGCATCACGAAGATGATGGTGAGGATCAAGAATCGCCCTGAAAGACTGTTGGCCACCGCCGGCTCCCTCTGGTGCCCGACCGCGGGCAAGGTTTCTTTTAGGGCCGTCCGAACCTTTGCACAAACCCGACCAGCGTTTTCACCAGCGCGCTGTCGAACAGCTTGGGGGTGAAATAGGCACTGGCAGCGCGTTTATTAACCTCTCCCAGTGTCGGATAAGGGGCAACCATGTTGGCGACGGCACTCATCTTCAATTTGTTCGCGATGGCAAGGGACCAGATACCAATCAACTCGCCGGCATGAGGCCCGACAATCGTGGCACCAACAGGCTTGCCCTTGACCACCATGACCTTGACGAAGCCCGTTTTCTGCCCGGTCGCGATGCCGCGATCGTTGTCCTGGAATTCCGCCTTCGCGATGAAGACGCTGTCGCCGTGTTTCTCCTTCGCCTGCGCTTCGGTCAGGCCGACCTGAGCTAGTTCCGGCGAGGTATAGGTGGCCCAGGGGATATGGTCGGTGCGGGCCTTGGACGGCAGCGCGAACAACATCGGCCGGATGATGACGCCCGCGTGGTAGCCCGCGAGATGCGTGAATTGCATGCCGCCCCCGACATCGCCCACCGCGTAGACGCGCTTGTTCGTGGAGCGCAGGTCAGCCCCCACTTTCACGCCCTTGCGGTCATATTCTACGCCTGCCTTCTCAAGATCGAGCTTGTCGACGTTCACCGCGCGGCCCACCGCCACGAGAAGGTGCGAGCCCGCGAAGGTCGCGCCGTCCTCTGTCTCGACGGTGATCGCGCCTTCCTCGCCGCGGATCTCCGAGGCGGTTGCCCCCTCGACAATCGTTATGCCTTCGGCGCGCAGGGTCTCGATCACGATGGCGGCGGCGTCTGGGTCGTCCTTGCCCATCGCCTTGTCACCTTCCAGCACCGTCACCTGACAGCCGAGCCGCCGATGCGCCTGCGCCATCTCCATCCCGATGGGACCGCCGCCGATGATGATCAGGTGCTCCGGCTTCTCGCGCAGATCGAAGATCGTCTCGTTGGTATGGTAGGGCACGCCGTCGAGGCCGGTGATCGGCGGCACGAAGGGGCGAGAGCCCGTCGCGATCACGAAGCGCCGCGCCTTGATCGTGGTGTCGCCGGCCTGCACCTCGGACTCCGAGATGAAGCGCCCGAATTCGCGGATGACCGTGACGCCGAGACCTTCGAACCGTTCCTGGGAATCAACCGGCGCGATCTCTTCGATGACCGAGTGGACATGGTCCTTGGCGGCCGCGTAGTCGGGCGCGGGGTCGTGACCCGCCACGCCGAACGCCGCCTCGGAGGTTTCATGCGCCTTGTGCCCCGCCGCCAGCAGCGCTTTCGACGGCACGCAGCCGAAGTTCAGGCAGTCGCCGCCCATCAGGTGGCCTTCCAGCAGCACCACCTTCGCACCCATCTGAACGGCCCCCGCCGCCACGGACAATCCGCCGGAGCCCGCGCCGATGACGCAGATGTCAGTTTCGATCGTTTCCATGGCTTACAGGCCTTTCTTGCCGCGCACGGCCTTGAGGATGATGGGCAATGCCGCCAACGCGCAGAGGCCGAGGATCGGCAACAGGATCTGCGGCTCGAATATAATGCCGAGGTCCGGGGTTTCACCCCGCGCGAAGACCTCGCCCAATCCCGCGCCGACGGACGTATAGACAATCGCGCCCGGCATGATCCCGAAGAAGGTCGAGATCACGTACCGGCGCAGGGGGACCTCGAAAAAGGCCGGCAGGAGGTTCGCGATGAAGAAGGGTACTGCAGGCACGAGGCGCAGCAGGAACAGCGCGGACCATTGGTTTTCGTCGATGGCTTCCTTGAAGCGTTTCATCACGCCCTCTGACCCTTCGAGCCTCTCGCCCAGTCGCGCGCCGAAACTCGTCTGCGCGGCCAGAAAAATTGCCGTCGCCCCGATGGTCGCGCCCGTGATGTTGAACAGGGCCCCCGGAAATGTCGCGAAAAGGAAGCCGCCGGTCAGCGTCGCGATTGTCGCGCCCGGCAGGGAAAAAGCCACGATCAAAGCGTAGGCGAGGATGAAGAGCCCCACGGTCAGCGCGTAATTGGCATCGCGGAAGGCGATCAGCGCCTCTCGGTTATCGGCCAGGGCCTGAAAGCTCAGGTAGTCCCTGAACAGGAACCAGCCAATGCCGGCTCCGATCACGATGGCCACGATCGGCAGATACCGTGCCACGCCCGATTTCGACTGTAGTTCCGCGCTGTTCGCCATGTCCCGTCCTATTCGCCTTTGTGTCGCCGCCCCTAGATGCGTCATTTGAAACGCCCGCGATATCCCCGGTCACGGTTGCTTGATGGGGCGTGACGCAAGTAAGGGGTTTCGTGACCGCGAAGGCTCCGATCTGTCACATTCGCGGCGGGATATGTTTCAGGCACGATAGGCCCATGGAAAAAATCTTGGTCAGTTCCTGCCTGATGGGCGCCCCGGTCCGTTACGACGGCCGGGCCAAGACGTTGGAGAATCAGCTTCTCGCGACATGGCGGGCCGAAGGCCGCTTGGTGACGCTTTGCCCTGAGATGGCCGCAGGTCTGCCCACGCCACGCCCCCCTGTCGAGATTGCGCCCGGCGCCGATGCAGAGACCGTCCTGGGAGGCCGCGCGGGCGTCTATGACAAGGACGGGCTCGACTGGACCGGAGAGTTCGCCTTGGGCGCGCAACTGGCGGTCGATCTGGTGCTCGAACAGCAATGCCGCTTTGCCCTGTTGACCGATGGGAGCCCATCCTGCGGCTCCACCTTCGTCTATTCCGGCCACTTCGACGGCCAGCGCCAGCCCGGAGAAGGCCTCGTCGCGCACCGCTTGCGGAAGATGGGCGTCTCCGTCTTCGCGCCGGATCAATTGCGTGAATTGGCCGATGCCGTGGAAGAAGCCGAAAATACCGCGTCCTGACCCGTCGCACTTGTTGACAGCGGCCCAAACCTTGCCTATCCCGCAGGCTTCAACGGAGATACCTGCCGTTAGAGGAGCGCATTCGGCGCCCTCCGGCCAAGATTGACGGAGCGAGACCCATGTCGAAGCGGACATTCCAACCCTCGAACCTCGTGCGCAAGCACCGCCACGGCTTCCGTGCGCGTATGGCAACCAAAGCAGGTCGCAAGATCCTGAACGCCCGCCGCGCCCGCGGTCGGAAGTCGCTCAGCGCCTGATTGCCTGACAATGGCATCGCAAACGCCTCCGCCGAGCGCCGCCTCGCCGGGGGCTTTTTGTGTTAAGCGCCCGCTGGTGACGCTGACGCAGCGCAAGGATTTCCTGTCCGCCGCCCGCGCCGCCCGCGTGCCGACGCCTGCCTTCCTGCTGCAAGCACGGCGGCGCGATGAGGGCGAAGAGCCGGGCGCGATCCGCGTCGGCTTCACCTGCTCCAAGAAGGTCGGCAACGCCGTTGCCCGCAACCGGGCAAAGCGGCGCCTGCGCGAGATCGCCCGCGCCATCCTTCCGGCGGAGGGAAAGGACGGGTGGGATTACGTGTTGATCGGCCGCAAGGACGCCACGGCCACGCGCGACTTTCAGGCCATGCAGGCGGACCTTTCCAAGGCACTCGAGAAAGCGCACCGATGAACCCGCTGGCCTTCATCGTCTCACTGCCGATCCGGTTCTATCGTCTGGTGATCTCGCCGATGATCGCCACCAACTGCCGCTTCACGCCGACATGCTCAACCTACGCGATGGAGGCCCTGCGCAAGCATGGCGCGATCAAGGGCACATGGCTCGCCAGCCGCCGCATCCTGCGCTGCCACCCCTGGGGCGGGTCGGGCATCGACAACGTGCCGGACTAGTCCGGCCGAGGCAGGCTGAAGCCGCCCAGATGATCCGGCAATGTCGCGTAGCGATCCGCGTTCGGGCGCCGGAAGCCCCAGACACCGAAGAGCCGTACCGCCAGATATATCAATTGGCGTTTGATCCTGCCGACGTCCGCGGCCTCCATGGCGCGCAGCATGATCAGGTCGGCGAACTCCCGATCCCTGTCGTGCGCGCCGTGTCCGGGCACGTCCTGCCACGCGATATAGAGGTAGTCATGGACAATCGCGGCCTCCAGCCACGGTCCGACCCGCCCGGCGATGATCCGCAAAGGCGCGGGAACCGAGGTGAGGTCGGTGACAAGACCGCGCGGCACGGTGATGCCGAAAACCTCTCCGTCGACCTCGACGCTCACGATGTAATCCGCCCCCACGATGTAGCTCGCATCCTCGCCGGTGCGCAGTTTCACCGCGTCTTTCAGGCGCAGTAGGACGAGGTCGGTCTCGAACCTCAGATTCGCAACCTCGCGCCACCCCGGAGGGTAGGGGCAGACCGGAACGGCGGGATGATCAAAGCGCTGCACCATGGGGTGATCCTACGGCACGGGAGGCTTGCCACCAAGATTTCCTGAGGATCGACGGTGCGATGATTGCCTTTGGGTCAAATATTTTCCGGGCGTGTGGTGGCGGTTAATCTTCTGTTTTCCTTCATCGGTTACCCTTGTCCCGGACATGATGATCAGGCGGAGACACGGGGCAAGATGGCAGAACTGAAGACCAACGGGGCGCCCCGTGCGACACCACCGGCCTCGCGCGGCCGATTGTACCGGATCGCCCAACGCGTCCGGCTCGGGCTCGACCGGGTCGAGGTTCTGGCGCTTTTTCCGTTGATTGCCCTGACTGCCACGTGGTTCGGCTTCGACGATCTTGCACTGGTGACCGCGGTTGTCCTTTCAGCGCTTCTGGCCATTGGTGGGCTCGGCGGACGCCCTGTGGAACGTGCGGGCGGCGGATCGTCTCCGGCCGCCAGCGGGCGAACCGCCTTGGTGGCAATGCTCGACCGCGTGGCCAATCTGGCCGGGCGCGATACTGCCTGTTTCCTTATTCAGATCGACGATTGGTCCGTGGTGCTCGATCGATGGGGCCATGACGCCAGCGAAGACATCGCGCGCCGCTTGGAAGAGCGCCTGCAAACCGCACTGCGCAACGGGGATCTCCTCACCCGACTGGGCGATTCGCGGTTTGGCGTTGTCCTCTCCCCCCTTTCCTCCGCCCGCCTCGGGCTGCGTGATACGATCGCGACCCGGCTTGCCGACGCCGTGGCCGAGCCCCTTCCGCTCCGCGGCACCGGTCTGCGGCTGACTGCCTCCATCGGCCATTCTGCGGTGCTCAAGCAGGGCGCCGATCCGGCCGACGCCACCTTCAAGGCTGCCGAGGCCGCTTTGGGCGAAGCGGTGCTCAACGGTCCGGCCGCGACGCGGGCCTTCGCACCCGGCATGGGCCGGGCCCGTGCGCTGCAAACCCGTCTCAGCGAAGAGGTGGAGGCAGCAATCCATGACGGCGCAATACAGGCCTGGTTCCAGCCTCAGGTTCACGCGAAGACGAGCGCGCTGTCGGGGATGGAAACACTGGCCCGGTGGCAACATCCCAAGCACGGGCTTCTCGGCCCGAAAGAGTTCTTTCCGGCGGTGGAAGCCTCTGGCCAGATGCCGCTTCTGGGACAACGGATGCTCCATGAAGCGCTGAAGGCCCTGCGCGACTGGGACAAGCTGAAGGCGCATATTCCCACGATCTCGGTCAACTTCTCGGTCGAGGAGCTGCGCGATCCGGCGCTTGCGGAAGGCATTGCCTCCGAGGTCGCGCGCTACGGCCTCACGCCGAACCGGGTTGTCATCCAGGTCTCGGACGATGTTGCCACCCAGATCGACGACGACGCGGTCGTTGCCACGTTGCAGACCCTCCGCGATGCGGGCCATCGTCTGGATCTGGAAGGGTTCGGCATAGGCGCCGCCTCCATCCCGACCCTGCAGCGCCTGTCGGTCACCCGGATCACTATCGACCGCGGCTTCGTTCTCGACGTCGATGTCGCCCTCGAAAAACGGCAAGCGGTCTCCGCAATCACCGCTTTGGCCAAGGCGATGGGCATCGAAACCCTCGCCAGCGGGGTGGAGACCCAGACCGAGAGGGACGCCCTGGCTCAACTGGGTTGTGATTTCCTGCAAGGCTTTGGCGTGGCGCACCCTATGGGGCTAGAAAACGTCGCCGATTGGGCGCGCGCCCATGAAGCCGCCGGCAAGACGATTCGCCTCGAAGACCGGCGCGCGCAGACGGCAACTTGAGGGATTGACGCAGAGCACCTGAGGTTGCTGCGTATACCGAAGGCCGAGGGTTGCGTTGGGTCAGCGCCGACGACGCGTACACATTAGTGAGGTGGCACCCTAAGAAGGCTTCAACGCGCTTTGAATACGCGCACCGTCCTGCCGCCTTTAGTGCTCCCCCCTTCCCGATCTCACCTGTAGCGAGACCAGCAACCGGCCCACGGCACCCACGCCAGCCTCTTCTCGCGCCCTCCGGCGGTCTCCCTCCCGTCGCCGCACGGCAGCCTTTTGCTGCCTCCTCAACCCCCGACACACCCTGCAAAATCGGGCAAACCCCTCCCACAGCCCCCTACCCGCGCCGATTTCGCCTCTTGACCTTTGAACCCCCAGTCTGTTGAACCCGCAGGGATTGGCGTCACCGAGTGAGCACCGGTGTTTTCGCCTTATTCGCAAGGGCTCTGGCAAAGGAATTTCGCAACGATGGACGATCAGAACAGAAACCTGATCCTGGCCATGGGCCTCAGCATTGTAGTGATCCTCGTGTGGTTCTTTCTCTTCCCGCCCCCCGAGGTCGTGGAAGACCCGAACGCGACCCCCGTGGTCGAGACCGAGACCGGCGTCGCGCCCACGCCACCGGTTACCGCTGCTAGCGATCCCTCTGGCGCGGAAAACACCGCCCCAAGCGAGGTTGCACTGACCGAAGCCGCGCGGATCGACATCGAGACGCCCTCGGTCGAAGGCACCATCTCGCTCCTTGGGGGCCGCATCGACGACCTGTCGCTGCGCAATTACACGACCGAGGTGGACAGCGATGAAATCGTCCGCCTGCTGTCGCCGGTGGGCTCCGATGAGCCCTATTACGCGCTCTACGGCTGGACCCCCTCGGGCGGGCTCGGCTACGAGGATGTCCCCACCTCCGACACCCCGTGGGAAATCGAATCCGGCACCACCCTGACACCCGAGACCCCGGTCACTCTGGTCTGGGAGAACGCGAGCGGCCTCGTTTTCCGCCGCACCATCGCCATCGATGACCGCTTCATGTTCGAAGTCACCCAGTCGGTCGAGAACACGGGCGAGGCCGATGTGAACCTCGCGCCCTACGGCATCGTGGCCCGTCACGGCCTCCCCTCCGACCTGCAGAACTTCTTCATTCTCCACGAAGGCGTCGTGCGCAAAACCGATGGGGAACTCTCCGAGGTCGCCTATGACGATCTCCCCGACCTCGACGTCATCGCCCGCGAAGGCGTGCCTGCCGAGGTGCTGGAAGTCGAAGCCAACGGCTGGATCGGCTTCACCGACAAATACTGGATGACGACGCTGATCCCCGGCGAAGACCAACCCTTCGTGTCGGTCATCAAATACGTCCCCTCCGCCGACATCTACCAGACCGAAGCGCGCCTCCCCTACATGGCCATCGCCGCCGGTGAAACGGTCGAGGTCACGACGCAGCTCTTTGCCGGCGCCAAGGAAGCCGAGACCATCCGCGACTACGAGAACGCCGAGCCCGGCCTGATCGCGCGGCTCTTCGGCGCCGAACAGGATCCCACCCGAGGCGAGGTTTCGCGCTTTGTCGACAGCATCGACTGGGGCTGGTTCTATTTCCTGACGAAGCCGCTCTTCTGGCTGCTCCACTGGCTCAACAGCACCATCGGCAACATGGGCCTTGCGATCATCGCGCTGACCCTGATCGTCAAGGCCGTGCTCTTCCCCCTCGCCTATCGCTCCTACGTGTCGATGGCGAAGATGAAAGAGCTCCAGCCCGAGATCGAGAAACTGAAGGAATCCGCCGGTGATGACCGCGAGAAGCTTCAGAAGGGCATGATGGCGCTCTACAAGAAGAACAAGGTTAACCCCGCGGGTGGCTGTCTGCCGATCCTGCTGCAGATCCCGATTTTCTTCTCGCTCTACAAGGTGATTTTCGTCACGCTGGAACTGCGCCACGCACCGTTCTTCGGCTGGCTGAATGACCTGTCGGCGCCCGACAGTTCGTCGATCCTGAACCTCTTCGGCCTGCTGCCGATCCCGGCGCCTGACCCCGAGTCGATCCTGGCGCTGATCTTCATCGGCATCCTGCCCCTGCTGCTCGGCATCTCCATGTGGCTGCAGCAGAAGCTGAACCCGGCCCCCACCGACGCAATGCAGGCACAGATCTTCGCCTGGCTGCCCTGGGTCTTCATGTTCATGCTCGGCAGCTTCGCGTCCGGCCTGCTGGTCTACTGGATCGCGAACAACACGCTGACGTTCACGCAACAGTACCTGATCATGCGCAGCCAGGGCTTCAAACCCGATGTCTTCGGCAACATCCGCCGAAGCTTCTCGCGCAAGCCCAAGGAAGAGAAGTGACTTGGACGCTGGATCAGATATGGCGCTACCCGATCAAGGGTATAGGAGCCGAACGGCTCCGCGCCGTCGATCTGGCGCCTGATCTGCCCCTGCCGCTCGACCGTGCTTGGGCGGTACTCGAGGAGGGCGGCGACGCTTCCGAGGGCTGGCGGTCCTGCCGCAACTTTCTGCGCGGGGCCAAGGGCCCTTCGCTGATGGCCGTGAGTTGCCACGTTGATGGACCGCATGGGGCGGAGGTTATTCACCTCAGCCATCCCGATCGGCCCGATCTGACGCTGATGCCGCGCACCGATGCCTCGGCGCTACTGGAGTGGTTGGCACCGATCTATCCAGAGAGCCGCCGCCCTCCGGTCGCGCTCGTCGATGCCCCGCCCGAGGGCATGTCCGACGCGCCCTTCGCCTCGGTCAGCATCCTCAACGCCGCCTCGCTTCGAGCGCTTTCGCAAAAGTTGGGGCTGCCGAAAAACGAACCCCTCGACCCGCGCCGGTTCCGCGGCAACCTCTGGATCGAGGGCCTCGCCCCGTGGGAAGAATTCGACCTCGTCGGCAAGACCCTGGCCATGGGCGACGCCCGTTTGGAGGTGATTGAGCCCATCACCCGATGCCGCGCCACCGAGGCCAACCCGAAGACCGGCCACCGCGATGCCGAGACCCTGCGCGCCCTGCGCGAGGGGTGGGACCACCAGGATTTCGGCGTCTACGCCATGGTGCGGCAAGGCGGCCGGATCAAGGCGGGGGAAGAGGTGACCCTGCAATGACTGACCAGCCAGATCGCACCGGCCCCGACCCCACCACTCTCGCCCCGATGGCGCCTACCTATGCCGGCACCGTGTTCCTCAAGCCGCTGGCCGAGGGGCGCGACAACGTCACTGTAGGCGACTACACCTACTACGACGATCAGGACGAGAGCCGCGATTTCTTCACCCGCAACGTCCTGCACCATTACGATTTTATCGGCGACCACCTCCATATCGGCCCGTTCTGCGCCATCGCCCACGACGTGCGCATCTTCATGAACGGCGGCACCCATGCGATGGACGGCTTCTCCACCTTCCCGTTCAACATCTTCGGCAACGGGTGGGAGGAAGGCTTCGACCCCGCAAGCTGGACCGCCGGCCACAAGGGTGACACCCGCATCGGCGCCGATGTCTGGATCGGAAACTCCGCCACCATCATGCCGGGCGTCACCATCGGGGCTGGCGCGATCATCGCGGCCAAATCCGTTGTCACCCGCGATGTGCCCCCCTACACCATCGCCGCCGGCAACCCAGCGCAGGCGGTGAAACAGCGGTTCGACGCAGATACCATCGCCCGCCTGCTCGCCATCGCATGGTGGGACTGGCCCGCCGACAAGATCACCCGTAACCTGAACGCGATCCGCGGCGCTGACCTGCCCGCGCTGGAGGCCGCGATATGAACGCCCTACCCTTCCCCCTTGCCGAGGCACCTGACCCGATCACCGAGGAACGCGGCCGCAAGCTCTTCGCCGGCAACACCGATTTCCTCAAGGGCGTCGTCGCCATGGACGGCCTGCCCCCCGCCGACCGGATCGAGGTTTGCTTCGCCGGCCGCTCCAACGTCGGCAAGTCGACGCTGATCAACGCGCTGACCGGCCGCAAGGGCCTCGCCCGGGCTTCCAACACGCCCGGCCGCACCCAGGAGATCAACTACTTCACCCTCCTCGACAGCCACTACCTCGTTGACCTCCCGGGCTATGGTTATGCCGAGGCACCGCTCCACGTGGTCCAGCAATGGCAGGCACTGCTGAAATCCTACCTGCAAGGCCGCGCCACCCTGCGCCGCGCCTTCGTGCTGATCGACGCGCGCCACGGTGTGAAGGCGGTGGACGAGGAGATCATGAAACTTCTCGATATCGCCGCCGTCCCCTTCCAGACCGTGCTGACAAAATCCGATAAGGTGAAGGGCAAGGACCGCGACGCCTCGCTGGAACGCACCCGCAAGGCGCTTGCCAACCACCCCGCCGCCTACCCCGAGATCATCCTGACCTCCTCCGAAAAGGGCGACGGCATTCCAACCCTGCGCGCCGCCATCGCCTCGATCGAAGCCTGATACCCGGGCTCGCCCTTCATCTTGGCCCTACAACTCCGGGGGGTCTGGGGGGCTGGCCCCCCCATGGCGGGCCCGCAAAGGCAACAGCGCCCCCCCCCCCGAGACAACCGCTTCACACCCGCGCCGCCACCCCCTAACGTGGCGCAAAATACTCAACGGCCCAAAGCGCATGAAAACCCAGATGATCCGCGACAACCTCGCCACCGCCCGCACCCTCTCCGAAGCGCTGCCTTACCTGCAACGCTTCAACGACGCAGTCATCGTGGTGAAATTCGGCGGCAACGCGATGGGCGATGACGCCGAAATGGCCTCTTTCGCCCGCGACATCGTCCTGCTGCGCCAGGTTGGCGTGAACCCCGTCGTCGTCCACGGCGGCGGCCCGATGATCAACGACATGCTGGCGAAACTCGGGATCGAAAGCACCTTCAAGGACGGCAAGCGCGTCACCGATGCCGCGACCGTCGAAGTGGTCGAGATGGTCCTCTCCGGCCTCGTGAACAAGCGGATCGTGCAAGCGATCAACGCCGAAGGCGGCAAGGCCGTGGGCCTGTCCGGCAAGGACGCCAACCTGATCACCTGCACGCCCGCCAACCCCGAGCTTGGCTTCGTGGGAGAGCCTTCCCGGATCGACCCGAGCGTGATCAACAACCTGTTCGAAGACGACATGATCCCCGTCATCGCCCCGCTGGGCCAAGGCGAGAGCGGCGAGACCTACAACATCAACGGCGATACCGCCGCCGGCGCCATCGCGGTCGCCCTCGAAGCGGACCGCCTGCTGCTGCTCACCAATGTCTCGGGCGTCAAGAACAAGGCCGGCGACGTGGTGACCGAGCTCACCACCGCCGACGTTGACGCGATGATTGCCGACGGCACCATTGCCGGCGGCATGATCCCCAAGACCGAGACCGCCCTCCACGCCGTGCGCGGCGGTGTGAGGGCCTGCACCATCGTTGACGGCCGGGTCGCCAATGCGGTGCTGCTGGAACTGTTCACGGAGCACGGCGCAGGCTCGATGATCCGCCAGTAACGGAATCGGAGCCATGGATTACGAAACCCTCCAGAGCGCCGCCGCCCCCTACCACCTGACCATCGTGGGGGCCTTCCACCCCGACCCGGAAGACGGCGCGCCCGAGGGCACCGAGACCCTCGTGCTCTTCGCCCCGGCCGAGCCCACGTTCTGGCCGCACTTCAAGAAATCGCCCGAGTACAGCGACGGCGCAGCGGACCCGATGAACCGCTGGTCGACCCGCGCCCTCTCCGCCATCGCGGAAGAAACCCGCGCCACGCCACTCTTCCCATTCGGCGGCCCGCCCTATCTGCCTTTCATCTCCTGGGCCCTGAAAAGCGGCAGCATCCATGCCAGCCCGGTGACGCTGCTGGTCCACAACGATCAGGGCCTGATGATCTCGTTCCGAGGCGCCCTTGCCCTGCGCGAGAGGATTTCCCTCAGCCCGCCGCGCCTGACGCCCTGCCTGCTCTGCCCCGCCCCCTGCGAGACCGCCTGCCCGGTCAATGCCCTCTCCGAGCATGGCTACGACACCGCCGCCTGCCATGCCTACCTCGACACCCCCGCCGGCACCGATTGCCTGACCCGTGGCTGCAAGGCCCGCCGCGCCTGTCCGATCAGTCAGGACTTCAGCCGAAATCCCGAGCAATCGGCCTACCACATGCGGAGCTTTCATCCTTGAGCCAGACGGTCATCCTCATCCGCCACTGCAAGTCCGACTGGGATGGCAGCACCGGCGATCACACCCGTCCGCTCAGCCCCCGCGGACATCGGGCAGCCCCCCGCATCGGCGCCTTCCTCGCGCAGCACGGCCTTGTCCCCGATGTCGCCCTCTGCTCCGACGCGCTGCGCACCCGCCAGACCTGGGCCGGCATCGCCGATCAGCTCCCCGGCGCGCCCGAGCCCACCCTGAACCCTGCGCTCTACCTTGCCGAGCCCGAGGTAATGCTGAAAGCGCTCAGGGCCGCGGACGCCGCAACCGTCGCGATGATCGCCCATAATCCGGGCACCGCCGCACTGGCCTGGGCGCTCGCTCACAATCCCCCGAACGATCCGGATTTCGAGCGCTATCCAACCGGTGCCGTCACGGTGCTCCGCTTCGACAATGGCCTCGCGCCCGGCGAAGGTCACCTGCTGCGCTTCACCACCCCGCGCAGCCTCCCGGACCCGCGCTGAGCTCCCCTTCATCTTGGCCAATACAACTCAAGAAAAACGCCCGCGTCTTTCGACACGGGCGGTTATTTCTCGCAAGGCTCAAAGCCGATCCCAAGTCCCGCGCGACGCGCGGGCGCGCAGGGATCAGTGGCCGAGGATCTGGCTCAGGAACAGCTTGGTGCGCTCCGACTGCGGGTTGGTGAAGAACTCTTCCGGCTCGTTCTGTTCCACGATCTGGCCTGCATCCATGAAGATCACGCGGTTGGCGACCTGACGGGCGAAGCCCATCTCGTGAGTCACGCAGAGCATGGTCATGCCCTCTTCCGCGAGCTCGATCATCGTGTCGAGCACTTCCTTGATCATCTCGGGGTCGAGAGCCGAGGTCGGCTCGTCGAAGAGCATGATCCGCGGCCGCATGCAGAGCGACCGCGCAATGGCCACCCGCTGCTGCTGACCACCCGAAAGCTGGCCGGGATACTTGTCGGCCTGCTCGGGGATCTTCACCTTCTCGAGGAAGTGCATCGCCGTTTCCTCGGCTTCCCTCTTCGGTGTCTTGCGCACCCAGATCGGGGCCAGGGTGCAGTTCTCAAGGATCGTCAGATGCGGGAAGAGGTTGAAGTGCTGGAAGCACATGCCGACCTCGGACCGGATCTTGTCGATGTTCTTGAGATCGTTGGACAGCAGCGTGCCATCCACGACGATGGAGCCCTGCTGGTGCTCTTCCAGCGCGTTGATGCAGCGGATCAGGGTGGATTTGCCCGACCCGGACGGGCCGCAGATCACGATCCGCTCGCCCTGGTTCACCGTCAGGTTGATGTCGCGCAGGACGTGGAACGTCCCGTACCACTTGTTCATCCCGTTGATCTCGATCGCGACCTCGTCAGACACGGTCATCTGGCTGCGGTCGATAGGCCGATTCTCAGCTGTAGTGGACATGGATATTCTCCTCGGCGTTGGCCCGATTAACGGTGGCCTGTAGCGAGCTTACGCTCAAGATATTGCGAATAGCGGGACATGCTGAAGCAGCAGATGAAGAAGCATAGCCCGATGAAGATGAACAGCTCCCAGTAGATGCCGTTCCAGTCCGTGTCGGCGCGGATCGCGTTCGAGAAACCGATCGGGTCGAACAGGCCGATGAAGACCACCAGCGTGGTGTCCTTGAACAGGCCGATGAAAGACGAAACGATACCCGGGATCGAGATCTTCAGCGCTTGCGGCAGAATGATCAGCTGCATGGACTGCCAGTAATTCAGGCCGAGGCTGTCGGCACCTTCATACTGTCCCCGCGGCAGGGCCGCGAGACCGCCTCGGATCACCTCGGCGATATAGGCCGAGGAGAAGAGCGTCACCATGATGATCACCCGGACCATGAGGTCGAAGTTGGAGCCGGGCGGCAGGAAATAGCCCAGAAGCAACTGCGCGGTGAACAGCCAGACAATCAGCGGCACGCCGCGGATGACCTCGATGAAGATCACCGAGAACTTGTTGATGATGAACAGGTCCGACTGCCGCCCCAGTGCCAGCACGATGCCAAGGGGCATCGACAGGATGATGCCGGAGGCACCGATCACGAAGGCAAGGAGGAAGCCGCCAAACTCACGCGATTGCACGGATTCGATCCCGATGGGCGCGACCGAATGGAACGCGTCGATCAGGGGGCCAACCAGCAGGACCCAGAACAGGATCGGCACGATGAAGGCCAGGATCGTGGCCGTCATTGCCCCGACGAAACGGGTGCCGAACTTGATGATCGCCCAACCGATGCCGAAGCCGGCCGCAACCAGGACCGGTGCCCAGATCGAGCCGCCCCACAGCAGCCAGAAGCAGATGAAGGGCATGGCGGCGGTCAGGATCAGCATCTTGCGCGGCAGCTTGTCGTAAAGCACCGGCGCGATGCCTCCTAGGAACAGCAGGAACGCAAGGATCGGACGCCAGTAAAGCTCTGGCGGGTAGAAGCCGAACATCAACTGGTCCCAACGGTCCACCAGCACCGCCCAACAGGCAACACCGCCGCCATGGCCGTCCAGCGGGCCGTAGCGGGCTTCGCGGATCTCCCGGCACTCGCTGAGCGAGCCCGCGTCCCAGATGCCATAGACAACCCAGGGCAGGATCGCGGCCAGCACCACGTAGATCACGTAGAGCGACAGGATCGTCATGATCGCGTTGGCGATGGACGAGAACAGGTTGTCTCGCACCCACCGGACCGGACCCGCAGCCGTGATCGGCGGGGCCTGCTCCGGCAGCATCTCGGTGCGGACATATGCGCTGTCGAGCGCGGTTTCTGAATGAAGCTCACTCATATCAGCGCTCCTGCAATTTGACGGAGTTGTTGTAGACGTTCATCACCGCCGAGATCACCAGCGACGTGATGAGGTAGAAGCCGCCAAGCAGAAGCATCCCCTCCAACTCGCGTCCCGTCTGGTTGATGGTGATGCCGCCCAGGGTGGAGCGGACGTCCATGTAGCCGACGGCCAGCGCCAGCGACGAGTTCTTCGTCAGGTTGAGGTACTGCGAAATCAGTGGCGGAATGATCACCCGCAGAGCCTGCGGCAGGATCACGAGGTTCATCGTCCAGGATGGACGCATCCCAAGGGCCGCCGATGCTTCGGTTTGCCCCTTGCTGACGCTGAGGATACCGGCCCGCACGATTTCGGCGATGAAGGCACCGGTATAGAGCGACAGGGCGAACCACAGGGCGATCAGCGCGTTGCGAAGATGCACGCCGCCCGAGAAGTTGAAGCCGGTCAGCTCGGGGTAATCCAAGGTGGCGCCCAAGACGATCAGGACGATCGCCACCGGGATCACGATGGCTCCGGCGCGCATCCAGAACAGTCCCGGAGGCCTGACGCCGGTCCGCTCCTGCTTTGCCGCGCCCCAACGCCCGATGAAGATGGATGCCGCGATGCCCAGGGCCAGAACGACCAGGATGAGCGTCCAGTCGGCACCGGAAACACTCGGCACGATCGCCGCTTCGACACCGTCGGCGGCCTCGGACATCTCGTTGCCGCCCAGGGAGCGGGTGAAGACGAGGTTCGGAATATAGACACCGCGGTTGGTGACCGCGACGCTGTCGCCGAGGATCATCGAGGCTTCGGGTTCGTCCCCGCGGAAGTCACGCGGTTGCGGCATGCCCTCGGTCATGATGGCAAAGATCACGATGATCCAGAGCAGCAGGGGAATGTTGCGGAAGCCTTCGACGTAAACGGTCATCAGGCGGCCGACGATCCAGTTGTTGGACAGACGCAACACGCCGGCAATGACACCCAGAATGGTCGCCGTCACGCAGCCCAGAAAGGCCACCAGCAGCGTGTTCAGGATACCGACAACCGCGGCGCGGCCATGGGTGGAATCGTTGGAATACTCGATCAGGCGTTGGTTGATGTCATACCCGGCGCGGTTGCCGAGGAAGCTGAAATCAAAATCCTTGCCCAAGGCAGAGAGGTTCTGGATCGCGTTCGACACCAGCTCCCACAGACCCAACATGATGAGGATGAACACGATGACCTGGATGGTCAGTGATCGATAGCGGGTATCGTAAATCAACTGGCTGAGTCGGAACGACTCTGCAGGCGGGTCGGAAAGCGTCGCCATAATATGCCCCTGTTAGAAGGTTCCGCGCTGGTGTCCTTTGAGGCGGCCCAATTTTTTCGGGTCCTGCCGGTTTTTCTTTTGGAACAGCACGGTGGTGGTAGATGTGAAAGGGGCGCGAACTTTCGTTCGCGCCCCCCAAGGTCCGGATTTAGCGGAAGGGCGGTGCGTAGAGCAGGCCGCCATCGGTCCACTGAGCGTTCAGGCCACGGGCCAGACCGATCGGGGTGGACTCGCCGATGTTGCCATCGAACACTTCGCCGTAGTTACCAACAGCCGCGATCGCGCGGGCTGCCCAATCGGCGTCGAGGCCGAGCATTGCGCCCAGTTCACCCTCGGTGCCCAGAAGGCGGCGGATCTCGGGGTTCTCGGTGGTGTTGCCGATCTCGCCGACGTTGGCGGAAGTCACGCCGAGCTCTTCAGCAGCGACCAGCGCGTTCAGGGTCCAGCGCACGATGTCGCCGAACTCGTTGTCACCGTGACGGACCAGCGGGCCGAGCGGCTCTTTCGAGATGATCTCGGGCAGCAGGACGTGTGCCGAGGGATCTTCGAAGGTGGCACGCGTTGCGGCCAGACCGGAAGCGTCCGTGGTGTAAACGTCGCAGGCACCGGCGAGGTACTGCTGCTGTGCTTCTGCGTTGGTCTCGATCGGCACGGGCTCGTAGCTCATGTTGTTCGAGGAGAAGTAGTCAGCAAGGTTAAGCTCGGTCGTGGTGCCGGTCTGGATGCAGACCGTTGCGCCGTCCAGCTCGAGAGCGGAGGAAACGCCGAGTTCACGGGGAACCATGAAGCCCTGACCGTCGTAGTAGTTCACGCCGGCAAATTCGAACGCGAGGTCGACATCGCGCGAGAAGGTCCAGGTGGTGTTACGCGCGAGCATGTCGATCTCGCTCGAGGACAGCGCGGTGAAGCGCGTCTGGCCGGTCGTCGGCACGAATTCGACGGCGCTCGGGTCGTCCAGGATGGCGGCGGCGACTGCGCGGCAGACCGCAACGTCAAAGCCCTGCCATTCGCCGTTGGCGTCGGGAGCGGAGAAGCCCGTCAGGCCGGTGGAGACGCCGCAGTTCAGCGTGCCGCGCTCTTGGATCTGGGCGAGCGTACCGGACGAATGGGCATCAGCGGCCGCGAAACCGGCCGCAGTACCTGCGACGGCCAGCGTGCCGAGAAATACGGATTTTTTCATGTTTACCTCTTCCTGTGGAACCGCCCGTCGGGATCATCTTTGCGTGTCCCGCCGAGCATTGGCATATGCCACGAAGGCCTGTTGAACCTTCGCATGTGACAAAATGGGCAAATCCAAGGCGCGAGGTCAAGGGTAGTGACAGGGTAAAGCTCGCGGAAACGGAGTGTTTGCAGCTTGCCCCTACGGCAATCAGGGGAGGAATAGGCAACGCAGGCGAGCCTAAGGGGTGATTTGGTTAACCACCCTGACTGGCTTCCCAGAAACGCTCGGCATGCAACAATTGCGCCTCTTTCAGCGCTGCGGCCTCTTCCGCCTCTTCATCAGCGCCCCATTGCTCGATCTGCCAGCTCTCATCGATTCGGCTCAAACGCCAAGCTTCCTTGGCGGAAATACGGCGGCGGGCCACGGCGAGCCCCAGTACCAGCGAACCGGTGAGGGTCACGAGATCGTGTAGCGCGGTCATCTCGAACGGCCCCACCGCACGGGTCGCATGGGCGAGCTTTTCGATGGCCTCGGCGGGCTGGCTCACCCACATGACGCCGGTGCGCGGCTCGAGCCGGGCCTCGAAGGTCTCATCCGCCCAGTCGAGCATCGGATCCCAAGCGGCTGCCTGACGCTGCACCAGCTCCGCCGGCCCCTCGGCGCGGTAGCACAGAAGATCCGTCTCGGCGTAACCGATCAGCATATCGGCCACGTCGTCGAACTGCGGCACGACCCGCTCGATCGCGGAGTTGGCAGAGCGGGTGACGGGCATCGACAGCGGGTCGATCACGCCTTCCTGCGCGTCCCATTCCGCGGCGACAGCCTCGGCCATCGCGCGCGTCGGCATCACGAGGGGCAGCTTGCCCGGCGTGCTGACACCGCGCCCGTCCAAGAGGACGCGGAAACCGCCGTCTGCCTCCTCGACGGTGGCCTCTTTCCAGAACCGTTTCGCTTTCCACTCGGTCATGCGACCTCCCACATCGTCTCGAGCGCGGCGGGCATCTCGGGGAAGGCGCGCAGGATCTGCACGGCACCTGCCCGCGTCAGCATCTCGTCCGCATGGTAACCCCAACCGACGCCCAAGCCGCGCACCCCGGCGCCGCGCGCCATTTCCATGTCGTAACTCGTATCGCCCACCATCACCGCGTCGGCCGCTGCGACACCAGTCTCGGCCAGGCAGGTCTCGACCATGGAGGGATGCGGCTTGGAGGGGTGGTGATCGGCGACCTGCAGCGTCTGGAACGTCTTCTCCCAACCGTGCATTTCGATCAGGTGATCCAACCCGCGCCGCGACTTGCCGGTGGCCACACCCAACAGCAGATCGTCACGGGTCGCCAACTCCGCCAGCACCTCGGCGGCACCGGGATAGAGCGGCGACTGCGCGCGGCCGGTGGCCCGCAGGTCGACGAAAGTATCCTTGTAGGCCTGGGTTAGGCTGTCGCGCTTGTCGACATGGTCGGGCACCAGCTTCACGAAAGCCTCGGGCAGCGACAGGCCGACGATCGACAGGATCGCCTCGCGCGTCGGTGTGGGCAGGCCATGGGCGCCGAAGGCGCCTTCCATCGAGGCCACGATGTGGCCCTGGCTGTCGACGAGCGTGCCGTCGACGTCAAAGATCACCAGTCGCAGGGTCAAAACGCATCATCCTCGAAAGGGTCGGCAGGAACATCGCGCGGATCCCAGCCGAGGGTCTCCCACGTCTTGCTCATGTGCTCTGGCAGTGGCGCCACGAGATTGATCTGTGCGCCGGTCTCGGGGTGGCGGAAGTTGAGCGAGCGGGCGTGCAGATGCAGTTTGCGGCTGATCTCTCCGCCCAGTTGCGCGCCCCAGCCGTCACCGAGGTTCTCCTGCCCCGAGCCGCCGTATTTGCCATCGCCAATGATCGGGTGCCCGATCTCGGCCATATGGGCGCGGAGCTGGTGGGTGCGCCCGGTGATCGGCACCAGCGCGCACCAGCTGACCCGGCCGGCGAGGTTGGACATGACGGCGTAATCCGTCTCGGCGCGCTTGGCGCCCTCGGTCTCGGCGATCTCGTGCATCGGCACGGCGCGCATCTTCTCGTTCTCGCCGCCGCGCCCGTGGCCCGGGGCCTTCACGAGGCCCAACTTGATCGTGCCCATGCGAGGCAGCGGCGAGCCCGCCACGGCAGCCCAGTAGATCTTGCGGGTGGAGCGCAGGCGGAAGGCATCGGTGAGCGCCTTGGCCCCCATCCGCGTGCGCGCCAGAAGCAACACGCCCGAGGTGTCCTTGTCGAGGCGGTGGACCAGACGCGGCTTGTCATCGAACCCAAATTTCAGCGCCTCGGCCAGTCCGTCCACGTGACGCGTCTGGCCGGTGCCGCCTTGCGTGGGCAGGCCGGCGGGCTTGTTGATCGCGATGATGTGGTCGTCGCGGTAGATCACCGCGCGGCGGATCATCTCGGCGTCGGCATCGCTCACGCGGCTTTGCCGGTTCACCCAGGTCGCGGGGTCAGCCTTGGGGTCGGCTGCATCGGGCAGCGGCGGGATCCGCACCATCTGCCCCACTTCGAGCCGCGTGTTGGATTTCACCCGGCCGCCATCGACGCGGATCTCGCCCTTGCGGCACATCTTCTCGATCCGGCCCTGCGGCACATGGGGGAAGATCCGGCGGAACCAACGGTCGAGCCGTTGATCGCCGTCGTCCGGCCCCACTTCCAGCGTCTGAACACCACTCATGCGAATACCCCGCGCGCGAGCCAGAGGCCCGCCATCAAACCAATTATCGACAGTCCGACCGAAAGCGCCACGTAAAGCGCCGCCTGCCCGATGTCGCCGCGCTCGTAGAGCGTCACCGTCTCCAGCGAGAAGGCCGAGAACGTCGTGAAACCGCCAAGAAACCCGGTCATGACCAGCGGCGAAAGATGGGTGAGACCCCGGTGCGCCGCGATGACCACGAAAAGGCCCATCAGGAACGATCCCACCACGTTCACCGTCAGGATCGGCAGAGGAAAGGCGCTCGCGCCGAAGACGCGGAGCATCCCGACACCGGTCAGGTATCGCAGCACGGACCCGAGGGCACCGCCGAGGGCAACTTGAAGCACAGCAATCATAGCGCGCGGAGTGCGCTTGTGGGCCGGGATTGTCAACGTTTGCGCCGATTTGTCTTAACGGCGGCGCTTCTCGCGCAGGTTCTCGAACCATTCGACGCGCTTGCGCAAATCACGCTCGAAGCCGCGCTCCTTCGGCTCGTAGAACTTGGGGCGCGACATGGTCTCGGGGAAGTAGTTGGCGCCCGAGAAGCCGTCCTCGCTGTCGTGATCGTATTCGTAGCCCTTGCCGTAGCCCTGCTCCTTCATCATCGCCGTCGGCGCGTTCAGGATGTTCTTGGGCGGCATCGCCGAGCCGGTGGATTTCGCGCTGGCGCGTGCGGCCTTGTAGGCCACGTAGGCGGCGTTGGATTTGGGTGCGAGGGCGAGGTAGACGACCGCCTGGCTGAGCGCCAACTCCCCCTCGGGAGAACCGAGCCTCTCGTAGGTTTCCCAAGCGTCAAGGCAGACGCGGTGGGCCTGCGGATCGGCTAGCGCGATGTCCTCCACCGCCATGCGGGTCAGGCGGCGGGCGAGGTAGCGGGGATCCTCGCCGCCCTCGAGCATCCGGGCGAACCAGTAGAGCGCGGCGTCGGGATCGGAGCCGCGCACCGATTTGTGCAGCGCCGAGATCAGGTTGTAATGGGCGTCGCCCGACTTGTCGTATTGCGCCGCGCGCCGTTGCAGGCGCTGGCCGAGGGCTTTCGTGTCGAGCGGCTCGGTCTTCCAGGCAGAGACCTGCTCCACCAGGTTCAGCATCGCCCGCCCGTCGCCATCGGCCATCTCCCGCAGGGAGACGCGCGCGTCGGGCAGGAGCGGCAGGGGGCGGCCGAGCTCCGCCTCGGCCCGCTGCAGGAGCGCCTCGAGGTCATCGTCCGAGAGCCGCTCCAGCACCATGACCTGCGAGCGGCTCATCACGGCGGCGTTGAGTTCAAACGAGGGATTCTCGGTGGTGGCGCCGACGAGGAGGATCGTGCCGTCCTCCATATGCGGCAGGAAGCCGTCCTGCTGCGCCTTGTTGAAGCGGTGGATCTCGTCGACGAAGAGCAGCGTGCCCTGGCCGTTGGCGTGACGGATCTTCGCCGCCTCGAAGACCTTCCGCAGGTCCGGCATGCCGGTGAAAATGGCGGAGATCTGGACGAAGTGCAGCGCCGTCTCGCGGGCCAGAAGCCGCGCGATCGTGGTCTTGCCGACACCCGGCGGCCCCCAGAAGATCAGCGACGAGAGCGCGCCGCTGTCGAGCATCACCCGCAGTGAGCCCTCGGGGCCGAGCAGGTGCTGCTGTCCGATCACCTCGTCCAGCGAGGCCGGCCGCAACCGGTCGGCCAGCGGACGCGGCCCCCGGTGTGCTGTGGCAGTGGAATCGGCAGCTTTCGCGCCCGTATCGAAGAGATCGGCCATGGGGTGAACCTATGCGTCCTTGGTAAAGAGAACAACGCAGGAGGCGCGCCCCCGGATCCGGGAGCACGACGATTTGTGGCGGGAGGTTGCGCCCGGCAGAGCCGGTCGCCCTCGCGGGGGATGTCATCCCCCGGACCCCCTGAGAGTTGTATGGCCAAGATGAAGGGGAGCGGGCGCGCATCGGGGGCGACCGCTCCGTCGATTGGCTGTATCAGTGTCAGTGCATCTTCGAGGCCATCGTCACGAAGTAGCAGCGGTGCGCGACGCCGCCGATCTTCATCACCGGGCCGCCCGGTTCCATGTCGATGCCAAGGCGGCGGCCGAGACGGGGGATGCCGATGGGCAGGAGGCCGAGAAGGGTGGTGGCCCCCAACTCGCGGGCGGAACGGACCATGTGGCCCATCAGGGACATCTGCACTTCCCGGCGGATTTCCGTCTCGACCCCTTCGGCCACGAAGAGACGGTTTGCATCCCAGATATGGGGTGCGATGGGGGCGTCGTCATCCAGCAGGTTCGCCGGGATCGCATCGAGCAGACCGCGCTGCGCGTCGCGCACCATGTAGCTGTAGATGCCGCAAGACGCCGTCGTGGGGGTCAGGCGCACGCCGGCCAGCACGCGGCCGCCGTCATGGACACAGACCCAACGGCTCTGGGCCGTGTCGTATTGATCGAATTCCATGTTGCCCTCTGAAGGGATTTCCCAGCCCATCTCTTCGATGAAGGTGCGGTGGCGCGCCTTGAGCATGTTGGAGAAAAGCGGGCCGTGGGTGTGGAAGTTCTCGAAAGAGAGGGTCGTCATTTGCATAAAGGGCTCCTGTAAGGTGAGTCGTTAACGTGGACACACCGCCAAGAAGGCCGTCATGCGGGCGCTGCGGCCCTTCCCCTCAAATCAATCCGTACTCCTTGGCTCTCTGGACCGCTTCTGCCGTCGTTCGAGCCATCAGTTTTTGACGTGCAGACGTCAGGCGCGCTTTGAAAGCGCTTTCGGATATACCGAGCTTCGCGGCAGCAGCGGCATGGCGGTCCCCCTCCGCGATGCATTTCAGCGCGTCGGCTTGCGCCTTGGACAGGCGGGCCGGCGGTTCGGACAGATCATGCATGCGGTGCACGATCCGGTAGACAAGCTCCATCTCTTCGTCCGTGAACTCCCGGTCCGAACGGCTGGCGCCGGCGATGGTGCGAGAAGACATCGGTCCGATGGATGCAATCATCCCGTACTTGAGGCCATATTCAGCGGATTCATCCAGGATCCCGAAAGGGTCCGGCAGGCCGATCTGGCTCCAGCGTCGGGTTCCCGTATGGCTCAACCCCCAGGCAAGCGTCGGGTCCCTCAGACCGTAGAGTTTAGATGTGTAAACCTCCTGCCAGACATCGGGATACGTATTGACCATGATCAAGGGCGACACGTACCGGATATGCAGGCCCACGGCGAAACCTGCCGGTGCCGCCAACGATAGCTCGTGCAGCAACAAATCGAGAACCGGCGCTTTCGTCATGGACCCCACCAAATAGACATGTCCATTTAGATAGGTTGCCCGAGAGAGGGTCAAGTTTGATTATCAACCGGTTAGCAAACAGGTGAGACCTATGACCAAGGAGATCGATCCCGATCTTTTTGCGCGTCTCATGAGGCTTTCTTCCGACACGCGCAAAGATTTGCTGGAATACCTGGGCCAATCGGCAATGGCCCCCATTGAAGCTGCGCGTGTTTCCGAGATGAGCTCGGGTGACAGGCCTCGGAGCCCGGAGTGATATCCGTAAAAGTTTAACTAAAAAGACCCTCCGCTGTGGCGCGAAGGGTCCAATTCTTTGCCGAATTTTGAGGCAGGCCTTATTCGGCGTCTGCTTCGGCTTCGACGCGGGCACGGTCGGCGGCGCCTTTGGCGTTCACGTCGCGGTCCACGAATTCGATGATCGCCATCGGCGCCATGTCACCAAAGCGGAAACCCGCTTTCATGATGCGTACGTAGCCACCCTGACGCTCGGCGTAACGGGGTCCGAGAACCTCGAAGAGCTTGGCGACGTCCTTGTCCTGCTTCAGCTGCGATGCGGCCTGACGGCGGGCGTGCAGATCGCCGCGCTTGGCGAGGGTCACCAGCTTCTCGATGATCGGGCGCAGTTCCTTGGCCTTGGGCAGGGTCGTCTTGATCTGCTCATGTTCGATGAGCGAGCCGCACATGTTCGAGAACATCGCTTTACGGTGTTCGTGGGTCCGGTTCAGGCGGCGGTATCCGCGGGCGTGACGCATGGTCTATCTCCAAAAATGTGCCCTCTACGGGCGTTTTTACTTTGTCTGGAACCCCGTGCGTGCGGGGCCCTCTCCTTGGGTCGAACCATGCGGATGCGTGGTGGGACCGTGTATTCCCCGGCTCTCCCGGGCATTGCTGCGGGCGAAGGTTGGCCCTCGCCCGCAAATTCTTCAGAAGTTGTCTTCGTACTTCTTGGCCAGCTCTTCGATGTTGTCGGGCGGCCAGTCGACGATGTCCATGCCCAGGTGCAGGCCCATGCCCGACAGCACTTCCTTGATCTCGTTCAAGGATTTGCGGCCGAAGTTCGGGGTGCGGAGCATCTCGGCTTCGGTCTTCTGGATCAGGTCGCCGATGTAGACGATGTTGTCGTTCTTCAGGCAGTTGGCCGAACGCACCGACAGTTCCAGCTCGTCCACCTTCTTCAGCAGAAGCGGGTTGAACTCGAGGTCGTCCTCGTCGTCCTGGCGGGTCGCGCTCTCCGGCTCATCGAAGTTCACGAAGATCGACAGCTGGTCCTGGATGATCCGAGCGGCATAGGCCACGGCATCGTCAGGGCTCAGCGAGCCATCGGTTTCCAGCTTCAGGGTCAGCTTGTCGTAGTCCAGCACCTGGCCCTCACGGGTGGGCTGCACGTCGTAGGAGACCTTCTTGACCGGCGAGTAGATCGCGTCGATCGGCATCAGGCCGATGGGCGCATCCTCGGGGCGGTTCTTGTCGGCAGCGACATAGCCCTTGCCGGTGTTGACCGTCAGCTCGATGTAGAGGTCGGCACCGTCGTCGAGGTGGCAGATCACGTGGTCCTTGTTCAGAACCTCGATGCCCGCGCTCTCGGAGATGTCGCCAGCCGTCACGACCCGGGGGCCCTTGGCGGAGATGGAGACACGCTTGGGGCCTTCGGCATCCATGCGGATTGCCACGCCCTTGAGGTTCAGCACGATATCGGTCACGTCTTCACGGACGCCAGCCACGCTGGAGAACTCGTGCAGCACGCCATCGATCTGAACGCTGGTGATCGCCGCGCCTTGCAGCGAGGACATCAGGACACGCCGCAGCGCGTTGCCGAGCGTCAGGCCGAAGCCACGCTCCAGCGGCTCGGCAACCACGGTCGCCTTGCGCGCAGGATCATTGCCCGGCTGGACAACCAGCTGCGTGGGCTTGATCAGCTCTTGCCAATTTTTATGGATCATACGTCCCTCCATTCTTGTGTCGGGGGGATCCCGTCCCGGACACGCTCGAGGATCAAAATGACGTCACCCCACGCCATCGAGGATGACGCGGGGGGAAGTAGAGAAATATGCTTAGACGCGGCGGCGCTTGGGCGGACGGCAGCCGTTGTGCGCCATCGGGGTCACGTCACGAATGGACGAGATCTGGAAACCCAGGGCAGCCAAGGCGCGCAGCGCGCTTTCACGGCCGGAACCGGGACCCTGCACTTCGACTTCCAGCGTGCGAACGCCGTGGTCCTGTGCTTTCTTGCCCGCGTCTTCTGCAGCCATCTGGGCAGCAAACGGCGTGGACTTGCGGGAGCCCTTGAAACCCATGGTGCCAGCGGACGACCATGCAATGGCGTTGCCCTGAACATCAGAGATAAGGATTTTGGTGTTGTTGAACGAAGAGTTCACGTGAGCAACGCCAGCGGCGATGTTCTTGGAGACCTTCTTCTTTGCGGGGCGACGATCGCGAGCCATGCTATCAGCCCTCCCTTATTTCTTCTTGCCGGCAATGGCCTTTGCGGGGCCTTTGCGCGTGCGAGCGTTGGTGTGGGTGCGCTGACCGCGAACGGGCAGGTTGCGACGGTGGCGCAGGCCACGGTAGGAACCGAGGTCCATCAGACGCTTGATGTTCATCTGGGTCTCACGACGCAGGTCACCTTCGACGGCGTAGTTGGCGTCGATGTGCTCGCGGATGGCGAGAACTTCGGCGTCGGTCAGCTCGTTCACGCGACGCGTGGGGTCGATGCCGACTGCTTCGCAGATCGCGGCAGCAGAGGTGTGGCCAATTCCGGTGACATAGGTCAGCGCGATCGGAACGCGCTTGGCGGTGGGGATGTTAACCCCGGCAATACGTGCCATGTGTGGCATATCCTTTTCGTTGCGAGCCCGTCATGCCAGGCCCTTTTTTCACAACGTAAGCCCGGGCTTTGTGCACCGGGCTTGCGAGGTAATATTTCGGGATCAAATGCGCATCTGATTCCCGTCAAGGTGCGGGATGTATGCCTCATTTGAGGAAAGGTCAATAGGCTGCGGGAACCCCGCGGCTCAGCTGTCCAGAACGTCCGCGATTCCCTTGGCGACGAAGTCGATCTCGCCCAGTCCGGGGACCCACCGCAGCTGCTCCTTGGCGTGGTAGTAGCCAAGCAGGGGCGAGGTCTTCTTGTAGTATTCCATCAGGCGGGTCTTGAGGCTTTCCTCGTTGTCATCCGCGCGACGCTTGAAGTCGGACGCGCCGCAGTTGGCGCACTTGCCGTCGGCCGGGATCGGCTTGGTCTGGTCGTTGTAGACCTCGCCGCATTCGCCGCAGGTCGAGCGCGCGGTGATGCGGCTGACCAGTTCTTCGTCGTTCACCTCCATGGCGATCACGTGATCGAGCGTCTGGCCCACCTCTGCCAGGAGATCCGCCAGCGCATCTGCCTGTGCGAGGGTCCGGGGGAAGCCGTCGAAGATGAAGCCGGTGCCGCCCGATTCCAGTTTCTCGCGGATCAGGCCGATGACGATCTCGTCGGTGACCAATTCGCCCTTGGCCATCACTTCCGCCACGCGGTTGCCCATTTCGGTGCCGCTGTCTTTTGCATCGCGCAGCATGTCTCCGGTGGAGAGCTGCACCATGCCACGTTCCTCCACGAGGATGCGAGCTTGGGTTCCCTTGCCCGCACCCGGCGGTCCTAGCAGAATAATGTTCATCGACGCGCTGGTCCTTTACGAGGTTTCTTCGCCCCACCCTTGCGACCCCGCAATTGGGATTTCTCCAGCAGGCCTTCATATTGGTGAGCCAGCAGATGAGACTGGATTTGCTGGACCGTGTCCATACCCACCGACACAATGATCAGGATCGAGGTACCGCCGAAGTAGGCGGTGATCGAAAGGTTGGTCCGCACCAATTCGGGCAACATGCACACAAGCGCAAGATAGCCGGCACCCAGAACGAGGATACGCTTCACCACGTACTCGAGGTATTCCGCCGTCCGTGCGCCGGGGCGAATGCCCGGAATAAACCCGTTCTGGTTCTTCAGGTTGTCGGCCACGTCCTCGGTCTTGAAGGACACGTTGAGGGTGTAGAAATACGTGAAGAAGACGATCATCGCGCCGAAGAACAGCAGGTAGAGCGGTTGGCCGGGACCGAAGTTCGCGAGGATCCAGCCGAGCACCGGGCCGGTGCCTTCGGTACCGCCGAAAGTGGTCAGCGTGGTGGGCAACAGCAGCAGCGACGAGGCGAAGATCGCCGGGATCACGCCTGCCGGGTTCACCTTGATCGGGAGGTGGCTGGAGCCGCCATCATAGACCTTCATCCCCACCTGGCGGCGCGGATACTGGATGTGGATCTTGCGCAGTGACCTCTCCATGAACACCACGAAGATCAGTGTCGCGATCAGCATCGCGATCACCCCGATCGTCGTCGCCGCGGAGAGCGAGCTCCGCCCGGCTTCGAAGAACTGCGCCAAAGCGGCGGGGATCTCGGCCACGATGCCGACGAAAATGATGAGAGAGATACCGTTGCCGATGCCGCGGTTGGTGATCTGCTCACCCAACCACATCAGGAACATGGTGCCGCCGACCAGCGTGATCACGCAGCCTGCGCGGAAGAACCAGCCCGGATCCGTGGCGAGACCGCCGGATTCCATGCTGACCGCAAGGCCGTAGGCCTGTGCCGTGGCCAGGGCGACCGTACCGTAGCGGGTGTATTGGTTCAGCTTCTTGCGGCCCGCCTCGCCCTCTTTCTTCATCTGTTCCATCGCCGGCACCATGGCCGACATGAGCTGCACGATGATCGAGGCCGAGATGTAGGGCATGATGCCGAGCGCGAAGATACCCATCCGCGACAGCGCGCCGCCGGTGAACATGTTCAGAACGCCACCCAGACCGGCCGCAGCCGTATCGAAGAACGCGCGAAGCTGGACCGGGTCGATGCCCGGAACCGGGATGTAGGTGCCGATCCGGTAGATGATCAGGAGACCCAGAGTGAACCAGATGCGCTGACGAAGTTCGGTCGCTTTACCGAACGCGCTCCAGCTCATGTTGGCGGCCATTTGCTCCGCTGCTGATGACATGCTGTTCCACCCAATATACGCAAAGCCGCCGGAACCCGATGAAGGGCCCGAGCGGCGCGAGAAAAACCTTCAGAGAAGATGTAGGCGGAGAGCTCTCCGCCCACAACCGTTACGCGGGCCAAAAGACCCGTGATGGGTTACTCGGCCGCAGCGGGCGCGGCGACGTTGAGCGCGCCACCGGCGGCTGCAACGGCATCGATCGCTGCCTTGGAAGCACCCGTGACGGTGATGTTCAGCTTGCCGGACACGTCGCCCTTGGCAAGGATGCGAACGCCATCGAGCTTGCGGCGGACCAGACCGGAAGCAACCAGTGCGTCCTCGGTGATGTCCGCTTTGCCGTCGAGCTTGCCCGCGTCGATGAACTTCTGGATCAGGCCCAGGTTGACGACGGCGTACTTCTTGCGGTTCGGCTTGCTGAAGCCGCGCTTGGGAAGACGCTGGTAGAGCGGCATCTGGCCACCCTCGTAGGCGTTGATCGCCACACCGGAACGGGATTTCTGACCCTTGATACCGCGGCCACCCATCTTACCGGTGCCGGAACCGGGACCACGACCGACGCGCTTGCGCTTCTTCGTGGCACCTTCGTTATCACTGAGTTCATGAAGTTTCATGTCGCTTCTCCTCTGCCGGATGCGGCCCCCAGCGACGGGAGCGGCCGACCACGGCGTTTGCTAAAGATATGCAGCCCGGATCGGGCTACCGGGGGCGTATAAGCGTGAGTCCCTGCGCGCGCAACATCTTTTGCTGTCGCAGGTAGGGCGAGGCACCTCACGCCCGGCGCACAACGGCTCAGCGGCGCGCGCTCATCCCGTGCTGCTGCGCCTGCTCGGCGGGGATGGCCCGTTCGCGCGGCGTGGCTGGCGCGAACCTTTCGGAAGCCTGCATCTCCGCGATGGTGTCGTAGGGGAGCCCGGCATGGGCCAGAGCCTCGGACTCGTCGGTGAAGGCATAAACCTCGATCCCCTCTGCCAATTCCGCAAGGGTCTCGTACATTCGGGCCAATCCGAAGATGACGTCATTGGGCGCGTAGATGACGGTATGGGTTTTGACCTGCACTCCCGGCGCCTGATTATTCACCTCGCGCAGCAAGGATTGCATCAGGCGAAAGTTCACATCGAGATCATCGACCTCGGAAAGATCAACGAATTCAGCCCGACCCGGCACGTAATGCACGTCGTTACGATACGCATCGAATACCTCGAGGATTTGCTCGAAGGTGACAACGCCACTCCACTGGGCGAATAGGAAATTCCGCTCCAGGCAGGTTGAAAATTTAATGGGCAATTTGCGGATCCCTATACCGATTCGCAGCGTAACAGATAAACAGACTGTCAGTTATACCGGTATACAGGAGTCTGGGAATAGGCTTACTGAATAAAAAAGACCCCGACCAAACGGCCGGAGTCTTTCGAGTATCTTAAATGTGACACCATTAGGTAGTGTCAGAGCAATGGCCTCAGCCGCGCTCTTCGATGATTTCCACCAGATGCGGGATCTTGTTGACCATGCCGCGGACCGAAGGCGTATCCTCCAGCTCACGGGTCTTGTGCATCTTGTTCAGGCCCAGGCCGATCAGCGTCTTGCGCTGAACTTCGGGGCGACGGATCGGCGAGCCGATCTGCTTTACGACAATCGTCTTAGCCATGGTTTAGGCCTCCTCGGAAACGGGCGCTTGCTCGCCGTCGATCTGCGGCGCGTCATCGCGCTTGGGCAGGATGTCGGCAACCTTCTTGCCACGACGCGACGCGACCTGGCGGGGGCTGGACTCGTTGCGCAGGCCGTCGAGCGTGGCACGGATCATGTTGTAGGGGTTCTGCGAACCCGTGGACTTGGAAACCACGTCCTTGACGCCGAGCATCTCGAACACGGCACGCATCGGACCACCGGCGATGATGCCGGTACCTTCCGGAGCGGTGCGCATGGTCACCTTGCCTGCGCCGTGGTGGCCCAGAACGTCGTGGTGCAACGTGCGGCCCTCTTTCAGCGGCACACGGATGAGCTGACGCTTGGCCTGCTCGGTCGCCTTGCGGATCGCCTCGGGGACCTCTTTGGCCTTGCCCTTGCCGAAGCCGACACGGCCACGCTGGTCACCGACAACCACGAGGGCTGCGAAACCGAAGCGCTTACCGCCCTTGACGGTCTTGGACACGCGGTTGATCGCGACCAGGCGGTCAGCGAATTCTGGTGTTTCTTCTTCGCGGTTGCGGCCTCGGCCACGCCCCCGGTTCTCACGTTCTGCCATGTGGCAATTCCTTGTATTCGATGACGCTCAGCCGCGTCGGTTGTCTCGATCCTGGTGAGCCGGGCATCGCTGCCCTGCCCCCGGATCATCGAGGGCGCCCCATCGGAGCGCCCTTCAAGTCTTAGAACTTCAAGCCACCTTCACGCGCGGCGTCGGCCAAGGCCTTCACACGCCCGTGGAACAGGAAGCCGCCACGGTCGAAGTAGCATTCTTCGACGCCGGCCTTCTTCGCCCGCTCGGCAATCGCTTCGCCGACCTTGGCCGAAGCCTCGACGTTGTTCTTGCCGACCACACCGAGCGACGGCTCGAGCGAGGAGGCCGAAGCCAGGGTCACGCCGTTGAGATCGTCGATCAGTTGGACAGAGATGTTCTTGTTCGAACGGTGAACCGACAGACGCGGACGTCCGTTGGCCATTTTCCGCATTTTGTTCCGGTTGCGCAGGCGGCGCTTCTGGAACAGCTCTCGTTTGCTTAGTGCCATTGTGCCAGCCCTTACTTCTTCTTGCCTTCCTTACGGAAGATATATTCGCCCTTGTAGCGAATGCCCTTGCCCTTATAGGGCTCCGGCGCGCGCCATTCGCGAATGTTTGCTGCGACCTGACCAACAAGCTGCTGGTCGCTACCCTCGATCACGACTTCGGTGTTCTTGGGGCAGTTCACGGTGACGCCCTCCGGAACTTCGAAGTCGACGTCGTGGGAATAACCGAGCGACAGCTTCAGGGTGTTGCCCTGCATCTGCGCGCGATAACCCACACCCTGGATCTCAAGCTCTTTCTTGAAACCCTCGGTGACGCCGGTCACGAGATTCTGCACCATCGTGCGGGACATGCCCCACTGCTGACGGGCGCGCTTGGACTTGCCACGCGGCTCGACAGAGATGGCGTTGTCCGCGACACTCAGCGAGACGTCGTCGGTTGCCTTGAAAGTGCGGGTCCCCTTGGGGCCCTTCACTTCGATGGTCTGACCTGACACGGAAGCTTCGACGCCCCCGGGCAGCTCGACCGGTTTTTTACCAATACGAGACATTGCCAGATCTCCTTAGAAGATTGTGCAGAGTACTTCGCCGCCAACATTGTTGGAGCGAGCACTTGCATCGGACATGACGCCCTTGGACGTGGAAACGATCGACACACCCAGACCCTGACGGACCTGCGGGATGTCGCCCACGCTCATGTAGACGCGACGGCCGGGTTTCGAGACGCGCTTGAGCTCACGAATAACCGGAGTACCTTCATAGTACTTCAGGCTGATTTCGAAGGCCGGGTGGCCATCTTTACCAGTCGTGGACTCGTAACCGCGGATGTAGCCTTCGTCCGCCAGCACATCCAGAACGCGAGCGCGCTGCTTGGAGGCCGGGGTTTCGACTGTGGACTTACCGCGCATCTGGGAGTTCCGGATGCGGGTCAGCATATCACCGAGAGGATCATTCATAATCTATCTCTCCCTTACCAGCTCGACTTGACCATGCCGGGGATCTGACCATTGGAGGCCAGATCACGCAGCTTGATCCGCGACATTTTCAGCTTGCGGTAGTACGCCTTCGGACGACCGGTCAGGTGGCACCGGTTGTGAAGACGGGTGGGCGAGCTGTTGCGGGGCAGTTTCGCCAGCTTCAGGCGCGCCTTGAAGCGCTCTTCCATCGGCTTGGATTCATCGGTTGCGATCTCTTTCAGAGCGGCGCGCTTGTCGGCATATTTTGCCACAAGACGCTGACGCTTAAGTTCGCGCTGGACCATGGATACTTTTGCCATGTGTTCGTTCCTTTCGCGTCAGGCGTTGAAGGGCATGTTGAAGTGCTTCAGAAGCGACTTCGCCTCGGCGTCGGTATTCGCCGTCGTGACAATGATGATATCCATGCCCCAGGCAACGTCGACTTTGTCGAAGTTGATCTCGGGGAATACGATATGCTCTTTCAAGCCCATGGCGAAGTTGCCACGACCATCGAAGGACGGCTTCACACCACGGAAGTCCCGGATACGGGGCATGGCGATGGTCGTCAGACGGTCGAGGAAGTCGTACATGCGGTCGCCGCGAAGGGTCACCTTGGCACCCACGGGATGTTCTTCCCGCAGACGGAAGCCAGCGATGGACTTCTTTGCCTTGGTCACGACGGCGTGCTGACCTGCGATGGCCGTCAGGTCTTCCTGAGCGGATTTCGCTTTCTTGGTGTCACGCACGGACTCGGCACCGGACCCGATGTTGAGAACGATCTTCTCAAGACGCGGGATTTCCATGTCGTTCTTGTAGCCGAACTCTTCCTTCAGGGCCGCCTTGATCTCGTCGGCGAACTTGACCTTCAGGCGCGGGGTATAGTTTGCGGTATCCAACATCAGATCACGTCCCCCGTGGTCTTGGCGACGCGCACCTTCTTGCCGTCTTCGATCTTGAAGCCGACGCGGGTGGGTTTGCCGTTTGCATCGAGAAGAGCAAGGTTGCTCAGCTGGATCGGCATCGCTTGCGGGACGCGACCACCCTGGCTGGACTGGCTCTGCTTGGTGTGGCGGATGGCGATGTTCACGCCTTCCACGATGGCTTTGCCGGCAGACGGGTTGACGGAGGTGATTTCACCCTCTTTGCCCTTGTCCTTGCCGGCCAGCACGACGACCTTGTCGCCCTTTTTCAACTTGGCAGCCATCTTACAGCACCTCCGGCGCAAGCGAGATGATTTTCATGAAGTTTTTGGCGCGCAGCTCGCGAACAACCGGCCCGAAGATACGGGTGCCCATGGGCTCGTTGTTGTTGTTGAGGATCACGGCGGCGTTGCGGTCGAAGCGGATGGCGGTGCCATCTTCACGACGAACTTCTTTGGCGGTGCGAACGACGACGGCCTTGCGGACATCACCTTTCTTAACACGACCGCGCGGGATGGCTTCCTTCACCGAGACGACAATGACGTCGCCGACGGAGGCGTATTTACGCTTGGAACCACCCAGAACCTTGATGCACTGAACACGGCGAGCGCCGCTGTTGTCAGCAACATCCAGATTGGTCTGCATCTGGATCATTTGGTTTCTCCCGACGTCCCGGACCGGCTGAGTTGCACGTTGGCCCGGGGGTTTCGATTAGTTTGAGAAGCGACGGCCTTAACCGACAATCACTTCCCAGCGTTTGGATTTGGAAACCGGGGCGCACTCCTGAATGCGGACCTGGTCGCCGGTCTTGAAGGTGTTTTCAGGATCGTGAGCCCGGTACTTCTTGGACTTACGGATCGTCTTCTGCATGACCGGGTGCTTGAAGCGGCGCTCCACGGATACGGTCACGGTCTGCTCGTTGGCGTCGCTGGTCACGGTGCCGGTCAGGATGCGTTTGGGCATAAATCAGGCCTCCGCTGCGGCAGCGGCCGCTTTTTCGTTCAGGATGGTCTTGACCCGTGCGGCGTCACGGCGAACCTGACGCATACGGGCGGTGTTTTCGATCTGGCCAGTGGCCTGCTGGAAGCGCAGGTTGAACGCTTCCTTCTTCAGAGACGTCAGCTCATCACGAAGCTGATCCGGCGTCTTGTCACGCAGTTCTTGGGCGCTCATGCGCATATCCTTTCAACATCATCAGTCGGCCCCTTGCAGTTCAGTCGCAGGGTCACCGTGATTCTGATGGAGTTCGGTGAATGAATGCGCCGTATAGGAGGGTTCTCGCGTTATGGCAACAGTGATTTCCCGATGATCGCGGCACGGGCATGTCCCCACCGGAAGGCGCGCTGGATCGGGGCGGTTACCGCTTCGCGACGCGACGCTCGGTCATGCGCGGCGCGGCATGGACCCTGACGCTCATTCCCAGCGGTAATTGAAGCTCACGCTCACCCGGTCGTCCTCGTCCATGTTCATCGGCACCTCGTGACGCAGCCATGATTCCCACAGCAGAACGTCTCCCGTCTCGGGCTTGGGATAAACGAAGCCCCGCAGCTCTTCCCGCGCGTCCTTGCGGCGTGCGGGGGCGGCCATCATCATCGCGTGGCGCGGGTCCTCGAACTTGATCGAGGCGGCACCGGGCGGGATCTGCACGTAGGTCGTACCGGAGACCACCGAATGGGGGTGGATGTGGCCCGAGTGGGTGCCGCCCTCGGGCAGGATGTTGATCCAGATGTCCTCCAGCACCAGCCTGCGGCCCTCCAGATCGAAGGCGGCGTCTTCCGCGAAGGCGGCGACATGGGCGTCGAGCGCCTCCACCAGTTGCGCGAAGACCGGGAAGCGCCAGGGCAAGTCGCTGAGCGAGGCATAGGAGGTGTAGCCGGGAAAGCCGTTCTCCTCGCACCAGTCATGGCCCGCGTCGTCGTCTTCGGCGACCGAAAAGCAGCTCGCCGACAGCTCGTCGATGTCGACGGCGGGGCCAAGCTCCGAGAGCTTGGCGTGGTAGAGGCGGGTCACGAAGAGCGATTTTATCTGGGCCATGGCGTCTTGTAGGATGCGACCCCGCCCGCCGCAACGTTTTGGAAACTTCTTGCCTCTATGAAGGGGAGAGCTAACCTAGCAATTCGAGGCGGCCAGAATGGCGCGACTGATCATGGGGGCCTGTGCCCTTTTCCTTGCCCTTTGGGCACCCGCGCAAACTGGAATGGCGCGGGCGGATGTCGCTCCGCTTTTGGCCCGGCTCACAGTCCCAACGGTTGCGCCCCTCGACGGGGAGACGGCAATACCTCTCGGGCTCGAAGCTGCTTCTCCCCAAGGTTTGCACCTTGCCTTGGGCGGAGACCCCGCAGCGCCTCTCGCAGGCCACAGCGCACGTCCTCTTGCCGGTCGCACCGCCGCTCCGATTCTTGGCACGACGCGCCCTGAGCAGGCGCCTGCATCGCCTGCCGCGGCCGTTCCAATCCTCGCATTGCGCACCCGAGCCGAGCGTCCCGCTACCGAACCCCCCGCGACGTCATCGCGGCCACCGGGCTCTCTCTTTGCCGGAACCGGCGGAGGTCTGTTCGCGCCCTTGCCGTCACGCGCGCGGCCACGCAGCGGGCCGCTCCGCCCCCTGGCCGGGCGCAGCGCCGTGGCGCAACTCCTTTCCCTGATCGCATCGGCGGAGGCCGGTCTCGCCGGCTACGATGCCGTACAACACGGCGCGCGGGTTCAACCGCCCGCGCCGCCCACCCGCATGACCCTTCGCGAAATTCACGCCTGGATCGCCGCCACTCCCGGGCAGCCTCACGCCATCGGCCGCTACCAGTTCATCCCCCCGACCCTGCGACGCGTCACGGAGATCCGAGGCCTCGGCCCGGACACCTTATTCACTTCAGAGGTGCAGGACAGCCTCGCCCTCGTTCTCCTCGAGGACGCGGGATTGCGTGCGTTCGAGGCAGGAACCCTGCCCCGCCGTCGCTTCATGGAGAACCTTGCCCGCATTTGGGCCGGCCTGCCGCTGCCGAATGGGCGGTCATTTTACGAAGGCTACGCCGGCAACAGCGCTGCGATGACCTGGGCGGAATTCGAAGGGGGCGCGACGCAGATTTGGCCGAGGGGTTAGATCACCCCTCGCCGCCAAGTGACGCCGGGAGGCAGATCCAGCCTCACAACTCAGCCGATCCGCGCAATCCGCCAGAACATCGCGCCGATGATCGACACCACGCCGATCGCCAGAAGGCCGAGCCCGCGCTCATACAGGCCGTCATAGGATGTGCCCGTAAAGAAGAAGATCGGCGCGGCCACGATCCATACGGCGCCCAAGACCCGCAGCGCTGTGCCATAGCCGTCATGGACCTCGCCGGCGAAGCGCGCCGCGAGAAACGGCGCCGCCGCCATCAGCACGCCAAGCCCATAGACCAGTTGGACGTGGATCACGACGCCGTCGTTATCGTTGTCGCCGTATTCATTGCGGGCGCCGATCACCACGATCAGCGCAGCGATGCCCGCCATCGACAGACCCGACACCGGAAGCCGCCAGTCCCATCCCCGCACGTGGGACAGCCCGAGCGCGGCGGCGAAGAAACTGAACGCGAAACCATAGAGTGCGACATCCATGATGATCTCGTTCTCGCCCGCGGCGAGGTCGCTGATCGTATCGGCGATCCAGTTGTACTCGGGAACCATGGCCTGCGCGACCAGCAGCCCCACGACCACGGCGATGCAGCCAGCCCAGATGGTCAGCGCCATGGCCTTCAGAAAACCGCGATTGACGTCGCAACGGGCGTGGGGGGAGGATTGTGTCATCAGCGTCTCCGGGAAGTGGTGTCAGGAAATCAACCGCCCCGGCCGCGTTCCGTTCCCTCGCGCCGCCACGCGCAACGACGCGCCAGCCCGTTCGGTGCCTCTTCTTCCGCGCGCCAAACGAAAAAAGGCGGAGCCGCAGCCCCGCCTTCTCTCAATCTCTGTCCACTCGGAAGCGGCGATTACCAGTCTTCGCGCACGACCGTGCGGGTCTTGACCGGAAGCTTCATCGCGGCGAGGCGCAGAGCCTCACGGGCGATGTCTTCGTTCACGCCGTCGATCTCGAACATGATACGACCGGGCTTCACTTTGCAGGCCCAGAAGTCGACCGAACCTTTACCCTTACCCATACGCACTTCGACGGGCTTGGAGGTTACCGGGGTGTCCGGGAAGATCCGGATCCAGACGCGACCCTGACGCTTCATGTGACGCGTCATGGCCCGACGGGCGGCTTCGATCTGGCGTGCCGTAACACGCTCGGGCTGCAGAGCTTTCAAGCCGTAGGTGCCGAACGTGAGGTCCGAACCGCCCTTGGCTTCACCGCGAATGCGGCCCTTCTGCATCTTGCGGAACTTTGTCCGTTTAGGTTGCAACATTTGTCAGACCCTCTCAGCGATCACGGCGCGGGCGCGAGGCCCCACCGCTTTCCTGAAGCTCCTGCTGGCGACGGTCATGGGCAGACGGATCGTGCTCCATGATTTCGCCTTTGAAGATCCAGGTCTTGATACCGATGATGCCATAGGCGGTCTTTGCCTCGGCATGTGCGTAGTCGATGTCGGCGCGAAGGGTATGGAGCGGCACGCGGCCTTCCCGATACCATTCGGTCCGCGCGATCTCGGCGCCACCAAGGCGGCCCGCGACGTTCACCCGGATACCGAGCGACCCCATGCGCATGGCGTTCTGAACGGCACGCTTCATGGCACGACGGAACGACACACGACGCTCGAGCTGCTGAGCAATGCTCTCTGCAACCAGACGCGCGTCCAGCTCGGGCTTGCGAACCTCGACGATGTTGAGGTGCAATTCGCTGTCCGTGATCTCGGCCAGTTTCTTGCGCAGGCCTTCGATGTCTGCACCCTTCTTGCCGATGATCACACCCGGACGCGCCGAATGGATCGTCACACGGCACTTCTTGTGCGGACGCTCGATGATGATCTTCGAGATACCAGCATCGCCAGCGGGGCGTTTGTCGCGCTTTGCGACATGTTCCCACCAACCGGTCTTGATGTATTCGCGGATCTTGATGTCTTCCAGCAGCAGGTCACCGTAGTCCTTGGTGTCTGCGTACCAGCGGCTGTCCCAGGTGCGGTTGACCTGGAGACGCATACCGATGGGGTTTACCTTATGTCCCATTACGAAGTCTCCTCGACCTGGCGAACCGTGATCGTCAATTCAGCGAACGGCTTGAGAATCTTGCCGAACCGGCCACGGGCACGCGGGCGACCGCGCTTCATGGTGAGGTTCTTGCCAACCCAGGCTTCGGCGACGATGAGATCGTCGACGTCCAGACCGTGGTTGTTCTCGGCGTTTGCGATGGCCGACTGAAGGCATTTCTTCACGTCGACGGCGATGCGCTTCTTGGAGAAGGTCAGGTCCGTGAGGGCCTTTTCAACCTTCTGGCCACGGATGAGGCCAGCAACGAGGTTCAGCTTCTGCGGGCTGGTCTTCAGCATACGCAGCTTGGCCATGGCCTCGTTGTCCGCGACGCGGCGGGGGTTCTTATCCTTGCTCATTTGCGCTTCGCCTTCTTGTCGGCGGCGTGACCGTAGTAGGTCCGCGTGGGCGAGTATTCCCCGAACTTCTGACCGATCATGTCTTCGGTGACGCTCACCGGCACGTGCTTGCGGCCGTTGTAGACACCGAACGTCAGACCGACGAACTGCGGGAGGATGGTGGAGCGGCGCGACCAGATCTTGATGACCTCGTTACGACCGGATTCCTTGGAGGCTTCGGCCTTCTTGAGGACATAGCTGTCGACAAAAGGACCTTTCCATACGGAGCGGCTCATATCTTAGCGCCCTTTCTTCTTGGCGTGCCTGCTGCGGATGATCAGCTTCTGGCTTGCCTTGTTCTTGTCGCGGGTGCGACGGCCCTTGGTGTCCTTGCCCCATGGCGTAACAGGTGTACGGCCACCGGAAGTCCGGCCTTCACCACCACCATGCGGGTGATCGATCGGGTTCATGGCAACACCACGTACCGACGGACGCTTGCCCATGTGGCGGACACGGCCCGCTTTACCAAGGTTCTGGTTCGAGTTGTCGGGGTTCGAGACCGCACCAACCGTTGCCATGCATTCCTGACGGACGAGGCGAAGCTCACCCGAGGAGAGGCGGATCTGTGCGTAACCACCGTCACGACCAACGAACTGCGCGTAGGTGCCGGCGGCACGGGCGATCTGCCCGCCTTTGCCCGGCTTCAGCTCGATGTTGTGGACGATCGTCCCGATCGGCAGACCGCTGAAGGGCATTGCGTTGCCCGGCTTGATGTCTGCCTTTGCCGACGCGATGATCTTGTCACCAACGCCCAGACGCTGCGGTGCCAGAACGTAGTTCTGCTCACCATCTTCATAGCGCACGAGGGCGATGAAGGCGGTCCGGTTCGGGTCATATTCGATCCGCTCGACCGTGGCCGAGACGTCGAATTTCTTCCGCTTGAAATCTACGATGCGGTAGAGACGCTTTGCTCCACCACCACGACGACGCGCCGTGATCCGTCCGGTGTTGTTCCGGCCGCCCTTTTTCGTCAAACCCTCGGTGAGAGACTTGACGGGACGTCCTTTCCAAAGCTCCGAACGGTCGATCAGTACCAGCCCACGCTGGCCCGGCGTCGTCGGCTTATACGACTTGAGTGCCATGTTCACTGTCTTCCGTTTGCTTATGGGACCAACCTTCCGGCCACCCCCGATGTTATAGGCCCCCGTAGGTGCCCGACTTGAGCGCTTGTCGCGGGAACAGGTCAGACCCGCTACCACGACAAACAAACAGAGCCCCGGACGAATCCGGGGCTGTGCCGATGGGGTCTGTTAGGGGGTGCGGGGTGCGGGGTCAAGGGGGGCGAACCATCCCCTTGCAAAGAGGCCCGTTCTGTCGAAACTCCAAGCCATTGATTATAAGGAACCCCTTCGCATGAAACACATTGCTTTGATGGCCGCCCTTTGTGCAAGCGTCAGCCTGGCCTCCGCCCAGACCCCAATTACCTATACCGATTCCGCCGGTGGCGAGGTGCTGCTGCCCTTGGGCGATCTTTCTTTCGCAGACCAGGTCGTTGCGCGCAGTGTCGGCTCCGGCACCATCGCAACCACGGCTGAGCTGCCGGGCGCCACCCTCGGATCGCCCGATTACAGCGGCAACGTGAACGACGGGTCTTTTCTTTCGTTAGGCTGCGACGGCACGGTGGAGCTTCTGTTTGCCGACAACGCCCTGATCGACGTGCCCGGCCCGGATCTCTACGTCTTCGAGGTCGGCCCCCGGGTCGAGGGGATGTTCCTGGCGATTTCTGAGGATGGTGTCGAATGGACCGACGTCGGCGCCATCACCGGCGGGCGCGCAGAGGTCGATATCGCGGGCCTTTCCGCACCGGGTGCCAGCTATCGCTTCGTGCGGTTGACCGACGACGGTGAGGGTTGTGGCACAAACTTCGCCGGCGCCGACGTCGATGCGGTTGCCGCGATCGGCACGGCGCTGCGATTCACCCTCGATGCCGCCGTCCTCTTCGACGTGGACAGCTTCACCCTGCGCCCCGAGGCGCTCGCCGAGATCAACGCGGTTGCCGCCCAGATCAGCGCTGCGAATGTCGGCTCGCTCAACGTGATCGGCCATACGGACTCCACCGGCTCCGCCGACTACAACATGACGCTGTCGCTGCAACGTTCGGCCAGCGTGCGGGCACAACTGCTGCAGACGACCGCCCTTGCCAATCTTCCCATCACAACCGCGGGGCGAGGTGAACTGGAGCCGATCGCCAGCAACGACACGGAAGCCGGGCGCCAAGCAAACCGCCGGGTCGAGATCATCGCCGTCCCGAACTGACCGCCTGACCGCGCGCGCAGCGCTCCCCGGCGCGCGCCGCCGCTTTTGAGGCTCGCGCTCTGGCCATTTTTGCCGTGGCCAGGGTTGCCCCTTCCCTCGAACCGCATCGCGCCATACTCGCCGCCGTCACAGCTGAAGCAGACGGATAGGACAGCGGTGGAACCGGAAGCGGACCATTCCAATTTGATCGGAGTGCCAAGGCGACCGGCGGCCCGACGGTGTTGCCCCAGGACTGACCCGATGCCATCGCGAAAAGAAAAACCCCGGCCGCATCGCTGCTGCCGGGGCTTCCCATGTCTCTCACCGCAGGGATCAGCCTGCGCGCACCGGGCTCAGAGGCCGGTGGTGACGTCGATCGTGTTGCCCTCTTCGAGCGTAACGTAGGCCTTCTTCACGTCCTTGCGGGTGCCGAGCTGGCCCCGGAAACGCTTGACCTTGCCCTTGGTGATGGTCGTGTTCACGGCCTTCACCTTCACACCAAAGACAGCCTCGATGGCCTCCTTGATCTGCGGCTTGTTGCTGTCGATGGCCACTTCGAAGACCACGGCACCGTTTTCGGATGCCATCGTGGTTTTCTCGGTGATCAGCGGCTTGCGGATCACGTCGTAGTGCTTTGCGTCTGCGCTCATTTCAACCGAGCCTCCAGTGCTTCGACACCCGCTTTCGTGATCACCAGCGTGTCACGCTTGAGGATGTCATAGACGTTGGCGCCCATGGTCGGCAGCACATCGAGACCCTCGATGTTGCGTGCGGCCTGAGCGAAGTTTGCGTCCACGTCCGACCCGTCGATGATCAGCGCGCGCTTCCAACCCATCTCCTTCACCTGCTTGGCAAGTGCGGAAGTCTTGGGATCGTCCATCGCGATGGAATCGATGATCACCAGGCGGCCTTCTGCGGCCTTGGCGGAGAGTGCGTGGCGAAGGCCCAACTTGCGGAACTTCTTGGTCAGCTCGTGGCCGTGGCTACGGGGCGTCGGGCCCTTGTAGACACCACCCCCGCGGAAGATCGGAGCCGAACGTGCGCCGTGGCGTGCGCCGCCGGTGCCCTTCTGGCGATAGATCTTCTTGGTGGAGTAGCTGACCTCGCGGCGCGTTTTCACCTTGTGGGTGCCCTGCTGCGCGTTGTTGCGCTGCCAGCGGACCACACGGTGCAGGATGTCGGCGCGCGGCTCGAGACCGAAGAGGGCCTCGTCCAGGTCGACCGAGCCGGCTTTCTTGCCGTCAAGTTTGATAACGTCGACTTTCATCTTATTCACCGTCCTTCTGTTCTGCATCGCCAGCAGTTTCGTCAGCCTCTGCGGCCTCCATCGCTGCTTGCTCTGCGGCGGCTGCTTCTGCGGCGGCTGCGGCTTCTTCTGCTGCGGCTGCTGCGGCTGCCTCTTCGGCGGCCTTGGCGGCTTCCTCAGCGGCGGAACGCAGGGCGGCGGGCAGGATGGCGTTCTCGGGGAATGCCTTCTTCACCGCGTCCTTGACCGTAACCCAACCACCTTTGGAGCCGGGAACGGCGCCTTTGATCATGATCAGACCACGGTCGGTATCGGTGCGCACAACCTGAAGGTTCTGCGTGGTGACACGGGCCGCACCCATGTGACCGGCCATCTTCTTGCCCTTGAACACCTTGCCGGGGTCCTGACACTGACCGGTGGAGCCGTGCGAACGGTGCGAGATCGACACACCGTGCGTCGCGCGCAGGCCGCCGAAGTTGTGCCGCTTCATGGCACCGGCGAAGCCCTTACCGATCGAGGTGCCGGTGACGTCGACGTACTGGCCCTCGAAGTAATGGTCGGCGATGATTTCCTCGCCAACGTCGATCAGGTTGTCGGCATCGACGCGGAATTCCACAAGCTTGCGCTTGGGCTCCACGTTGGCCTTCGCGAAGTGACCGCGCAGGGGCGCAGACGTCCGCTTGGCTTTCGCCGTGCCAGCGCCAAGCTGAACGGCGGAATAGCCGTCAGAGTCGGAAGTCTTCTTGGCAACAACCTGAAGTTTTTCCAATTGAAGAACGGTCACAGGAACCTGCTTGCCGTCTTCCATGAAGAGGCGGGTCATGCCGACCTTCTTCGCAATTACACCAGAGCGCAACATGGTCAGTAGCCCTCCTTAAACCTTGATCTCGACATCCACGCCAGCGGCGAGGTCGAGCTTCATCAGCGCGTCCACCGTCTGGGGGGTCGGATCAACAATGTCCAAAAGACGCTTGTGCGTCCGGATTTCCCACTGATCGCGGGACTTCTTGTCCACGTGCGGGCCACGGAGAACCGTGAACTTTTCGATCTTGTTGGGAAGCGGGATAGGTCCGCGTACCTGTGCGCCCGTGCGCTTTGCGGTGTTCACGATTTCCTGCGTGGAAGCGTCGAGAACCCGGTAGTCAAACGCCTTCAGGCGGATGCGGATGTTCTGGCTGACTGCCATGTGACATCACCCTTTACTTAGGGTCTAGATCGGAGAGGAGGACAACGGCTCATCCGGCACCCTCATCGCGTCTTATTCGTCCAACGGAAAAGGGCGCGCATGGCTAGCGCACCCTGTTGGATAGCGCGCGTATAGGCGGAGTCGCGCGAGGGAGCAAGCCTTATTGCGCGCGATCCGCAATCGGGCGCGACACCGCGCCGGTAACGCCGCGCGGCAGGCTCTCGGCCATGGCGCGCAAGGCATTGCGGAAGGGCACGATCGGACGCTCGAAGACCTGCGCGAAGGCCAACCCGACCGCGAGCGCGCCCAACAAGAGCGCCGCATCCCGCCCGACCATGACGGGAAGCGCGGCGTCCAACAGGTGCAGGGCCGGGTAATGGGTGACATAGACCGAGAAGCTGGCGCCGGCCAGCCAGCGGATTGCGTCGCCCGTGGTCCCGGCCCCGCTGTCCGCGGCCTGCGCCCGGCGCGTGATCGCGACCACGCCGACAAGATGCACGGTGGTGAAGAGGGCGATCAACGTGTTCCAGATCACCTCGTCCGAGAAGCCCAGAACGATCCGGGCATCCGGCACCCCAAGCGCCTGAGCCGTCGCGGTGGAGAGGATCTCCGGCACTCCTGTCGCCTGACAGGCGAGATAGGCCACAGGTCCAAGAAGCGCGAGACACCAGCGCGTGGTGCCGCGCAGCGCCGTGAGCTCATCCGACGCGATCCGGCGCCAGAGCCACACTCCGCAAAGCCATGCCGGTGCCAGCAGCAGAACGTTGAGCCCGACCAGCATGATGGAAACCAGCAGCAACAGGGCGCGACGCGCGCCGGTCGTGAACATGGCAACGGCGAACATCAGGTAATAGGCCGCCTCGTAGCTAAGCGACCAGAGCGGGCCGTTGGTTCCAAGGCGCAGGCGGCCGATCCCGGTCCATTCGTTGGAAAAGCTCACGCCGCGCATCAGGATGGTCCCCCACTCCTGCGGCTGATAGAAAGGATACGGATAGGCGGCGGGATCAAGCCGCAGGCCTATTGCGTCGAAAGCGAGCGTGAGCAGCAGCGCCGGCAACAAGACGGTCCAGAGCCGTGTCAGCCGGTTGAAGGTGAACCGCCCGAGCGTCCGGTCGCGGTCTGCGGCAAAGGCGATCACGAGGCCTGAGACGACAAAGAAAACGATCACGGCATCGCTGCCGACGTTCCAGTCGCGCAGGTAGGCATATTGCGTTCCGGTGAAGCGCGGGTAGGCCAGATGCGACAAGACCACGATCAGCGTTGCCGCGACGCGAAGCGCATCGAGCCAGATCGACAGCCCCCGTGTCATTCAGCGGGCTCCATCCGGGTCGGCGGCGTGACCGGATGCGGCGCAGTCTCAGGACGTGTGACCCAATCGATCCCGGTGGCCTCTTCCAGCGCTTCGGCGAAGGGTTTGAAGAGAGCCGCGCGCAAGGTGGGATGCGGCTGTGGGATCTCGTTGCCCACGGCATCGGCAAGACCGAAATCAAGCTGCTCCTCGCCGTCGGTCACATAGAGCGTGCCGAACATCCAGTCCCAGATCGCCAGCACTTCGCCGTAGTTCAGGTTGTGGTGCTTCACCGCACGGGAATGGTGGATCTGGTGCTGCGCGGGCGAGATGAAAATATGCTCCATCACCGGCCCGTAGCTGAGCCAGACATGGCTGTGCCGCAGGTTGGCTCCGAGCAGGTTGAACACGAAGTAGCCCGCATTGGCGCCGCCGATGGTCAGCAGGTCGATCTCGCCCATCAGCAGGAACAGGACCAGCGCCTGCACGATGCCAATGATCAGGCTGTAGATCAGGTTGCGCACCACGAGGAAGACGGGATGGTTCCGGTTCGCCGTCAACGGTGTGAGCACCTCGGCGGAATGGTGCAGCGCGTGGAACGGCCAGAGGTAGCGGTTCTCGTGATGCAGGTAATGGGCCCAGTATTTGCAGAAATCCATCGCAACGAGCATCAAGACGGTGGCCAGCGCCGATCGTCCCCATGTGACGTCGAGAGGCTGGAATCCGCCCGGCTGAAACGCGACGAGTTGCGACAGCACGATGATCGTCACCGCGGGAATCAGGAGCACTGCCCCAAGGATACCGGCAGCCCCGAGGATCAGGTTGACGCAGAAGATCTTCAGATCAAGCAGGTTCGATCGATGGCGGTAGACCTTCCGCGGCAGGATGAACTCCACGAAGCGGCCCGGCCGTCCGCGGGCACACCAGATGCCGAAGACCAGAACGACGGTCGCCAGGATGTAGAACACGGCAAGGCGCGAATTCCATCCCAGGAAGGTTGCCTGAAGGCTCGACAAGATAGAATTGAGCAAATCCATGCGCCGGGGTTCCTGCTTTCTTTTGAGGAGCTATCGCATGGGATTGGGGACAGAATATGACGATTTGCGGGCCGGATTTTCCTTGGGAGGCGCCAGATCCGCTTTCGTTGCGCGTGTTGAGGCGGACCCTCCGGGGGGAGTTGTATTTGCCAAGATGAAGGGGGAGCGGTGTGGGCTGCGGGGGCGCGGCTTGGGTGGGTGGTTCGGTGCGCGGGGGGAGTGGCGCAGCAAAAAGGCCGCCCGGGTGGGGCGGCCTTCTCGGGTCTTACATCGCTGGTGCGGTTGCGATCACTCGATGATCTTGGCAACCACGCCGGCGCCGACGGTGCGGCCGCCTTCACGGATGGCGAAGCGCAGGCCGTCTTCCATCGCGATCGGTGCGATCAGCTCGACGTTGAACTTCAGGTTGTCGCCCGGCATCACCATCTCGGTGCCTGCGGGAAGCTCAACCGTGCCGGTCACGTCCGTCGTGCGGAAGTAGAACTGCGGGCGGTAGTTGGCGAAGAACGGCGTGTGACGGCCACCCTCGTCCTTGGTGAGGATGTAGGCCTCGGCCTCGAACTTGGTGTGCGGCGTCACGGAGTTCGGCTTGCACAGAACCTGGCCACGCTCGACACCGTCACGGTCCACACCGCGCAGCAGGGCGCCGATGTTGTCGCCGGCTTCACCACGGTCCAGCAGCTTGCGGAACATTTCAACGCCCGTGCAGGTCGTCTTCGTGGTGTCGCGGATGCCGACGATCTCGATCTCGTCGCCCACGTTGATCACGCCACGCTCGACACGACCGGTCACAACCGTACCGCGACCGGAGATCGAGAACACGTCCTCGACCGGCATCAGGAAGGGCTGGTCCACGGCGCGTGCGGGCGTCGGGATGTACTCGTCCACAGCCGCCATCAGCTTGTCGATGGAGTCTTTGCCGATCGCGTCGTCACGGCCTTCCAGAGCGGCCAGGGCCGAACCGGGGATGACCGGGATGTCGTCGCCGGGGTACTCGTAGGAGGACAGCAGCTCGCGGATCTCCATCTCGACGAGCTCCAGCAGCTCCTCGTCGTCAACCTGGTCGACCTTGTTCATGTAGACGACCATGTAGGGGATGCCGACCTGACGACCGAGCAGGATGTGCTCGCGGGTCTGGGGCATCGGGCCGTCGGCCGCGTTCACAACCAGGATCGCGCCGTCCATCTGCGCCGCACCGGTGATCATGTTCTTCACGTAGTCGGCGTGGCCGGGGCAGTCGACGTGGGCGTAGTGACGGGTCTCCGTCTCGTATTCCACGTGCGCCGTGGAGATCGTGATCCCGCGCGCCCGCTCCTCAGGAGCCGAGTCGATCGACGCGTAATCCTGAAAATCGCCAAACTGCTTCGTGATCGCAGCCGTCAGCGTCGTCTTGCCGTGGTCAACGTGACCAATCGTGCCGATGTTCACATGCGGCTTAGAACGTTCAAACTTTTCCTTTGCCATGATGGCCTCCTTAGTGTGTTTGGGCACGCCTTCGGCGGCCCAACGGTTGGGGCGGGCGGATGATCCGCCCCGCCGTTATGCGTATTTCGCTTGGATCTCGTCGGAGATGTTCTGCGGAACCGGTTCGTAGTGGTCGAACTGCATCGAGAACTGCGCGCGGCCCGAAGACATGGAGCGCAGGGTGTTGATGTAGCCGAACATGTTGGCCAGCGGCACGAAGGCGTCGATCGCGATGGCGTTGCCGCGCGTATCCTGACCCTGCACCTGGCCCCGACGGGACGTCAGGTCACCGATGATGCCACCGGTGTAATCTTCCGGCGTGATGACCTCGACCTTCATGATCGGCTCGAGCAGCTTCGCGCCGGCCTTCCGCATCCCTTCACGCATGCCCATGCGGGCCGCGATTTCGAATGCGAGGACCGAGGAGTCAACGTCGTGGAACTTACCGTCCAGCAGCTGAACCTTGAAGTCGATCACGGGGAAGCCCGCGAGCGGACCACTGTCCATGACGGACTTGATGCCCTTCTCGACGCCGGGGATGTATTCCTTCGGAACCGCACCACCAACGATCTTGGACTCGAACGAGTAGCCTTCGCCCGGCTCCGTGGGGGAGATGAGCAGTTTGACTTCAGCGTACTGACCCGAACCACCCGACTGTTTCTTGTGGGTGTAGGTGTGCTCGACTTCGTGACCGATGGTCTCACGGTAAGCCACCTGCGGCGCACCGATGTTGGCCTCGACCTTGAACTCGCGCTTCATGCGGTCGACGAGAATGTCGAGGTGGAGTTCGCCCATGCCACGCATGATGGTCTGGCCGGATTCCAGGTCGGTCTCGACACGGAAGGAGGGGTCTTCGGCGGACAGACGCTGCAGCGCCTGGGCCATTTTCTCCTGGTCCGCCTTGGTCTTCGGCTCGACGGCAATCTCGATCACCGGATCGGGGAACGTCATCGTTTCCAGAACCACCGGATCATTCTTGTCGCAGAGGGTGTCACCGGTCGTGGTGTTCTTCAGACCACCCAACGCGATGATGTCGCCGGCATATGCCTCTTCGATCTCTTCGCGGTTGTTGGAGTGCATCATCATCATCCGACCAACGCGCTCGGTGTTGCCCTTGGTCGAGTTGATCATGCTGTCGCCCTTGCGGAGCTGACCGGAGTAAACGCGCACGAAGGTCAGCGAGCCGACGAAGGGGTCGTTCATGATCTTGAACGCCAGGCCCGAGAACGGCATGTCGTCATCCGCGCGGCGCGGGATGTTGCGGGTCTCGGTCTCGTCGCCGGGCTTGAAGCCCATGTAGTCGACCACGTCGAGCGGGCTCGGCAGGTAGTCGATCACGGCGTTGAGCAGCGGCTGGACGCCCTTGTTCTTGAACGCGGAGCCACCCAGAACCGGTACGAAGGACAGCGACAGCGTGCCCTTGCGCAGCAATTTGCGCAGGGTCGGCACGTCGGGCTCTTCGCCTTCGAGGTAGGCTTCCATGGCGTCGTCGTCCATTTCGACGGCGTTCTCGATCATCTTGGCGCGCCATTCCTGCGCCATGTCCTTCAGGCTGTCGCGGATCGGAGCCTTGATCCAGGACGCGCCGAGGTCTTCGCCCTGCCACAGCCACTCTTCCATGGTGACAAGGTCGATCAGGCCTTCCAGCTCGTTCTCGGCACCGATCGGGATACCGACGGGAACGGCGGTCGCGCCGGTGCGGTCTTCGATCATGTGGACGCAGTTGAAGAAGTCGGCGCCGATCTTGTCCATCTTGTTGACGAACACGATGCGCGGAACCTTGTAGCGGTCGGCCTGGCGCCAGACGGTTTCGGTCTGGGGCTCGACACCGGCGTTGGCGTCAAGCACGGCAACCGCGCCGTCGAGAACCGCCAGCGAACGCTCGACTTCAATGGTGAAGTCCACGTGGCCGGGGGTGTCGATGATGTTCATGCGGTGCTTGGGCGTGTCGGCGGTCTCGCCGTCTTCGGTACGCTCCCAGAACGTGGTCGTCGCAGCGGAGGTAATCGTGATGCCACGCTCCTGCTCCTGCTCCATCCAGTCCATCGTGGCCGCACCATCGTGCACCTCACCGAGGTTGTGGGATTTACCTGTGTAGAACAGGATTCGTTCGGAACAGGTGGTCTTGCCCGCATCGATGTGGGCCATGATTCCGAAGTTCCGGTAGCGCTCGAGGGGATAATCGCGTGCCATGGGATGTCCTAAGACTAAAGTTTAAACGGGGAAGCGGCCCCCGGACGGGGCCGCCTTGTCGCGTAGGGACGCCAGATAAATCCGGCGCCGGACAGATGCCAGCGCCAAATCTATGGACGCCGAAATTACCAACGGTAGTGGCTGAACGCGCGGTTGGCGTCGGCCATCTTGTGGGTGTCTTCGCGCTTCTTGACGGCGGAACCACGCATGTTGACTGCATCCACCAGCTCACCGGCCAGACGCTCTTCCATGGTGTTTTCGTTACGGGCGCGGGAAGCGTTGATCAGCCAGCGGATGGCCAGTGCTTCGCGACGCTCGGGGCGCACATCGACGGGCACCTGGTAGGTGGCACCACCCACACGGCGGGAGCGGACTTCCACGGCGGGTTTGATGTTTTCGAGCGCTTCGTGGAAAACTTCCACGGGCGCGCGCTTGAGCTTGCCTTCGACGCGGTCAAAGGCGTTGTAAACAATCTTCTCAGCGACGGATTTCTTGCCGTCGATCATCAGGTTGTTCATGAATTTGGTCAGGACCATATCGCCGAACTTGGCGTCGGGCAGGACCTGGCGTTTCTCGGCGGCGTGACGACGTGACATCTGCTGCTCTCCTTATTTGGGGCGCTTGGCGCCGTACTTCGAACGACGCTGGCGACGGTCTTTGACGCCTTGCGTATCGAGTACACCGCGCAGGATGTGGTAACGCACACCGGGAAGGTCTTTTACACGACCGCCGCGGATCAGGACCACGGAGTGCTCCTGAAGGTTGTGGCTTTCACCGGGGATGTAGCTGATGACCTCGTAACCGTTGGTCAGACGCACCTTGGCGACTTTCCGCATGGCCGAGTTCGGCTTCTTCGGCGTGGTGGTATAAACGCGTGTGCAGACGCCGCGCTTCTGCGGGCAGCCTTCCATGTGCTGAGACTTGGAGCGTTTTACTTTAGGCTGCCGCGGCTTGCGGATCAGCTGCTGAATCGTTGGCATGGGGTCTCCCCGGTTTGCATCATCATGTCTGGCGTCCCATGCGCGGCCAAACCGCATAGACAACACCAAAACCGCGTGGTCCCTTCCCTACCTGGAGGACGCCGCGGAGGAATTTCCAGAGGATCAAGGCGCTTAAAATGCCCGGATCGTGGCCACTCAGAACTGTAGTTTGGCATCACGGGACACGGGACGCGTCCTAGCCAGATGGGCGCCGTATAGGCGGAGTCGCTCAGGCTGTCAACAGCGCCTCGGGGTCACGCGACAAGGCTGCGCCACGCGGCCTCAAATGCTGGAAGATCAATGGCAAAGCGACGTTGAAGCAGCGGCGCGATCTCTTCCGGCGGGATCGGCACCGGCTGCCCTGCCCCGAAGGGCGTGCGGGCGTCGTTATGGGCGTGATCGCCGCGGATGAACATCACGCTGTCGGTGAGGTTCACGAAGGGCACCCGCGCCCAGATCTTGTGGTGCGGGAAGTCCATGACGATGGCCTCATCCTCGGGCTTCAGGAAGATCGCGAGCCCTGCCGACCAGCAATGGGTGTTGAGCACATGGGGCTTGAGGCCGCCATCCGGCTGCGCTTCCAGCACCATGCCCTTGCCGTGATCCAGCGCCACCCGGCCATGGAAATTCGCCAGCCGAGCCACCTTGCCCCACCCGCGGCGCAACTGCTGCACGTAATCTATCGCCACGGCGTCATCGTCATCCAGCCGGAACTCCGCGACCACCGTGCGGGTGGCCTCTCGTCCGCCCCAGAGCACATCGCGGCAGATCGCCCGGTGATCCCCCGGCTCGCGCCAATGGGGTTGGATCTGTGGCACATCGGCAATCGCCGCCTCGACCCGGTCGCGCCAGGGCTTGGGAAGGTCTTCTCCCATCAGAAGATGCAGGGTGAAATCCTTGTCGGTCTGCGCGCGGAGCGGGGGGAGGAACACATGCTCGAACCAGAGCGTCCGCTGGTCCAGCCGATCCGGCGCATAGAGCGCGGCGCGGCGTTCCTCGAGGCTTTCGTGATACTTCTTGAAGCCGCCGGTGCAGGGAAAGGAGAAGCGGCAGAGCCCTTGGACCTGAACCCCCTCAGCCATGTTTCACCTGCCTTTCCCGGATCAGGGTGAAGACCCCCATCACCACCACGATCACGGCCCCGGTCAGCGCGAGGGCATTGGGAAGCTCGGCAAAGACGAGCCAGCCCATGACCAGCGCGAATACGAGAGAACTGTAGCGGAAGGGCGCGGTGACGGCGACCTCGCCCACCCGCATCACGAGGATCGAGAAGACGTAGCCGCCGATGATGAAAAAGGCGGCAAGCGCCAGCAGCGCTGCGTGGTCCGCCTGCAGGGGCACCCATTCCTCGGTCACCATCATCACGCCGCCGAAGACGCAGATCGCGGCGGCGGTGATGACGGCGACAGTCATCGACGGCAACTCCGGTGAGAAACTGCGGGTCACGAGGTCGCGGCCGGCGACCAGCACCACCGTGACCAGCGCCAGCAGGGAGTAGCTGTTGAACCCCTCCGCGCCCGGCTGCACGATCAACAGCACACCGAAGGCGCCGACACAGATCGCGCTCAACCGGCGCCAGCCGACCTGCTCCTTGAACATCAGTGCCGCGCCGAGGGTCACGGCCAGCGGAAGCGCCGAGAGGATGGCGGTCGCATTGGCGATCTGCATGTTGATCAAGGCGGTCAGGAAAGTGACCATCGCGACGATCTCGAACAGGGTGCGCAGTGCGACCTTGCCCCGATCCGGGCGCGGGACGTGGAAGCTCAACTTGCCGAATGCCGCCACCGTGAGGGTCAGCAGAAGGGTCGTCAGCAGACCCCGCAGAAAGACGATCTGAAACAACGGTAACTCATCGGCCAGAAGCTTCACCACCACATCGTTGAGGGTGAATGCCGCCATCGAGCCCATCATCAGGAGGGAGCCCTTGAGGTTCGGCGTCATGTGTCGTCGCCTGTCCCGGATGCATCCGCCCGCGCCTCGGCCGCAAGCTGACGCGCCATGCCCGAGCCCTCCTCCTGCAGCTTCTGCATCATCGGCAGCAGCCGCTTGGGGTTCAGGCCGAACCGTTCGCGAAAGAGCTTGCGGGCCTGCCAATCCGGCAGCTGTCGCGCGCCGGGCGGGATTGAGCGATCGCTGTCGTTGTGGCCGTGCAGGGTGCGGACGAACATGTACTCATGGGGGTCGATCCAGCACCGCGCGTTGCAGGCGAGCTTGCGGTGGTTCCAGCGGTAGATGTTGTGCTGGCTGTCGGGGTGATGGATCATCGCCGAGGCAAGCCCAAGGGGCTGCGGCTCGGAGTAATCCCAGAACTGATCCTCGTCGCGCTTCATGTCCCAGTAGATGCCGCGGTGAAAGCACACGGCAGCGGGAACCTCGGCAGTCGCCCATCCGAGCTTGATCAGGTTGTCCGCGATCTCTCGGGTCCGCTCGATGTAATCGCGGCCCACCGCGTCATCATCGTCTAGCCGGAACCCGGTGATGAAGTCCGCCTCCTCCTCGTCCAGCCCGCGCCGGAACGCGCGGCGGGTAGAGTTCAGCGGCCCCGCCGCCTCCAGTGTCGCGATGCGCAGGAAGGGGTACTTGTCCGCCAGCCGCTTGAGCCGCTTGCGGAAATGAAACGGCATCGTGTCCCCGATCAGCGCCACGAGGGTGAAGTCGGGGTCAGTCTGCGCCGCGAGCGACGGCAGGCAGATGTTCTCGAAATAGGCGAAGCGGCGCTGCATCCGACCCGGCGCATAGAGGATCGCCGCGGCCTCCTCCGCCCCGCCCTTCAACGTGCGGAAACCGGCGTCGCCGAGGTAAGAGAAGCGACACACGCCGATGATCTTGTTCACAGCACTCATGAAACGCCCCTAACCTCCCGTTAAGGCGGAAGTTAGGCGAATTGGCCCGAGGGGGGAATCCCCCTTGGCCGGAGGTCGTTTCTAAGCCTCTGCCTCCGGTGCGCTCCATACGGCCATCTCGGTGCCGCCGGGTTCGCGGAACTGGAACCGACGACCGCCGGGAAAGCTGAAGATCTCTTTCGTGATCTCGGCGCCCGCGGCTTTGACCCGCGCCAGCATGGCTTCCAGATCATCGGCTTTCAGAACCGGTAGCGGCGGGCGCAGATCGCCCCGCACGATCCCGCCGCCCAGACCGGCGCCTTGAATGTCCCTGTAGTCGGGCCCGTAGTCGATGTAGCTCCACCCGAAGGCTTCCGAGAAGAAGGCTTGTGTCTTCTCCAGCTCGGGCGAGGTGAACTCGATATAGTCGATCGGGGGGTGGGCATCTTGAGACATCAGGACAACTCGCTGGCAGGGGAACATTACCGGAACCTTAGCAAAGGCCGGGCCTGAAACCACACGAAAAAACGCCCCGCTGTTTCCAACGGGGCGTTTACAATCTCTTGAAGCGACGCGGCCTTATTCGGCAGTGTCACCCTCAGGCGTGGGCTCTTCCTCGACCGGAGCAGCAAGAGCTGCGGCGGCTTCGGCTTCGGCCTGCGCGGCGTCGACGACCTTCTGGTCACGGCTCTTTGCAATCCGCTCGACCTCTTGCGTCGCACCACCGGTGCCCGCCGGGATCAGACGACCCACGATGACGTTCTCTTTCAGACCGACCAGCTTGTCCCGCTTGCCCTGAACCGAAGCCTCGGTCAGCACGCGCGTGGTTTCTTGGAAGGACGCGGCAGAGATGAAGCTGCGGGTCTGCAGCGACGCCTTGGTGATACCCAGAAGGATCGGTTCGCCCTGTGCCGGACGACGACCGTCGCGGACCGCCTTCTCGTTGGCAGCCACGAACTCGGCCTTGTCGACATGCTCGCCCTTGAGCAGCGTGGTCTCGCCGGAGTCCTGGATCTCCCACTTCTGGAGCATCTGACGAACGATAACCTCGATGTGCTTATCGTTGATCTTCACGCCCTGCAGTCGGTACACGTCCTGCACCTCGGCGATCATGTAATCGGCCAGAGCCTCGACACCCAACACCGCGAGGATGTCGTGCGGCGCGGGGTTGCCGTCCATGATGTAGTCACCAACCTGCACGAAGTCGCCTTCGGCAACGGGGATATGCTTGCCCTTGGGCACCATGTATTCCACGGGCTCGAGGCTTTCGTCCGCAGGAACAATGCCGATCCGGCGCTTGTTCTTGAAGTCACGGCCGAATTTCACATAACCGTCGATCTCGGCGATGATCGCGTGATCCTTGGGACGACGTGCTTCGAAGAGTTCGGCCACACGCGGCAGACCACCGGTAATGTCCTTCGTCTTCGCACCTTCCCGCGGGATACGCGCAATCACGTCACCGGCCTTGATCGCCTGACCTTCTTCGATCGAGAGGATCGCATCCACCGACATCGTGTAGATCACCGGGTTGCCCTGCTCGTTGCGCATCGGCTCACCGTCGTCGTCGGCGATGATGATCTCGGGCTTCAGCTCGTTGCCTTTGGGGGCAGTGCGCCAATCCGAGACGATCTTCTGGGTCATGCCGGTCGCATCGTCCGTCTCGTCGCGGATCGAGATCCCCGAGATCAGATCGACAAACTTCGCCGTACCGGCAGCTTCCGCGATGATCGGCAGGGTATAGGGATCCCATTCAAACAGACGGTCGCCACGGGAGACCATCGCGCCGTCTTCGACAAGCACATTGGTACCGTAGCCGAGCTTGAACGAGGCCCGCTCGGAGCCCTGCTCGTCCAGGATCGCCAGTACCATGTTCCGGCCCATGACGACGCTTTCGCCAGCTGCGTTCTTCAGCAGGTTGGCGTTGCGGAATTCGACCTTGCCGTCGACGTTCACTTCCTGGAACGACTGCTGACCACCCTGGGCAACGCCGCCGATGTGGAAGGTCCGCATCGTCAGCTGTGTACCCGGCTCACCAATCGACTGCGCCGCGATGATGCCCACGGCTTCGCCGGTGTTCACCTTCGTACCGCGTGCAAGGTCACGACCGTAACACGTCGCGCAAACGCCCTCTTCCGCCTCACAGGTCAGCGGCGAACGCATCTGCATGGTGGTGACACCCGCGGCTTCCACCGCATCGGCCTTGCGCTCGTCGATCAGCTCGCCCTTGGAGACGATGATCTCTTCCGTACCCGGAATGAAGACATCCTCACCCGCGGTCCGGCCCAGAATACGCTCGGCCAGGGACGCCACGACTTCACCGTCGTTGACGGCCGCTTCGGCCTTGATCGTGTTCTCGGTGCCGCAATCATCCAGACGCACGATGCAATCCTGCGCCACGTCCACGAGACGACGGGTCAGGTAACCCGAGTTCGCCGTCTTCAGAGCCGTATCCGACAGACCCTTACGGGCACCGTGGGTGGAGTTGAAGTATTCAAGAACGGTCAGACCTTCCTTGAAGTTCGAGATGATCGGCGTCTCGATGATTTCGCCGTTCGGCTTGGCCATCAGGCCGCGCATGCCGCCCAACTGCTTCATCTGGGTGACCGAGCCACGGGCACCGGAGTGGGCCATCATGTAGACCGAGTTCGGCTCCATCTCTGCGCCCGCCTCGTCCCGCTTGGAGGCCGAGATCGTGCCCATCATGGCGTCGGTGACCTTGTCGTTCACCTTCGACCACGAGTCGATCACCTTGTTGTACTTTTCGCCCTGGGTAATCAGGCCGTCCATGTACTGCTGTTCGAACTCCTTCACCTGATCGCGCGCCTCGTCGACGAGCTCCCACTTGGTGTCGGGGATGACCATGTCGTCCTTGCCGAACGAGATGCCGGCCTTGAACGCTTCGCGGAAGCCCATCGTCATGATCTGGTCGCAGAAAATGACCGACTCCTTCTGACCGCAATAGCGGTAGACGGTGTCGATGACCTGCTGAACTTCCTTCTTCCGGAGAAGACGGTTCACCAGATCGAAAGGTGCCTTCGCATTCAGCGGCAGCAGGGCACCAAGCAGGACGCGACCGGGTGTGGTCTCGAACCGCTTCATGTACTCGTTGCCTTCCTCGTCGATCTGCGTGAGGCGCGCGGTGATCTTGGAGTGCAGGTGGATTTCACCGGCATCCAGCGCGTGACGCACCTCGTCCACGTCGGCAAACATCATGCCTTCGCCCTTCATGCCTTCACGGGCAAGGGTGACGTAGTAGAGGCCGAGGATCATGTCCTGCGACGGAACGATGATCGGCGCGCCGTTGGCGGGCGACAGAACGTTGTTCGTCGACATCATCAGGACGCGCGCTTCCAGCTGCGCTTCCAGCGACAGCGGGACGTGCACGGCCATCTGGTCGCCGTCGAAGTCCGCGTTGAACGCCGAGCAGACCAGCGGATGAAGCTGGATCGCCTTGCCTTCGATCAGAACGGGCTCGAACGCCTGAATGCCAAGACGGTGCAGCGTGGGCGCGCGGTTCAGCAGAACCGGATGCTCACGGATGACCTCGTCGAGGATATCCCAGACCTCGGGACGCTCTTTCTCGACCAGCTTCTTGGCTTGCTTCACGGTGGAAGACAGGCCCTTGGCCTCAAGGCGCGAGTAGATGAACGGCTTGAACAGCTCCAGCGCCATCTTCTTCGGCAGGCCGCACTGGTGCAGCTTCAGCTCGGGGCCGGTCACGATGACCGAACGCCCCGAGAAGTCGACGCGCTTACCCAGAAGGTTCTGACGGAAGCGGCCCTGCTTGCCCTTCAGCATGTCGCTGAGCGATTTCAGCGGACGCTTGTTGGCACCGGTGATGACCCGGCCACGACGGCCGTTGTCGAACAGAGCGTCGACGGATTCCTGCAGCATCCGCTTTTCGTTGCGGATGATGATGTCCGGCGCGCGCAGCTCGATCAGGCGCTTGAGGCGGTTGTTGCGGTTGATCACCCGACGATACAGGTCGTTGAGGTCGGAGGTCGCGAAACGGCCACCGTCCAGCGGCACCAGCGGGCGCAGCTCTGGCGGAATGACCGGAACGACGGTCATGACCATCCACTCGGGGCGGTTGCCCGACTCGAGGAAGGATTCGACGATCTTCAGACGCTTGATGATCTTTTTCGGCTTCAGCTCGCCGGTGGCCTCCTTGAGGTCCTCGCGCAGCTGGTTGGCCTCGTTCTCGAGGTCGATCTGGGACAGCATCTCGCGGATCGCTTCCGCACCAATGTTGGCCTGGAACGCGTCGGCGCCGTAGGCGTCCTGGGCGTCCATGTATTCCTCTTCGCCCATCAGCTGACCGTATTGCAGGTCGGTGAGGCCGGGCTCGATCACCACGTAGTTCTCGAAGTAGAGGATCCGCTCGAGGTCACGCAGGGTCATGTCCAGCATCAGGCCGATGCGCGACGGCAGCGACTTGAGGAACCAGATGTGCGCGACGGGAGCCGCCAGTTCGATGTGGCCCATGCGCTCGCGGCGGACCTTCTGCAGCGTGACTTCCACACCGCATTTCTCGCAGACAACGCCGCGATACTTCATCCGCTTGTATTTGCCGCAAAGGCATTCGTAGTCCTTGATCGGCCCGAAGATACGAGCACAGAACAGGCCGTCACGCTCGGGCTTGAACGTGCGGTAGTTGATCGTCTCGGGCTTCTTGATCTCCCCGTAGGACCAGCTGAGGATGCGCTCGGGCGAGGCGAGCGAGACCTTGATCTCGTCGAATGCCTTGGGCGGCGTCAGCGGGTTGAACGGGTTGTTTGTAAGTTCCTGGTTCATGCGAGTACCTCGAATATCGTGCAAAGGGAGGGGCGGGGTGCGACAACGCGCGCCCTGCCCGGGGGCCGTTGGGCGGGGTTACCCCGCCAGTTGGCTCACTCCTCACCCTCCGCATCCAGGAGTTCCATGTTGAGGCCCAGGCCGCGGACCTCTTTGACGAGAACGTTGAACGATTCCGGTACGCCGGCCTCGAAGTTGTCCTCACCCTTGACGATGCTCTCGTAGACCTTGGTCCGGCCTGCCACGTCATCCGACTTCACCGTCAGCATCTCCTGCAGGGTGTAGGCGGCGCCGTAAGCTTCCAGAGCCCAGACCTCCATCTCACCGAAGCGCTGACCACCGAACTGCGCCTTACCACCCAACGGCTGTTGCGTAACGAGCGAGTACGGTCCCGTGGAACGGGCGTGGATCTTGTCGTCGACAAGGTGGTGCAGCTTCAGCAGGTATTTGACACCCACCGTCACCTCACGGGCGAATTGCTCACCGGTACGACCGTCGAACAGTTTCGACTGGCCCGAGGTGGAGAAGCCCGCGCGGATCAGCGCATCGTTCACGTCCGCTTCCTTCGCACCGTCGAAGACGGGCGTTGCAATCGGAACGCCCTTGGTGACGTTGCCAGCGGCCTCGAGCAGCGAGTCCTCGTCGCGGGACGCGAAGGCCTCTTCATAGACCTCGTCGCCGTAAGCGATCTTCAGAGCATCGCGCACCGGGGTCATGTCGCCGGAGCGGCGATATTCGTCGAGTGCCTCGTCGATCTGCAGACCCATGCCGCGCGCGGCCCAACCCATGTGGGTTTCAAGGATCTGACCGACGTTCATCCGCGAAGGCACGCCGAGCGGGTTGAGCACGAAGTCGACCGGGGTACCGTCTGCGAGGAACGGCATGTCCTCCATCGGCACCACTTTCGAGATCACACCCTTGTTTCCGTGACGACCGGCCATCTTGTCGCCCGGCTGAAGCTTGCGCTTCACGGCGATGAAGACCTTGACCATCTTCATCACGCCCGGGGGCAGATCGTCGCCGCGACGGACTTTCTCGACCTTGTCCTCGAACCGGTGATCGAGCGCGCGCTTCTGCGCGTCGAACTGCTGGTTCAGGGCTTCGATGTGAGCCGCGTCCTGCTCGTCTTCCAGAGCAAGCTGCCACCACTGGCCGCGGGACAGCTGACCGTCCAGCAGGTCTTCCGTGATGACCGTGTTGGGCTTCACGCCTTTCGGGCCTTTCACAGCCGTCTTGCCAAGGATCATGCCGCGCAGACGGGCGTAGATGTTCCGCTCGAGGATCACCAGCTCGTCGTCCCGGTCACGGGCCAGACGCTCGACTTCTTCCCGCTCGATCTGAAGGGCACGTTCGTCCTTCTCCACACCGTGGCGGTTGAAGACGCGCACTTCCACGATCGTGCCGTAGTCGCCGGGCTTCACGCGCAGCGAGGTGTCACGAACGTCCGAGGCCTTTTCACCGAAGATGGCGCGCAGAAGCTTTTCTTCCGGCGTCATCGGGCTCTCGCCCTTCGGGGTGATCTTGCCGACGAGAATGTCACCCGGCTCCACTTCGGCGCCGATGTAGACGATGCCCGCCTCGTCGAGGTTCCGGAGCGCTTCCTCGCCGACGTTGGGAATGTCACGGGTGATCTCTTCCGGTCCAAGCTTCGTGTCACGGGCGGCGACTTCGAATTCCTCGATGTGGATCGAGGTGAAGACGTCATCGCGCGAGATCCGCTCGGAGATCAGGATCGAGTCCTCGTAGTTGTAGCCGTTCCACGGCATGAACGCGACGATCACGTTCTTGCCGAGCGCCAGTTCACCGATGTCCGTGGAGGGACCGTCGGCGATCACTTCGCCCTTGCCGACCGTGTCACCCACCTTCACCAGCGGACGCTGGTTGATGCAGGTGTTCTGGTTCGAGCGCTGGAACTTGCGCAGACGGTAGATGTCCACGCCCGCGTCACCCAACTCGAGGTCTTCGGTCGCCCGGATCACGATACGCTGTGCGTCGACCTGGTCGATGACACCGCCACGCTTGGCCATGATCGCAGCGCCGGAGTCCTTGGCCACGACGGCCTCGATCCCGGTGCCCACGAAGGGCGCGTCCGCTTGCAGAAGCGGCACGGCCTGACGTTGCATGTTCGAGCCCATGAGGGCGCGGTTGGCGTCGTCGTTCTCGAGGAACGGGATCAGCGATGCGGCGACGGAGACCAACTGCTTGGGCGACACGTCGATCAGGTCGATCGCCTCGCGGGGGTTCAGCGTGTATTCCCCGGACATCCGCGTGTTGACCATGTCGTTCACGAAACGGCCGTTCTCATCGAGGTTGGCGTTCGCCTGCGCCACGGTGTGACGCATTTCCTCGGTCGCGGACATGTAGACCACGTCGTCGGTGACAACGGCGTCGTTCACGCGGCGGTAGGGGGTCTCGATGAAGCCGTACTTGTTCACGCGAGCATAGGTCGCCAACGAGTTGATCAGGCCGATGTTCGGACCTTCCGGCGTTTCAATCGGGCACATCCGACCATAGTGGGTAGGGTGAACGTCGCGGACCTCAAAGCCCGCACGCTCGCGGGTCAGACCACCCGGCCCGAGCGCGGAGAGACGACGCTTGTGCGTCACTTCCGAAAGCGGGTTCGTCTGGTCCATGAACTGCGACAGCTGCGAAGAGCCGAAGAACTCGCGCACGGCGGCAGCCGCGGGCTTGGCGTTGATCAGGTCCTGCGGCATGACCGTGTCGATCTCGACGGAGGACATACGCTCCTTGATCGCGCGCTCCATGCGCAGGAGACCCACGCGATACTGGTTCTCCATCAGCTCGCCAACCGACCGCACCCGGCGGTTGCCGAGGTGGTCGATGTCGTCGATGTCGCCGCGGCCATCGCGCAGCTCCACCAGCGCCTTGACGCAGGAGATGATGTCTTCCTTGCGCAGGGTGCGCATGGTGTCTTCCGCGTCCAGATCGAGACGCATGTTCATCTTCACCCGGCCCACGGCCGAGAGGTCGTAACGCTCGCTGTCGAAGAAGAGCTGGTCGAACAGGGTCGACGCGGCTTCAACGGTGGGCGGCTCGCCCGGACGCATGACGCGGTAGATGTCCATCAGCGCGGATTCGCGGTTGATGTTCTTGTCCACGGCCAGCGTGTTGCGGATGTAGGGACCGACGTTGACGTTATCGATGTCGAGCACGGGGATCTCGGTGATGCCCGCGTCGATCAGCTCTTTCAGCGTACCGCCGCTGACTTCGCCGTCCTTGCCGATTTCCCACGTCAACTCGTCACCGGCTTCGACGTAGATCGCACCGGTTTCCTCGTTGATGATATCCTTGGCCGCATAGCGCCCGATGATGCCGTCGAAGGGCACCAGCAGGTTCTCGATCTGGCCCTCGTCGATCCACTTCTTGACCGCGCGGGGGGTGACCTTCTTGCCGGCCTCGGCGATCACTTCACCGGTGTTGGCGTCGACGAGGTCCGCCGTCGGACGGGTGCCACGAACCCGCTCGGGGAAGAACTTCGTGGACCAGCCTTCGCCTTTGACCATCTTGTAGGTGACGGTGTCGTAATAGGCATCCATGATGCCTTCCTGGTCCAGACCCAGAGCGTAAAGCAGGGTGGTCACAGGCAGCTTGCGACGACGGTCGATGCGCGAGAAGACGATGTCCTTGGCGTCGAACTCGAAGTCCAGCCAAGAGCCGCGGTAGGGGATGATGCGGCAGGCAAAGAGCAGCTTGCCCGAGGAATGGGTCTTGCCCTTGTCGTGGTCGAAGAACACGCCGGGGGAGCGGTGCATCTGGGATACGATCACACGCTCGGTGCCGTTCACGACGAAGGTGCCGTTCGGCGTCATCAGGGGCATGTCGCCCATGAACACGTCTTGTTCCTTGATGTCCTTGACGGACTTCGCGCCGGTGTCCTCATCGATATCGAACACGATGAGCCGCAGCGTCACCTTGAGGGGCGCGGCATAGGTGAGGTCGCGCTGCTGGCACTCCTCAACATCGAACTTCGGCGTCTCCAGCTCGTACTTGACGAACTCGAGGATCGCGGTTTCGTTGAAATCCTTGATCGGGAAAACCGACTGGAAGACACCCTTGATGCCTTCGCCGTCCATCGGCTCCATCTGATCGCCCGACTTCAGGAACAGGTCGTAGGACGACTTCTGAACCTCGATCAGGTTCGGCATTTCCAGCACTTCGCGGATTTTACCGTAGAATTTGCGGATTCGTTTCTGGCCTGCGTAAGTTTGCGCCATGTTCGATCGCACCTTTCGTTTCTCGCGCCTCCCTCATGCCGTCGGGGCCCGGCTGAGGGTAGCAAGAAATAAGACATGACGGATCAATCTGTCTGCCGTCCCACCGGCAAAGCCCGATCCCTTGTCACCGTCTTGGAAAACGCCCTTCTCGAAGGGCCCTTGCCAAGACAGATACGGCTGGACCCAAGGTTTCCCTCGGATCCAGCCAAATTGTTGCCCCGAAACGGGGGCGCCAGACCAATTAGGCCAGCTCGACCTCTGCGCCGGCTGCTTCCAGCTTGGCTTTGACTTCTTCGGCTTCCGCCTTGTCGACGCCTTCTTTGATCTTGCCGCCGGCCTCGACGAGGTCCTTGGCTTCTTTCAGGCCGAGGCCCGTGATGCCGCGAACTTCCTTGATCACGTTGATCTTGGAGGCGCCGGCGTTCTTCAGAACGACGTCGAATTCGGTCTGCTCTTCAGCAGCCGCACCACCGGCGTCGCCACCGGCCGCCATCATCACGGCGCCGCCAGCGGCGGGCTCGATGCCGTATTCGTCTTTCAGGATGGTCTTCAGTTCCTGGGCTTCCAGGAGGGTCAGACCAACGATCTCTTCTGCGAGTTTCTTCAGATCAGCCATTTGCTTTTTCCGTATGTAAGTATGTGTTCCAACGCCACAAGGGCGGGTCTCAACGGGTGCTTACGCCGCCTTCTCTTCGATGGTCGAAAGGATGGAAGCGATATTCGAGGCAGGCGCGCCAATGGCACCGGCGATGTTCGAGGCAGGTGCGCCGATGCAACCAACGATGGAAGCGATAAGCTCCTCGCGGGAAGGCATCTTCGCAACGGCTTTAACACCATCGGCATCCAGGATGTTTTCGCCCATCGCACCGCCGAGGATGACGTAGTTGTCATTCTCCTTGGCAAACTCGTCCGCAGCTTTGGCAGCCGCGACCGGGTCTTCCGAATAGGCAAGAACAGTCATGCCCGTCATCAGGTCAGAGATGCCAGCGACATCCGTTCCCTCAAGGGCAATCTTGGCGAGCTTGTTCTTGGCAACACGCACAGCACCGCCCGCGTCGCGAACGCGACCGCGCAGATCCTGCATGTTAGCAACCGTGAGGCCCTGGTAGTGTGCCACTACCACGACGCCAGAGCTTTCAAAGATCTGGCCGAGTTCCTCGACCACTTTCTCTTTCTGGGCTCTATCCACAGGTTTTCTCCAACTTGGCGGGTTTCCCCACCGCTCAATTAACCGGATCGCTCCGGCGGTTTTTGGTCCGCGTGCAACGGAACCGAACACCGCCAAGCGCTCAACGGAGTGAGCGTTCAACAACTGTCTGATCCCATCTCAGGCAGGAATTAACGGGATTTTAAGGCCCCAACCCACCGTCTCGGACGAAACGCAAAAGAGCGCCCGACGAATCGCACGCTCTGCTGCAAGAGCGTCCCTAAACGGATCGGTCCAATTTGCCAAGGGGGGCAGGCGCTATTTGGCGAGATCTTCCAGCGTTGCCATCAGGCCCTCGGTCTCTCCTGTCTGGAGGTACATTTGTGCGCCGAGGATCAATTGCAACTCCTTCGCCAGCAACGCCATGCGCCGATGCGCGTTTTCGATGTGCTGCGCTTCCGCCTCGGTCGAGGTCTTCTCGGCCTGTGTCAGGATGCTGCGGATCTCGGCCAGGGTCTTTTCGTTCTCGATCTCGCCGCGCTTCAGCCGCGCCTTCAGGTAGCCCAGTCCCTCCAGCGCGACACTGCGCGCCTCATCGCGGACCGAGGTGTTCTCCTCGGGGTCGGCGATCGCGTCGAGCACCCGGTTCAGCGCCACCTGCAGGCGCCCGCGCAGGGAGCTGTCGGGGTCGGCCCCCGCGCCCATCAGCGCCGTGGCCCGCGCCGCGGCAGGCAGGTTCTGCCCCGCTGCCACCCGCGCCGTCGCGCGCCGCGTGGCCACGAAACTCGCCACGATCTGGCGCGAGGCCGCGATGGCCACCGGACTGCGCAACAGGGTGGCCGCCATCACGACACCATGTTCGGTGAAGGCCTTCGGTGGCCGCCGCCGGCCACCATGGCCGCTTGCGATCACATTTTGTGATTTCAAGTCGGCAAACTCCTCGCGGGTCAGCTCGAAGGCGAAGTCATCGCCGAATTTCTCCGCATTGCGCTTCACCGCCTGATTCAGGGCCGCGGTCTTCACGCCGAATTGCGCGGCCACGTCGTGATCCAGCAGGCAGGGCACGCCGCGCAGCTCGATGATCTGTGGCGCGGGTTCGTCTGTGTCAGCCATGGGCAGCCCCTCTTGCAGTCACGGAGTGTGACCTCAAATGGGCAGGCTGCCCCGCCCGATTGCAACAAAAAAGGCGCCCGCGAAGGGGCGCCTTTCTCGAAATTTTCGGTAACGGTCGGAGCTTAGTTGCCCGTCGCGTTGTCGACGCTCAAAGATACGCCCGGCCCCATGGTGGAGGACAGGTTGATCTTCTGCATGTAGGAGCCCTTGGCACCGGTCGGCTTCGCCTTGGAGACGGCATCCACGAACGCGCGGATGTTCTCGACCAGCTGCTCTTCCGAGAAAGAGGCCTTGCCGACGCCTGCGTGAACCACACCGGCCTTCTCGGCCTTGAACTGGACCTGACCGCCCTTGGCTGCCTCGACGGCCTCCTTGACGTCCATGGTCACGGTGCCGATCTTCGGGTTCGGCATCAGGTTCCGGGGACCAAGCACCTTACCCAGACGGCCCACGATGGGCATCATGTCGGGGGTGGCGATGCAGCGGTCGAAGTCGATGTTGCCGGCTTGCACCTTTTCCATCAGATCCTCGGCGCCGACGATGTCTGCGCCTGCCGCCTCGGCCTCTTCAGCCTTCGGACCACGGGCGAACACGGCCACGCGGACCGTCTTGCCGGTGCCGTTGGGCAGGTTAACCGTGCCACGAACCATCTGGTCCGCGTGGCGCGGATCGACGCCAAGCTTCATGGCGATTTCGACGGTCTCGTCGAATTTCGTCTTGGAGTTGGATTTGATCAGCGAAACGGCTTCTTCAACCGTGACGTTTTCCTGGCCTTCGAAGGCTGCCTTGGCAGCGGCGAAGCGTTTTCCCACTTTACCCATGGTTGTTACCCCTTCACCTCGATGCCCATCGACTTGGCCGAGCCAAGGACGATTTTCATTGCTGCCTCGACGTCGTTCGCGCTGAGGTCGACCATCTTCGCTTCTGCAATCTCGCGCAGCTGCTTGGATGTGATCGTTGCCACCGTCTCACGACCGGGCGTCTCTGCACCACGGGGACGGTTACGCTTGCCGACGGGCTTAAGGCCGGCGGCTTTCTTCAGGTAGTAAGACGCAGGCGGCGTCTTGATGTCCATCGTGAAGGACTTGTCCTGGTAGTACTGGATGACGGTCGGGCACGGTGCACCCTGCTCCATCTCCTGCGTCTTGGCGTTGAACGCCTTGCAGAATTCCATGATGTTGATGCCGCGCTGACCCAGCGCAGGGCCCACGGGGGGGCTTGGGTTGGCTTGACCTGCAGGGATCTGCAGTTTCATCGAGCCGACGAGTTTCTTGGCCATGAGGCCTCTCCTTTATACCAACAGCCCCTCATCGCGTTTCGGGGCCTTTGTGGCTGCGGTCTGGTCCGACGATCGCGATCGCCTCGCCTCCCACAGTTTTCAGGGACGAACGCAGGGCGCCCATCCATGGAAGCCCGCCTCCTAAGCCGGAATCGCGGTCATGGCAAATGGAAAATGGCTCGCAAGCGCGTGTCGCGGGCCCCTGCCGTATTCCGGCTGGCCGCGGGGCGGGCGGCGTGCGCCCTGACAGCGTCCCCAACGCAAAAGGCCGCCCCCTTCGGAGCGGCCCTGCAACCTCGGCGCGATTTGCGCTTACATCTGTTTGGAAACCTGCGTGTATTCCAGCTCCACCGGCGTCGCGCGGCCGAAGATCGAGACCGTCACCTTCAGGCGCTGGTTCTCTTCGTCGACCTCTTCGACCATGCCGTCGAAATCCTCGAACGGGCCATCGTTGACCTTGACCTTCTCGCCGACCTCAAAGGTGATCGTCGAGCGTGGGCTGGCTTCGCCCTCTTCCACGCGGTTGAGGATCGCGTTCACTTCCTCGTCGCGCATCGGCATGGGGCGGCCTTGCGGGCCGAGGAAGCCGGTGACCCGCTGGATCGACGAGATCACGTGGTAGCCCACGTCTGTCATCTCCATGCGGACCAGCACGTAGCCGGGCATAAAGCGGCGCGGTACGGTGACCTTCTTGCCGCGGCGGACCTCGATCACGTCTTCTTCCGGGACCAGCACTTCTTCGATCACGTCCTCGAGGCCCTTTTCGGCCACGGCGGTCCTGATCTGCTCTGCGATGCGTTTTTCAAAGTTCGACAGAACCGAGACCGAATACCAGCGCTTCGCCATGAATGCGTTTCCGTTTATTAGCGGGCCCTCAGCGGGGCCGGGTGTTGCAACGAGACCAGAATCGGCCCTCTCCCCATTACCACATCCCAGCGGTGCGCGCTGTCAGATGCTTCAGGTTTGGGGGATGGTGGCGGAGTACAAGCCAAGTCAGGGGAAATCAAGCCCCCTCGACGTCGGCACCCGGTGCGAGAGATCAGCCGAAAGAGGTGAGGATCAGCTCAAGCGCATTGCGGATCAGCCAATCAACGCCGAAAAAGAAGATCGCGGCCAGAACAGCCATCACGAAGACCATGGCCGTCGTGACCAGCACTTCGCGGCGGGTCGGCCAGACAACCTTCGCCACTTCAGAGCGGGTTTGCTGCAAAAACTGGAACGGATTTGTCATGGGTCGGTCACTTCCTTCGATCACAGCGCATATACGCATGAGGGCGCGCGCATGCAAGGAGGCTTGGGCAAGGTGACCGCAATCGTGATTCTAGGCGCCGCCGTCTGGCAGAACGGGGCGTCACCGACCCTGCGGCGGCGCACCCGCCATGGCGCTGCCCTCTACCATGAGGGCCATGGAGACGTGGTGATTCCCTGCGGCGGACTGGGACGGTTTCCCCCGACCGAAGCCGAGGTCATGGCCGAGATCCTGCGCGCTGAGGGGGTGCCCAGTGACGCGATCCGGCTCGAAGCGTCGTCCACCAATACCGTTCAGAACATCCGCAATGCTGTCTCGTTGCTGGAAGGTGAGACCCGTGTGATCCTTGTCTCTGATGCCTATCACCTGCCCCGCGCCCGCCTGATCGCGCGGCGCGAAGGGCTGGAGGTCTCCACCAGCGCCCCGCCCCTCAAGGGCGCGCGCCTCTGGCCGCAGGTCAAAGGCTGGCTGTGGGAGATCCCCGGCGTGATCGCGGTTGTTCTGCGCATCCGTTAAGACAGGCATGCGCGTCCGTTAGGGCAGGCATATGCAGGTTGGCGCGTTCAATGGCGTTTTCGGGATTTTTGGAAAGGATGGTCTGGCAGGGGCGGAGAGACTCGAACTCCCGACCGTCGGATTTGGAATCCGGTGCTCTACCAACTGAGCTACGCCCCTAGACCGAGGCAGGGAGTAGGCCGGATTTTCGTCCATGTCCAGATGGGTGTGGCGGAAATCCCCGATCGGCACGGCATAAAATCCCGCGCCGGGCGAAACGAGCCGGTCTTCCGCCGCGTGGGGATCGGTATCAGGCGGCACGAAAGGCGCTTGGGAAACCCTCGTGTCACTTCGATCCCGCGCAGACGTCAGAATGTGCTATGCTCAGCGCGAAACGAATGACCCTCTCGTTTCGCCCCTACCTGTGCCGCATCGAATGGGTGGAGACCGTGATGACCACCCGCCAGTTGATTTCGAACGGCAACCCGATGGAAGAGATCGTGGGCTTCAGCCGCGCCGTCAGGGTCGGCGCCTTCATCGCAGTGGGCGGCACCGCTCCAGTGAACGCCGAGGGCCAGACCGTGGGCATCGGGGATGTCTTCGCCCAGACCCGCCAGTGTTTCGAGATCATCAAGAGCGCCCTCGAAGAGGCGGGTTCCGGCCTGCAGGACATCGTACGCACCCGGGTGATCCTGACCGACATCGACAGGTGGAAGGAAGCCATCGACGCGCGCAAGCTTTACTGCCGCGAGGCGCGGCCGGTCGACACGATCATGGCGATCGACCGCTTCGTTAACCCTGAATGGCTGGTGGAGATTGAAGTCGACGCCATCGTGCCGGAGCCGCTGTCTTAAAACTTGGGAAGGCGGGACGCCTGAATGAATCCGTCGCGCGCGATGGTTGCGGGGTGGGTGCGAATCTTTGGACGCATGATCGGGCGGGAGTGGCACGGTGGCGGTCGATGGCGCTGTGGGAGAGCGGCCCTCCGGGGGGAGTTGTATTTACCAAGATGAAGGGGGAGCGGGTGTGGGCCCGAGGACGCGGCTTGGGTGGGTGGCCGGTGCGCGGGGGGGGGGGGGGGGGGGGGGGGGGG